>NZ_JBFAXL010000011.1:0-201297 GCF_040680795.1 Streptomyces sp. NPDC051976
CCGAACTGGACCACGCCCCGGCGATCCTCGGACCGCGGAAGGACAGCCATCTGTCCCGTGTCGGCCCGGGACCTCGCGAGGTCCCGGGCCGACCGCCCGCCGTCAGGACGCGGGGGCCTCCCCGTGTTCCCGCACCACGCGGTAGCCGATGAGCAGGTGCCCGGTCGGCGTCATCTCGCTCTCGATCGGTTCGAGCCGGATCGCCGGCAGGCCGTCGAGGAGCCGTCGTCCTTGGCCGGCGACCCTCGGCGCTATGACGAGCCTGAGTTCGTCGACCACGTCGGCGGCCAGCAGCGCCCGCGCGACGGAGATGCTCGCGTGCACGCCGATGTCACCGCCGGGCTGCCGCTTGAGCTCCCGGACGCCGTCGACCAGCCCGCCGTCGAACGCCGTCGCACGGGCCCAGCCGCCGTCAAGCGGCGTCGAGGTCGCCACGTACTTCGCGACCCCGTTGATGAAGTCCGCGAACGGCTGGATGTCGCTGCCCGGCCAGAACCGCGCCCACTCGGTGTAGCTGCGGCGGCCGAGGACGACCGCGTCCTGTGTCGCGATCACCGTGCCCAGGTTCGCGTCCATCTCCTCGTCCCATGCGGCGACGAAACTGTCCGGGTCCTCGGCGACCCCGTCGAGGGACAACAGCTCGTACACAACGATCTTTCGCACGCTCCACACCTCCGGATCGGTCTTGATGCCACTGGTTGACCCGTCGGGCGGCCGAAACTCATCGCCGTGGCGCACAGGTGTTCCCCCGCGCTCTCCGAACCGTCACACCCGGTCCCGAAGTGGGGGCCATCCGGCCCTGGGAACGGCGGGCGCGGGCGGCGCAAGCTGGTGAGTGGGTGCAGACCAGCCACGGGTGACCGGGGTGAACGCGATGTCGGACTGGGAACCGCACAGGCGGCGCTACGGGGGCACGCTCGCCGGTGACCTGCAGACCGACGCGAACCCGCTGCGGCGCGGCGCCGACCGGGTCCAGGCCTGGACGGGGCGGCTGCTCCTCCTGCTGGCGGCGCTGCTGCTGCCGTGGGCGGCCTTCGCCGCCGGTTCCTCGGCCTATCACGCCGCCGTCCACTCCTCGCACGCGCAGGCCGCCGACCGCCACCCGGCCACGGCCACCACGACCGGCAGGCCCGACACCATGACCGGCGCCCCGCTCGTCCCGGTCCCGGTGCGGATCACCGACCCGGGCCACCACCCCTACGCCGCCCTCACCCGCGTCCGCCCCGGGACCCCGGTCGGCACCCGCCTGCCCGTCTACGTGGACAACCACAGCGGCCGGATCGTCCCCCCACCCCATGACGCCCGGCTGCAGACCGCCGCCATGGCCGTCACCAGCACCGCCCTCGTCGGCGGCCTCCTGGTCTGGGCCGCGCTGCGCCTGCTGGGCGTGGTCGTCGACAGATGGCGCCTCGTCCGCTGGCAGCGCGAGTGGCGCGTCGTGGAACCCCTGTGGTCGGCCGAGTCCCACGGCCGCCCGGACAAGGGCCGGTCCTGAACCGGCCGGGGCGCCTCCTGCGCCCGGCGGCCCGGTCGTCACGCCGTTACCGTGGAAGCAGGCGGAACCCTGGGTGACGTCAGGTGCGGCTGGAGGGCGCGAGTGGGCGAGGAGAGCGGGCACCTGCCGCGGTTGCGTCTGGACCAGCTGCTGGACGAGTTGCAGGTACGGATCGACGCGGTGCGCGGCACGCAGAAGCGTGTGCACGACCTGCTCGAAGCGGTGCTGGCGGTAGGCCGTGAGCTCGATCTGCCGCAGGTGCTGCGGAAGATCGTCGAGTCGGCGGTGGTGCTGGTCGACGCGGAGTACGGGGCGCTGGGCGTCGTCGAGGGGGACCGGCTGTCGCAGTTCCTCACGGTGGGCGTCTCCGAGGAGGAGAGCAGGGCCATCGGGCCGCTGCCGTCCGGGCACGGCATCCTGGGCGAGCTGATCCGGCGCCCGGAGCCGCTGCGTCTGCGGGAGATCGGCGACCACCCCGCGTCCTACGGTTTTCCGCCCCACCATCCGCCGATGCACACCTTCCTCGGCGTGCCCATCCGGGTACGGGACGAGGTCTTCGGCAATCTGTACCTGACGCAGAAGCGGGGCGGCGGAGAGTTCGACGTGGAGGACGAGACCGTCCTGCAGACGCTCGCCGTGGCGGCCGGCATCGCGATCGAGAACGCCCGGCTCTACCAGGCGGCCCGGGACCGGCAGCGGTGGATGGAGGCCAACGCCGACATCGTCGCCAGCCTCCTGTCCGGCGCGGACGAGATGGACGTGCTCGACGGGATCGTCCGGCACGCCAGGACCATCGGCGCCGCGGATCTGGGCGTCATCGCGCTCCCCGTCGACAACAGCACGGACCTCCGGGTGATGATCGCCGCGGGTACCGACGCCGACGACCACCGGAAGCTGACACTGCCGCGTGAGGGCTCCTTCATGGGCGCGGCCATGACCGCGGGGAAGCCGATCACCACGGTCGAGGTGCAGAAGGACCCCCGGGTGACGGCGGGGCCACCGCGCTTCAACGGCCTCGGGCCCGCCGTGGCCGTGCCCATGGTCACCGACGAGGGGGCCCGGGGCGCGCTTCTGCTGGCCCGCAGGGAGGGAGCGGCGCCGTTCACCGACGCCGAGTGCGTACCCCTGCTGGGCTTCGCGGGCCAGGCCGCCCTGGCCCTGCAGCTCAGCGAGCGCCGCAGGTCCGCCGAGCAGCTCGCCGTACTGGAGGACCGCGACCGTATCGCCCGGGACCTGCACGACCTGGCCATCCAGCGGCTCTTCGCGACGGGGATGACGCTGCAGAGCGCCCTGCGCTTCGTCGACCACCCCGAGGCGACCGAGCGGCTGCTGCGGGCGGTGGACGACCAGGACGAGACGATCAAGATCATCCGCTCCACGATCTTCGGGCTGCGGGCCAAGGACGCCGAGCGGCGGCCGCGGAGTCTGCGCTCGCGGGCCGCCGCGAGCGTCGAGCGCGCCGCACCCGGCCTCGGCTTCACCCCCGTGCTGCGGATGGAGGGGCTGCTGGACACCGATGTGCCGCCGCCGATCACGGAGGACGCCGTCGCCGTCCTGGGCGAGGCCCTGTCCAACGTCACCCGCCACGCCCGGGCGACCACCACCGAGGTGTCGATCCTCGTCGCCGGCGGAACCCTGACCGTGACCGTCACGGACAACGGCGTCGGCCTGCCCGCGAACGCCGTCCGCAGCGGCCTGCGCAATCTGGCGGTGCGGGCCGAGCGGCTCGGCGGCCGCTTCGAGGCCGGCCCCGGCCCCGCCGGAGGCACCCGCCTGCTCTGGCAGGTGCCGCTCGCACCGACCTGGGACAGTCCCTAGGGCGTGACCTGTGCCGGGGCGCCGTCCAGGGTGCGGCGGGCCGCCTCCAGCATCCGGTGCGCCCGGGGGAAGTCCTTGAGCTCCGCCGCCAGGACGCCGAGGACGGGCCGCAGGGAGGCGGCGGGGACACGGCGTGCGGTGAGGATGTCGGCGGTCCAGGCGATGAAGGTGGTGAAGAGGTCGTCGTCGTCGGTGTAGAGGCCCGCGGTGAGGAACTCGACGATGTGCGCGATGTCCTCCGCGGTGCGCTCGCGCTGCTGGGAGGTGTAGTCGGCCATCGCGGGCAGCAGGTCGTCCAGTCGCGTGAGGACCTCCTTGACCAGCTGCCGCTGTGAGCGGACGACCACGGAGTACTCCTGGTCGGCGAGGTGGGGCAGGTCGTCGATCTGCTGCCGGCCCGCGGCCAGGTCGGGGGCCGGGATGCCGTCGGCGAGCCGCCGCGCCGCCGCCCGCGCGTCGGGGGCCCAGGCGTCGGCACCGAACTGGCGCGCGTAGCGGCCGTCGGGGCCGAAGGCGGCGCCTCCGGCGAGGACGGGAACCCCGATGGCCTGGCAGCCGGTGATCGCGGCGTGGGCCGCGGGCAGCCGGGTGGGGATCGAGGACGAGAGCGCGACCACGTCGGCGCCGGTGGAGTGCAGGTGGGCGATGAGGTGCGGGGCGGGCACCTGCGCGCCGAGGAAGTCGACCCGCCATCCGCGCAGCGAGAGCACCTCGGAGAGTATCCGGGCGGGGAGCACGTGCCATTCCTGGTCCACACACGCCACGGTGATACGGCCCCTGCGGGGCGGGACGCGTGTGGCGGGGTGGTGGGCGAGCGCGCCGATGACCCGCTCGGTGATGGCGCTGGCGGCGTGCTCCTGGGCCACGGTCAGGCGGTTGGCCGCCCACTCGGCGCCGACCTTCGCCTGCACGGGGGCGATGAGGTCGAGCAGGACCGTCTCCGGGTCGGTGCCGCTCTCCAGCGCGCCGACGACGAGTGCGGCGGCCCGGTACTCGTCGCGGCCGGTCACCGCGGTCCACAGATCCTCGAACAGGGCCGGGATGCCGTCGGCGGACGAAAGCATGGTGGTCATGCGGTCCGCCTGCCCTGGATGCGGCCGTTCACGGCGCCGGAGGGCGCTGTGGGGGCGCTGATCGCGACGGCGGCCATGTCGTCGTGGAGACCGTCCCGCAGCCACTGCGAGACGAGCATCTGCACCCGCTCGACGACGGCTTCCGCGGGCATGCCGTCGCAGTCGGCCAGCGCCTGCTTCAGCCGCTCCTCGCCGAAGAGTTCGTCGCCGAGCGGCCCCCCGCGGGCCTCGGTGAATCCGTCGGTGTAGAGCAGGCAGGTCTCCCCCGGCCGCAGGACGGTGTCGACGGAGTTCGCCTCGATCGTCCTGAGGGCGCCGATCAGGGTGCCGTGGGTGGGGACCTCCTCCACGGTGCCGTCGCGGCGGACCACCAGGGGGGCGGGGTGGCCCGCCGCGGTGAGACGCAGCCGTACCTGGTCCCCCGCGCGCTGGACCGAGGCGATCACCAGGGTCGCGAAGCGGGTGTGGTGGGAGGTGAGCAGGGAGGTGTTGAGCAGGCGCAGCATCTGTCCGTGGTCGTGGGCCATGGGCGTCAGCGCCTGCAGCGTGTTGCGGATCTTGCCGGTCAGTACGGCGGCTTCCAGACCCTTGCCGCAGACGTCGCCCAGGATCACCAGTGACGCGTCGGCCTCGGTCGCGCCGGGGTGGACGTCGTAGAAGTCGCCGCCGACCCACTCGCTGGCCTTCGCCGGCCGGTAGCCGCCGGCGAACTCCACGCCGTTGAGCCGGTGCAACCGCGGCGGCAGCAGGTCACGCATCAGGGTGCGCGTTATGGCGCTCTGCTCGCTGTAGAGGCGGGCCGCGGACAGCGCGGCGCCGGCCCGGGCGGCGAACAGCCGGGCGAAGACCTCCTCGCGCTCGCTGAACTGCCCCCGGCCCGTACCCCGGAGCAGTATCAGGGCTCCGGCGGGCTCGCCGTGGCCGGGCAGCGGGGTGATCACGACCGAGCCGACCGGTCCGGGGAATCCCGGCGGGAGTATCCATTCCGGCAGCAGTGCGGGGTCGATCCAGCGGGAAGGCACCGGGGGGAAGCCCTCCAATGCCTCGCTGAGGCCCGGGAGCTGGTCCGGCACGGCCGTCACCTGGGTGCGGGCCACCTCCTGGCCCGTGACGGCGTGCGCGACGGGCAGCTTGCCCCGGGAGGGCGGACGGACGACGACCGCCGCGTCCGCCAGGTGGTCGGCGGCCAGTTGCACGGTGGCGGCGACGCACTTGTCGGTGTTCAGCGAGGCCAGCAGCACATTGGACGACTCCGCGAGGAACCGGGTGCGCTTCCGCTCGGCCGCCAGCTCCTCCTCGGCCGTGCGCCGGCCGGTCGCGTCGGTGAGCCACCACGCCACCACCCCGTCCGGGCCGGGGACGGGGTGGGCGTCGACCTCGCGCTCGCCGATGGTTCCCGGCACAGGCGGCAGAGGGCCGGCGTCCCGGCCGTCGCCGGACGCCGCTCGTACCCGGTCCACCGCTTCCCCGTGGGCCCGCGACAGCCAGCCGGGAACCGCCTGCGCCAGGGGCGCTCCGGGCACCGCGGCGCCCAGCAGAGCAGTGGCCGCGGCGTTGGCGTCCACCACGACACCGGCGTCGTCGGCCATGATGAGGGGGCAGGGCGCCAGAGCCCACAGGTCCGGCGTGGGCTGCCGGACCGTGGTCGTTGCGGAGAATCCCTCGAATGAGCCCATGAAGGGGCCCGCCGACAGCGAGCCGCACCGCCCTTTCCCTGTGGAGAATATTTGCCTGGCGGCAAGTATTCCGCAGGAACGCTCGCGTCCACAACCCGCCCCCCCTCGCCCGCGCCGGGGCGGGCGAGGGCGGGCGCCTCAGTCCGCGGCCGGGCGGCCGTGCCAGTCCAGGCACATCACCAGCGAGTCGTCGACGGCCGGGCCCGCCCCGCGGTGGCCCAGCAGCTGCTCCAGCATCGCCCTGGGCACCTGCGCAGCGGGCAGTTCGTGCGTGCCGAGGATCGACCGGGCCAGCGCGTGCAGGCTGTACTTCTCACCGACCGGGGACAGGGCGTCGTAGACCCCGTCGCTGATGAACAGCAGCCGGTCCCCCGGGGCGACCGTGAAGTGCTGCGGCACATAGACGGTGTCCTGGAACATGCCCAGCGGCATCTGCTGCTCCAGCTCGATCACCTCGACGGTCTCCCCCCGCAACCGCCATATGCGGGGCGAGCCGGCGTCGATGATCTCCACGTCCCCGGTGGGGAGCCGGAACCTGAGCAGCAGCGCCGACAGATACTGCTCCCCCCGGTGCTGCCCGTAGATCGCCTGGTCGGCCAGGTACGCCTGGTCGCTGAGGGCCAGACCGGCGCGGCGGGCGTTGCGCAGCGCGTTGACGGCGAGGTTGGTCAGCAGCGCGGCGTCAATCCCCTCGCCCATGCCGTTGTTCACCGTCAGGTACAGGTCGTCCGCCGCGGCGGACCAGTCGAAGCTGTCGCCGAAGATGGCGTACGCGGGCTCCAGTTGGGCACCGAGGCTGTACTCGGGGCGGGAGCACGAGCGCCCGGGCAGCAGCTGCCACTGCATCTCGGCCGCCAGGGTCAGCCGCTCGGCGCGCCGCGCCTGCAGGAACAGGTCCGTGTCCCGCTCGGCCACGACGATCTCGTGCGCCAGCGCGTCGGCGCACTCCTGCAGGTCCGCCAGGACCTCCGTCGTGGGTCGGTCACCCGCCGCGGCGGGCAGGGTGACGCTCAGCACCCCCAGCCGGTCGCCGCGGACGCTGACCGGCAGAAGCACGGTCACCGATGAGCCGTCGCGTACGTACTCGGGTTGCTGGGTGCCGAACGCCTCTCCCGGGGCCGTGCCGTGCACCGGCACCGCCGGACGTGTGTGCGGCAGCACCCCGACGGGCTGCAGCCTGGTCATGGCGTAGTCCGCCATCAGCAGCTCCACCGCGGATGCCTGATGGCGGCGCTCGATCAGCGAGCGGAGCGCGTCGAAGATCTCATGAGGCGCCGACTCCCGCAGACGACGCTCCACCGCACCGGGTCTTTCCACCGCTACCGATCCTCCTTTCCTTCGCATATCTTCGATGGTGCGACTGCCCGCGTCGACCAGCCGGAACGGGCGTGTACGGCCCACTCGGGAGTGTCACATGAACGAGGCCCCCACCGCCGCCCACCAGCAGGCGGCCGTGCCCGAGGTCAGGCGGGCCCTGGAGCTCCTCGAAGTCGCCTGGGAGAGCCGGCGTGGCGAGTTCGGCACCGCTCCGCTGTCCGTCGCCCAGACCCGGGTGCTGTACATCGTGGAACGCGAGCCCGGCATCAACCTCGGCACGCTCGGGCAGCGCCTCTCGGCCGCCGCCCCTTCCGTCACCCGTCTGTGCGACCGCCTCCAGGCCGCCGGGTTCCTGCGCAGAACCCCCCGCCCCCAGGACCGCCGCGAAGTGCAGCTGGAACTCACCGACGCGGGCACCGAGCACCTGCACCGCATCAGGCACCGCCGGGAGCAGGCACTGCGCGGCGCCATGGAGCACATGGCGCCGGAGGACCGCCAGGCACTCCTCACCGGGATCACCGCCCTGTGCGACGGGCTGGGCCTGTCCCTCTAGGCCGCGTCAGGCGTCAAGGCGTCAGGCGCGGGAGTCGGGCACCGGCGTCGGACGCGGACCTCAGGTGCGCAGATGGTGTGCGATGTCCTCGTGGAAGCCGTCGAGGGACGCCTGGGTGAGGGTGGGGCGGGTGTCCGCGATCGCCGCCAGGTAGTCGTCCGTGCTGGCCGGTGCGCCCGCCCGCTCGGAGACCTCCCGCTCGAAGGCCCGCTGGGCACCCTTGCGGGCGGCGAACTCGATGTCGGCGGGCGTGAACATCGCGCTGGCGGCCACGAGCGGGCCCAGGGCGACGCCCGCGGCCTGGGCGCCGAGGTAGCGACGCCAGATCGCCTCGCGGGCCGCGTCGTCGGGCGGCCCCACCGGGAGGATGTAGTCGAACCTGCCGGGACGCAGGAACGCCGCGTCCAGGGTGCTCAGCGAGTTGGTGGCGCAGATCAGCAGCCGGCTGTCGCCGTCGCGGAACGTCGGGATCAGTTTGAGCAGTTCGTTGGTGACACCGTGGCCGGGGTCCACCGCGCCGCCCGAGCGGGCCGCGGCGATCTCCTCGACCTCGTCGATGAAGAGCACCACGCTCTCCAGCTCCGCCAGGTCGGCGAAGGTGGCGCGGAGCGAGGCGGCGAGACCGTCGCCGCCCGCCGCCAGCCGCGAGGGGAACAGCTCGACGAACGGCCAGGCCAGGCGCGAGGCGACCGCCTTCGCGAAGCTCGTCTTGCCGGTGCCCGGGGGCCCGAAGAGGATCACCGCCTTCGGAGGGGAGACCCCGAAGCGCTCCGCGACCTCCGGCTCGACCAGCGGCAGCACGATCCGCTTCTCGATCGCCTCCTTCGCCTCGCGCATGCCCGCGAGCTGGTCCCAGAGCCCGGTGGGCAGCAGCCGCCCGCCCAGCTCGGCGAGCAGCCCGGCGTCCGAGGCGCCCAGATGCTCCACCTTCTCGAAGTAGACCATCCCGCTCCGGGGCCGGTAGCCGCTGTGCTCCAGCGCCGCCGTCCCGGTGGAGTCGGGAGGCAGCAGGGCGCAGAACCGGCGCGCTCCCGTACCGCGCAGCCTCCGCTCGACCTCCGCGATCAGCGCGCTGCCCAGTCCCCGGTTGCGCCAGCGCCCGGACAGCGCGACCAGCAGGATCCACGCGCGCTCGCCCTCGTACCGGGCCACGATCATGCCCACGACCTCGTCGCCGACGACGGCGACCACGGCGGGCTGGCCGCCCCGCGCGGCGGTCACCACCTCGGACACGGGGAACACGGGGGCCGGTGGATCCGCCTGCCGCCCCTGGTCCCAGAGCTGGATGGCCTGGTCGAGGTCGTCGTCGTGGAAGTCCCGCAGATGCCAGAGCGACACGTCGTCTCCCTCCGGAGGTCGGCACCACAGCCGATCCTCCAGCCAATGCGCCGCCCGCGACACCGAGGGAGTGCCGAACGGGCCAGCGGCCCTTCCCCGGACGGAGCAGGCGGCCGCGCCCGGGAGGGGTACGTGGTCGGCGGAGCGGCACGAGGGGGCCGGTCGGCCCTAGCCCGTCGGGCCGGAGGGGAGTTGGCTGGACTCGGGATGGTCCCCTCGGCGGTGGGGGCCGGGTGGTCACCACCCCACCGCCGAAGGATCCGCAGCGAAGGGCAGGTACGTCATGACGAACGCGACCGCGACCACGGCCGGGCACACCAGGACATGGAACCTGCGACTGGACATCTTCGAGCAGGACGCGGACACCACCGTCGTCCACGCGGTGCTCGACACGGAGAACAACCGGCTGGTCAGCAGGACCAGCGCCCACCGCAACCCGCACGACAGGCCGGTGCCCGAGATCGGGGACGAGTACGCGGCAGGGCGCGCGCTGCTGGCGCTGGGCCGTCAGCTGCTGGACGCCGGCGCCCTCGACTCCTCGACCAACGCCCGGCAGTGAGCCCACGACGGGGCGATGATCAGAGCCCGAGCCCGTTGACGACAGGTGAAGGTCCGGCATGAGCGAGGTACGGCAGTTCTCACCGCAGTCCCCCATCAGGGTGTTTCTGCTCGACGACCACGAGGTGGTGCGGCGCGGCGTCCAGGACCTGCTGGACGCGGAGCCGGACATCGAGGTCGTCGGCGAGGCGGGGACCGCCGACCACGCGCTGGCCCGCGGCCCCGCGCTGCGGCCGGACGTCGCGGTCCTGGACGTCCGCCTGCCCGACGGTGACGGCATCACGGTCTGCCGTGAGCTGCGCTCCGGGATGCCGGGGCTGGCCTGCCTGATGCTGACCTCGTTCGATGACGACGACGCGCTGCTCGACGCGATCATGGCCGGGGCCGCGGGCTATGTGCTGAAGCAGATCAAGGGCTCCGACCTGGTCTCGGCCGTCCGTACCGTCGCCTCGGGGCAGTCGATGCTGGACCCGGCCACCACGTCCCGGCTGATGGGCAGCCTGCGCGACGACGGTTCCGCCGCGGAGCCCGGGCAGCAGGCGCTGGCCGCGCTGTCCCCCCGCGAGCGGGAGGTGCTCGCGCTGATCGGCGAAGGGCTCACCAACCGACAGATCGGCCGGCGGCTCTACCTGTCGGAGAAGACCGTCAAGAACAACGTCTCGCGGCTGCTGGCCAAGCTCGGCGTCGAGCGCCGCATCCAGGCCGCGGTCATCGCCACCCAGGGAGCGCCCGCATCAGGCCACGGGCGCCGATGAGGTCCGTTCGGCCCCCCGGACGACAACCATCGGCCCCTGCCCACGCCGTGCCCGATCCATGACCCTGGGGCCAGGACGAGGACTGCGAGGAGACGGCCATGAGCACAGCGGCACTGGACGCGGCGACGCTGGAGAAGCTCATCTCGGCGGCCGTCTCGGCGCCGTCCGTCCACAACACCCAGCCGTGGCGCTACCGGCTGGACCCCGACACCTCCACGATCGAACTGCACGCCGCCACCGAGCGGGCGCTGCGGCACGCGGACCCTCTCGGCCGCGCCCTGCACGTCTCGGCCGGTGCCGCCGTGTTCAACCTGCGCGTCGCGGTCGCCCGGTTCGGCTGGGAGCCGGTCGTACGCCTGCTGCCCCGGCCCGCGGAACCCGACTTCCTCGCGACCGTACGGCTCGCCGGAGCTCCTGCCGGGAGCGGCGGGCAGCGGCACGCCCGGCTGTACGACGCGCTGTGGCGCCGCCACAGCAGCCGCTTCCCCTTCGACGACCGGCCGGTCCCCGCCGAGGTGCTCGCGGAGATCGCGGAGGCCGCGGCCGCCGAGGGTGCCCGCATCACGTTCCCCGGGGCCGCGGAGAGCTGGCGCCTCCTGCGGCTCACGGCGGAAGCGGAACGGTTCGCCGTCTCCGATCGCGACCGCAGCGGCGAGAGCCGCTCCTGGGTGCGCGAGGGCGCGCCCGACGGGATACCCGGTGCGGCGCTCGGGCCACGGGACTCCACCGGCCAGGTGCCGGTCCGCGACTTCACCGCGATGCGCCCCGGCGCCACCCGGCCCTCCGCGGCCTTCGAGCGGCATCCGCTCGTCGCCGTACTGACCACCCGGCACGACACCCGCGCGGACTGGCTGCGCGCGGGGCAGGGGCTGGAGCACGCGCTGCTGGTCGCCACCGCGCACGGGGTGAAGTCGTCGATGTTCAGCCAGGCGGTGGAGTGGCCGGAGCTGCGGTGGGCGTTGCGCGACCCGCGCGGTGGACACGGCCATGTGCAGATGCTGGCCAGGTTCGGCTACGGCCCGGAGGGCCCGGCCACCCCGCGGCGCCCGGCGAGGGACGTCCTGGACACGGGCGGCGGGCGCCGGCACGGTCGCGGTCACTGACGGCGGGACGGACGGCCCCGCTCGTCGTACGGACGCCAGGCCCGTCGTACCCGCTCCTCGTACGGGGCCGCGCCTCAGAGCCGCCGCGGCGACGACACCGCCTCCCGCGCGAGGTCGCGTGCCCAGGCCGTGATCCGCTCACGGTCCCGGTAGTCACCGCCCCTGCCCTGCCTGAGGATCATGCGCGCCATGAAGCCGCGGGCGCCCGGGACCAGCCGCCCGCCGAAGGTCCTGTGCTCCCGTGCGTCGACCAGGTCGCCGACCTTCACCGCGCCGGGCACCGCGGGGAGGTCTCCCTCCCGCGCCGACGGGTCCAGCGGACCGCTGCTGAACAGCCACACCGGCACCCGGCGCAGGGGGTCGCGGTGCCGCCGGGCGAAGCGGACCGCTTCACGCAGCCACCGGCCCGCGTACACACCGGAGCCGAGCACCACCGCGCTGTAGCAGCTCAGGTCGTCGACCTCGCGGGCCGTCCGCACCTGCGCGTCGACGCCCTCGGCGGTCAGCGTCTCCCCGATCCACCAGGCGATCTCGGCGGTGCCGCCGTTCTTCGACGCGTACGCGACCAGCACCAGGGGCGCGGTCGCCGCCGCGTGGTCGTCCGCCGTCATGTGCTCACTCACCGTGCCGCCTCCTCGTCGAGCCGCGGTACCCCGCCTCTCACTCTCCTGAAACGGCGCCGCCGGGCTTAGGGCCGGCCGGGGCCCTGCCGGGGTCCAACGGTCCCGCGCGGGAGCGGCGAGGCGGCCCCGCATGGCGCCCGGGGGTGTCGTGAGTGAGGCTGGACGGAGAGCCGCATGAACGCCGGGAGGTCGATCCGCTGTGAACCAGAACACCGGGGCGGTACGTCCCGGCACCGATCCCCTCGCCCTCGCACGGCACATCGCCGACCGTCGCATGCAACTCGGCCTGAGCGAGAACGCGTTGGCGAACCGGTCGGGCATGTCGCCGCGCTATCTGCGGCAACTGCTGGAGATCGGGCCCGACTTCGACCCCGGGGGCATGGGGCGGATCGCCGCCGCCCTCGACCTGTCGTCCGAGGAACTGCTCGAAGGACGCGCCGATCCACCGCCCGGGCAGTCGGGACCGGGCTCCCGCCCCGTCCTGGCCCGTCTCACCACGGCCGAGTGCTGGGACAAGCTCGGCACCCACGGCGTGGGGCGCGTCGCCCTGCCCGCCCGGCCGGCTCCCACCGTCTTCCCCGTGAACTACACCGTCGACGCCGACACGATCGTCTACCGCACGGCCCCCCGGGTCTCGGCAGCGCCCGAGACCGGTGCCGGGGTGTCCTTCGAGGTGGACCGGGTGGACGACCAGCACAGCGCGGGCTGGAGCGTCCTGGTCACCGGCACCGCGGAACGGATCGAGGACCCCTCGGCGATGCGGCACCTCACGGAGAGGCACATCGCACAGCCGTGGGCGGGCGGCGACCGCCCGCTGTGGATCCGGATCCGGCCGGGCACCGTCACCGGACGCCGCATCACGACGATGTGAGGCGGGCGGGGCGAGCGGGCCCCGGCGGCCGGCCGTGGCGCCGTCCCGGCGGCGGGGTGACGATGGCAGGGGGGACCGGAAACCCGGACGGGAGAAGGTGCGGACGATGGAGCTTCCCGTGGTCGTCGGTGTCGACGGTTCCGACGCCGCCGTGGGCGCGGTGGACTGGGCGGCGGACGAGGCCGCCCGCACCGGGCAGCCGCTGCGGCTGGTGTTCGCGTCACTGTGGGAGCACTACGACCGGATCAAGCCGAACTTCAGCCCCGACCGCGCGTCGGAGGAGATCCTCGCCGAGCGCATCGTCGCCTCGGCGCGCGAACAGGCCGAGGCGCTGCGCCCCGACGTGAAGGTCACCGCCGAGGTCGTACCCCACGACCCCGTGACCGCGCTGCTGACGGAAGCAGAGCAGGCGTACGCCGTGGTCGTGGGCAACCGCGGGCGGGGCGAGATCACCGACCTCCTCCTCGGCTCCACCAGCCTGACGGTCGCGGCGCGTGCCCAGTGCCCGGTGGTCGTGGTGCGCGGGCCGCGGCGGGAGCCCGGCGACGGTAGGCCCCGGGTGGTGCTCGGGGTGGGCGCCGAGGACCGGTCGTCGGCGGCGGGCGCCTTCGCGTTCCGCCAGGCCGCGAGGCGCGGCGCGGTCCTGGAGGTGGTCAGGGCCTGGCGCCGCCCCCGTATCGGCTCCGACGACGCCGGCCAGGAGAGCCGTCACGCGCAGGAGACGCTGGACGACATCGTGGCCTCCTTCGCCCTGGGCCACGCCGAGGTGCCGGTCGAGCTGACGTCCGTCGAGGGCCACCCGCGCAAGGCGCTGCTGGAGCGCGCCGCCGGCGCCGACCTCCTGGTGGTCGGCGCCCGGCACCGGCACTCGAAGGTCGGGCTCCAGCTGGGTCCGGTCAACCACGGGGTGCTGCACCACTCCCCCTGCCCTGTCGCCGTCGTGCCGCAGCCCGCCTGACGGGCGGGGGACGGTCCATGGAGCCGGACGGGATCTGGCGGTACGAGGGGTACGACCCGGCGCGGGAGCGGCTGCGCGAGTCGCTGTGCACGCTCGGCAACGGGTACTTCGCCACCCGCGGCGCCGCCGCCGAGGCTCCGCGCGGTCCCGCGCACTATCCGGGAACGTACGCGGCGGGCTGCTACAACCGGCTGACCTCCCAGGTCGCGGGCCGGGAGGTCGACAACGAGGACATGGTCAACCTGCCGAACTGGCTGCCCGTACGGGTCCGCCCGGCCGGCGGCTCCTGGTTCACCCCCGACGACTGCGAGGTGACGGCGTACGAGCAGGTCCTCGACCTGGGCCAGGGCACCCTGGCGCGGCGGATACGGCTACGGGACTCCGCCGGGCGCGAGGTCGTGCTGGACGAGACGCGCTTGGTGCACATGGGCGACCCGCACCTGGCCGCGCAGCGGACGCTGATCACCGCGGAGGGCTGGTCCGGGGAGCTGCTGATCGAGACCGGCATCGACGGGACCGTACGCAATACGGGGGTGGAGCGGTACCAGGACCTCGCCGACCGCCATCTGGTGCATGTGCGCACCGGCACCAGCGGCGCCGACACGGTGTGCCTGACCTGCCGGACGTCCGCCTCCGACATCCGTGTCGCGATGGCCGCCCGTACCCGCGCCGACGCCGGCGACGGGCCGCCCGCCGCGGTCACGCTCGTCGCGGGGGAAGGCGAGGCGGTGCACCGGATGACGCTGCCGGTGGTGCCCGGGCGGTCGGTGACCGTGGAGAAGACGGTCGCCCTGCACCTCTCGCGCGACCCGGCGATCAGCGACCCGCTGCACGCCGCCCTGGACCGGGTGACGGCCGCCCCGGACTTCGCGGCGCTCCTGGAGTCGCACACGGCGGCCTGGGCCCGGCTGTGGGAGCGGTCCGAGCTGCGGGTGCCGGGCGAGGCCGGGAAGGTGCTGCGGCTGCACCTCTTCCACCTCCTGCAGACGCTCTCGCCGCACACCGCGGGCCTCGACGTCGGCGTGCCCGCGCGCGGGCTGCACGGCGAGGCGTACCGGGGGCATGTGTTCTGGGACGAGCTGTTCGTGCTGCCGTTCCTGAACCTGCACCTGCCCGAGGTCTCCCGGGCACTGCTCTCCTACCGGCACCGCCGTCTGGGCGCCGCCTGCCGCGCGGCGGCCGCCGAGGGGCGGACCGGGGCGATGTACCCGTGGCAGAGCGGCAGCGACGGGCGCGAGGAGACCCAGCGCTTCCACCTCAACCCGCGCTCGGGCCGCTGGCTGCCCGACCACTCCCATCTGCAGCACCACGTCGGCTCCGCGGTGGCGTACAACGTGTGGCAGTACTGCCTGGCCAGCGGCGACACCGCGTTCCTGCACACCGAGGGCGCCGACATGCTGCTGCAGATCGCCCGCTTCTGGGCGCACAGCGCGGTCTGGGACCCGGCGTACGCCCACTACCGGATCCGCGGCGTCGTCGGCCCGGACGAGTACCACGACGCCTACCCGGACGCGGCGGAGCCGGGGCTCGACGACAACGCGTACACCAACGTCACCGCGGCCTGGGTGCTCAGCCGCGCGCTGGACCTGGCGGACACGCTCCCGGCGCCGCGCCGCGACGAGCTGTTCGAGCGCCTCGCGCTCGACCGCACCGAACTCGACCTGTGGGAGGACGTCTCCCGCCGCCTGCGCGTGCCCTTCCACCGTGGCGTGATCAGCCAGTTCGAGGGCTACGGCGCCCTCGACGAACTCAACTGGGCACGCTACCGGCGCCGTTACGACGACATCCGCCGCCTGGACCGCATCCTGGAGGCCGAGGGCGACTCCGTCAACCGGTACCAGGCGTCCAAGCAGGCCGATGTGCTGATGCTCGGCTATCTCTTCCCGCCCGCCGAACTGGCCGCGCTCTTCCGCCAGTTGGGCCACAAGCTCGACGACGACACCTGGGCCGCGACCGTCGACCACTACCTCGCCAGAACCAGCCACGGCTCCACTCTGAGCGGGCTGGTGCACGGCTGGGTCCTGGCCCGTTCCCGGCGTGCCGAGGCGTGGCACTACGTCCGCGAGGCCCTGCTCGGCGACGTCGCCGACGTGCAGGGCGGCACCACCGGCGAGGGCATCCACCTCGGCGCCATGGCGGGCACCCTCGACCTGGTCCAGCGCGGTCTGACCGGCCTCGAACCCCGCCGGGACGCACTGCGCCTCGACCCCGTCCCGCTGCCCGGCCTCTCCCGCTTCCACCTGGCCGTCCGCTACCAGGGCCACTGGGGCATCGGCCTCACCCTCAAGTCCGGCCGCCTCCACATCAGCGTCCCCGACTCCGGTCAGACCCCGCTGCGGGTCGCCCTGCGCGACCACCTCCACACCGTCGCCCCCGGCACCGAGATCAGCCTCGACCTCCCCGCCGACTGACCTCACCGGCTACCTCTGACCGGCTACCTTTGGCCCATGATCGAGACCCCGTCACGGGTGGCACTGCACCCGCTCACCGCCGCCGACCAGGACGAGTTCTGCGCGCTCGTGCAGGCCAGCGCCGCACTGCACGGGCCGTGGATGCAGCTGCCCGCGACCGCGGAGGCGTTCGCGCTCTGGATGCGCCGCTTCGACGACGGCTCCAACCTGGGCTTCCTGGTCCGCGTGCGGGAGACCGGCGCGGCGGCGGGCATGGTCAACATCAACTCCGTGATCCGCGGCCGCTACCAGGGTGCGTCCCTGGGTTACGCGGCCTTCGCGCCATCCGCGGGGCACGGGTACATGAGCGAAGGCGTCACCCTCGCCGTGCACCACGCCTTCACCGAGCTGCGGCTGCACCGGCTGGAGGCCTGCGTCCAGCCGGGCAACAAAGCCTCCCTGGCCCTGGTCAAGCGCCTGGGCTTCCACTTCGAGGGCGTCTCCCCCGACTACCTCTACATCGACGGCGCCTGGCGCGACCACGAACGCTGGACCGTCACCGCCCCGAGCCCGTGGACACCGGACCCCTCCCTGCCCGAGGTCTAGGACACGCCTTCCCCCTGAGTCAGCGCGGCCAGCTCATGACGGCTCCAGCGTGCGGGCTCGCGGTGCCGGTGGGCGTCGGCCAGCGACACCGACTGCTCGAAGAGGGCCCTGGCCCCCGGCGCGTCACCGTGCTCACGCCGGCACAGGCCGAAGTTGTACAGGCACCAGGACTTCAGGAGCGTGTCACCGGTCTCGTCGGCACAGCGCTCGGCCCGGGTGAAGAACCTCCGCGCCGTCTCGACGTGCCCGGCCCGGTAGAGGCAGGAGCCGATGCCGTCCCAGGCCCAGCCCTCGTGCCCGCGGTCGCGGCGCTGGAGGGCGAGGTCGAGGTACTCCCAGAAGCACTCCTCGGCCCGGATGAGTCCGCTGCTCTCCCGCTCCGCGATGGCCCGCGCCCGGAGGTCGTCCAGTTCCGCCGGGTCGGGTGCGGCGGCCGGATCGGGAGCCGGGGGCGGCTCGGGTGCGGCGTCCGGGGCGGGAGCGTCGGCGGGATCAGGAGCGGAAGCGGTAGCCGGGTCGGGAGCGGGAGCCGGGTCGGGAGCGGGATCAGGGGCGGCCTCCGCCGCCGGGTCGGGAGCGTCGGCCGGGACGGCCTCGGTGGCCGGATTCGGTCCACCGCCCAGCCCCACCGCCGCCACCGCGGCGTACACGCGGCGGCTGTCGTCGTCCGCCAGCAGCCGGAGTTCCTCCGCCGCGCGGGCGCGGACCCGGGGGTTGCCGTTGCGGTACAGGTGGGCGAGTTGCTCCACGCCGGCGAAGCGTTCCGTGGCGTACAGGCTGTGCAGGAGGTGCTGGAGCTGTACGGGCAGGGACCAGTTGACGTTCTCGGCGATGACGATCCGGCCCTCGGTGTTCTCCAGCTTCTTGGGCCGCTGCCCGGGCATCTCCCTGACGACCTTGCCGTAGACGTAGGCGTACAGCTCGTCAAGGGTGATGTAGCCGTCGCCGTCGAGGTCGGCGGCGCCCTCGCGCAGCCCTTCCACCAGGTGCTTGGTGAAGACCGAGCGGGGCGCGCTGCCGTGCAGCCGGTCTCCCTCGAAGGCGAGTTGGGCCGCGTCGGAGGCGGACAGCACCGTGCGGCCGAGGCCCCGGAACATCTCCAGCGCGTGCACGTCGGCATCGCCCTTGGCGAGCTGGCCCGCCGGGAAGGCGCCGCTGTAGCAGCAGTCGAGGATCAGCACCTGCTGCCGCGACGCGCACCTGCCCATCGCCCGGTCGACCAGTTCCGCGGGCACGGAGGTGAACATGCGGTTGGTGAGCCGGGTGTCGACCGTGGCCAGGTGGAGGCGGCCGTCGTCGTCCTTGATGCCGTGCCCGGTGAAGTACAGCAGTGCGAGGTCGTCGCGGCCGCGGGCGTTGAAGAACTCTCCGACGGCCGCCCCGACCATGTGGTGCGGTGCGTTGACGAGGGTCGTCACCTCGAACCCGGCGATGTCCGGATCACGCAGCACCTCGGCCAGCGCCTGGGCGTCGTGTGCGGGCGCGCTCAACTGCCGCAGCCCCTCGTCCTCGTACGCGTCCGTGGCGATCAGCAGCGCGAAGCGGCGTCCCGTGGCTACTGCCCCGTCCATGGCGCGCACCCCCCGGTCGGCCGGGGATCCCCTTCTCCCACGGCGTGTTGACCCATTGTGGGGAGCCGTCCGCTCCGTGCGGGCGGATTCCGGGAAGCCGGTGCGCCCGGCGGCCGGCCGCTCGCCCCTACCGCACGCCCGTACCGCGCGCCGCAGCCGTTGCCGTGGGTCGCACACTCGGATGATCAGACGATCAATTCTGGCCAAAACCACGTGGTAACCACTTGTGACCAAGCGCTACGGCTAGCGTGATCGCGTCGCGCAGCCACACCCGGGGCACCAGGCCCCGCTGGGACTAGCGCGCGGCGGAGGGTTCCCGCGTGCCCACAGCTCTTACGCTCGTGGCCGATATCTTCAAGGTCCAGCCCTACACTCCGCACTGCGAGGTGATCTACGAGGAGGGGGCGCATGCCGTCATCGGCGTCTCGCCGGGCAACAGTTACTTCTCCGCGCGGCGGCTCCATGATCTCGCCCGGTGGGGACTGGCCCGATTCGAGCAGGTGGACTTCGTCTACACCGACCTGTTCGTCGCGGAGATGTACGAGGCCTGCGGTTACACCGCCGAGGACGCCAGGCGGAAGGCGGTCAAGAACCTGCGCGGTGTCCGCGCGAAGGTGGTGAACGCGGTCGAGGAGGCCGATCCCGGCGGCGGGCGCCTACGGGCGCACCCGATGTCGGAGTTCCGCGGCAACGCCGCGTACCAGGCCATCCACCAGGATCTGGCCGAACGGCTCGCCCGTGACGAGGAGTTCCGCGCCGTCTGCGACGCGCTGGTGACCGCGTTCCTGTCGTCACGGGTGCTCCAGGGCGCGGCCGCCACCCCGGAACAGCGGGCGGTGTGCCTGGAGTACGTGTGCGCCGAGGCGCCGCTGTTCCTCGACACCCCGGCGATTCTCGGGGTGCCGTCGTCGCTCAACTGCTACCACCAACTTCTCCCGATGGCCGAGCTCCTCTACTCGCGCGGCTCCGGGCTGCGCGCCTCCCGCAACCAGGGGCACGCCATCGTCACCAGCGAGGAAGGGGCCGACGATGACCGTCGCCATGTCGCCTGAACTGATCGACTTCCCGTTCTCGTGGAACGGCAGCACGGTCCCGCCGCAGGTCGACGCCCTGCGAGCGGCCAGTCCCGTACGCCGGGTCCGTACCATCGCCGGGGACGAGGCATGGCTCGTGACGTCGTACGCCCTGTGCAAGCAGGTGCTGGAGGACCCGCGCTTCTCGCTGAAGGACACCTCCAGGGCCGGCGCCCCGCGGCAGTACGCGCTGACGATCCCGCCCGAGGTCGTCAACAACATGGGGAACATCACCGGCGCGGGGCTGCGCAAGGCCGTGCTCAAGGCGATCAACCCGAAGGCGCCCGGACTGACGGACTGGATGCGGGGCCACGCGGTGCGGCTCGTCGAGGAGTTGACGGCCGACGGGGCTCCCGCCGACCTCAAGAACGGCTTCGCGGACCCGTACTCCGCCGCGATGCACTGCTTCATCCTGGGCATCCCCCCGGCCGACGCGCCCAAGCTCATGCGCAGTCTCGACATCGCGTTCATGAACTCGGCCTGCCCCGTCGCCGGGGCCGCGCTGAACTGGGACCGCGACATCTCCTATATGAAGGAGCGGCTCGACGATCCGCTCGCCACCGGTCTGATGCGCGATCTCGCGGTGCTGCGCGAGGACCCCGACTACGACCACCTCACCGACGAGATGCTGGCCACCGTCGGCGTCACGATGTTCGGCGCGGGTGTCATCTCCACCTCGGGATTCCTCACGATGGCGCTGCTCTCGCTGATCCAGCGCCCCGAACTCGTCGAGCGGCTCGTCGCCGATCCCACCCTGATCCCGGCGGCGGTCGAGGAGCTGCTGCGGATCAACCTGTCCATCGGCGACGGCCTGCCCCGACTGGCCCTCGAAGACGTCCGGTTGGGCGACGTCGAGGTCAAGGAGGGCGAACTCGTCCTCGTCCTGGTCGAGGGCGCCAACCTCGACCCCGCCGAGTTCCCCGACCCGGACCGGGTCATCCTGGACCGCCCCAACGCCGGGGCCCATCTGTCCTTCGGCGGCGGCCAGCACTACTGCCCCGCCACCGCCCTGGGCCGCCGCCACGCGGAGATCGCCCTCGAAACCCTCCTCGCCCGCGCCCCGCGCCTGGCACTCGCCGTCCCCGTGGACCAACTCGTCTGGCGCACCCGCTTCATGAAGCGCATCCCCGAACGCCTCCCCGTGCTCTGGTGAGCAACACCCAGCGCCCGGACGGCATTTGACGCACCGTCCGGTCCCAGCAGTCCCACGGCCTCGCCGCGGCCGCGACCGGCCGCGGCGAGGTGTGACTACACGGTCTTCAGCGGCTCCTTGAAGGACTTGCGGAACACCGGCCCGGCGAACGGGATGATCGACGACATCATCTTCGCCCCGAACGAGTGGGGATGCCGCTCAAGCCTGACGTCGATGTGGGTGCCCTCGGTCGTGGGCGTCATCGTGAAGTTCCAGCCACCCGACCCGAAGGGCTTCGAGTCGCGCGTGGTGACGGTGACCGTGTTCTGCGACGGGTCCCATTCGTAGCGTGCGCGCTCCCACGACTTGTCGTTCCCCTCGGTCACCTCGGCCCAGGTGTCCCCCCGCTCATGGACCTGGAAGTGCTCGGCGTCGATGGAGGGCCACTCCTCGACGCGGGAGGGGCTGAAATCGGTGAGCACTCCCATCACCTCGGAGGGGCTCATCGAGGAGTTCATCTGGAAATGCAGGGCTGGCATGGCCTGCTCCTAGGATCGAAGGGCCTCGCCTCCCAGCATGCGCCTCCCACCGACCCGGCGCACGGTCAGCGCCAGGTCGGTGATCGCCCGGCCCGACAGCCGCGAGCGCCTGGACCGTTCACTGCGCGGGGGCCAGCACCGGGCTGTTGTGGTAGGCGGCGATCAGCCAGCGGCCGTCCCGCTTCTCGAAGACCCAGGTCGCGTTCACCTTGGCCGCGTCCGGGAGCTCGGTCTGGCCGCCGAAGAGGATGCCGGACTCGCTGACGACGATCGCGGCGTCGCTGCCGACGAAGCGGAGGCTGAGCTGCTTGTTGTAGGTGGAGGTGTCCTTGAGCGGCCCCGCGAACGCCAGGGCCATGCTGTCGCGGATCACCTCGCGGCTGTCGCGGAGCGAGCCGGTCATGATGGCGGTCGCGTCCTCGGTGTAGTCGGCGACCATACCGGCGGCGTCGCCGGCCTCCCACGCCTTGTAGGAGTCGACCAGGACGGCCTGGATGGCTGCCGCGTCCGCCGTACGAGTGTCTGACATCGGAATCTCCCTTGTGAGCGGTCCGTCCGGGCTCTCCCGGCGAACTCACCCCTACATACCGGCGCCGGTGGCGGAACTCATCGCGTCGGCGGGGAAGCTTTTCCGAGGCGTCCTCGACGGTCAGTGTGCCGAGGTGAGCAGGGCGTACGCCGTCGGTACGAGCGCGTCCGCGCGGCGGAACCTGCGGGTGGACAGGGCGACCACGGCGGTGCCCGTGTCGGGCTGGAAGCCCAGGAACGCCTGCTGGCCGCTGGTCGCCCCGGCGTGGAAGCAGACGGGCCCGCCGGGGGCCGGGTGCCGGAACCAGGTCAGGGTGTGCTCGTGCCGGTGCCCGAAACCCCGCCGGAGGTAAGGCCGTTGGACCGCGCGGAGGGCGCCTTCCAGCGGCAGCCCGTCGGGGAGCAGATGCGCCTCCAGGAAGGTGAGCAGCTCGTACGGGGTCGCCCGTACCGCCCCCGCGGCCTGGAAGCCGCCGACGTCCAGCGGGGGTGTGGGAGTCCTGCCGTCTGCGCGGTGGCCGGTCGCGTCGACCGCGCGGGACGCGGGGCGCGCCGCGGTGTCGGGCAGTCCGAGCGGCCGCAGCAGCCGTTCGGTGAGGAGGCGCTCCCAGGGTGTGCCGGTGGCGGCGGCAAGGGCGTGGCCGAGCGTGGCGACGCCGAAGTTGGAGTACCGCCAGTGCGCGCCCGGCCGGTGCCGCGGCCGGGCGCGCAGGAAGGCGCTGATCACCCGGTCCGAGGAGTAGTGGCCGTACGGGTTGGTGGCCCACCGCCGCACCGCCTGCGGGTAGAAGTCGGCGGGCAGCGGGGGAAGGCCCGAGGTGTGGGTGATCAGATGGGTGAGGGTGATCGGGTGCCGGGCCGCGGGCCGCTCCGGCGCGAGGAACGACGCCGCCGGGGCCGCGGCGGACAGCACACCGGTGTCGGCCAGGTGCGCCAGGAGCAGGCCGGTGAACACCTTGGACGCGGAGCCCAGTTCGTAGCGGGCCCGGTCGCGGGGAACCGGCGGCGGCGCCGCACGGCCACCGCAGCGCACCGTACGGCGGCCCCGCCGGGACACGGCGAGGACGACGTCAGGGGCGTCCACGCCCCGCACCAGCTCGTCGAGGCGCGCTCCCGTCCCGTCGTCGTCGGGCGGCGCCGCACCGCCGTACCCCGCCGCGACCGCTTCAGCCGCTTCGGACGCTTCGGCCGCCGGGTCGGATTCGTCGGGGTGCGGCGCGTACCCGGTCATGTCGGTTGCGCACCGGACAGCCGGGCCATGGCCCGCGAGGTCGCCATCACGGAGGCGAACGCCGCCACCAGGGTCGAGTGGTAGACGATGTCGAAGACGTCGGACGGGTCGCCCTCCGGCATCGTACGGATCGCGGGCATCGCCCCGTCCGGCTGCTGCGCGGCCGCGAACGCCTCCCAGGCTGCGTCGTCGAGCGTCGGCTCCGGCAGGCACGCGTCGACCGTGAGGAGTTCGCCGAGCAGGTCCCAGCGCTGCAGGTCACGCCAGTCGTCCAGCCAGACCGGCAGCCACAGGGCGAGGTAATCGGCGATGGCCCGCGGCAGACCGCCGGGCCGCGCACCCCAGTCGGTGAGGTGGAAGACGGTGTGCGTGATGTCGTAGCCGATGTGCCCCTCGACGGTCCAGGGCTCGGGTGTCCGGGCGAGCCAGGTACGGCCGGCCGCCTCCGCGACCGGCGGGTTCGGGGTCACCCCGAACAGCCCCTCGCAGCGGGACAGGCCCAGTCGGCGCACCGGATGCAGTTCCAGGGCCGCCCAGCTGGCCAGCCGGGTGTTGAGCCGCGCGGCGCGCTCGATCTCGGGCTGGCAGTAGCCCAGTCCTCTGAACGGCAGGTACACCTCGAAGGGGATCGGGGACATCGGCTCGACGCGCTGGCCGCGGGCGAGCATCTCTCCGCCGTCCAGCGTGTACTGCCAGGTGTGATCGAGCAGTTGGCGGGCCAGCGCCGCCTGCCGGGAGCCGGCGACCCCCTCCCGGAAGAGCACCTCGCAGATGACGCCCAGTTCGCCGACGGGCTTGAAGCGGTCGAGGAAGCCGACCTCCGGGTCGGCGTCCGGCTCCAGCCGGAAGCCGTCCCGGTGGGCGTAGAGCCACTCGATGGCACCGGCGCCGACGCCGTGGACAAGACGGGTGCTGGTCATACGGTCCCACCTCCTGGGGTCCGCCGGCCCCGCGCGACCGTGAGGGTGGCCGCGAAGGCGGCCATCAGCGTCGAGTGGTAGCAGGTGGCGAAGGTACGGGGGACCGTACGCCCCTGGCGGCCGGGCCCCACCTCCACGATCGCGCCGGCGGCGTCCTGCGAGGCGGCCAGCCGCGCCCACGCGTCCCCGTACGCCGCCGCGGACGGAGAACGCGGCAGGCTCGCCGTCACCGCCAGCAGTTCGCACCCGAGGTCCCACTGGTCGTCCTCGAAGCAGGTGTCGACCCAGGGCGGCAGCCAGTCCTCCAGGTAGTCGGCGACGTCCGGGGGCAGCGCCCGCACCCGCAGTCCCCAGTCGGTGGCGTGGAAGACCACATGGGTGAGGGTGTATCCGGCGGTCCTTTCGAACGTCCACGGTTCGGGGAGCCCGCCGAGCCAGGTGCGGCGCAGCAGCGTGCGCGCCGCCCGGTGCGGCGTCAGGCCGCTGCGGCGCTCGGAGTTGGCGATGCCGAGCCGCCTGTTGGGATGCTGCTCGGTCATCCGCCAGCCGCGGGTGCGCGTCACGGTCGACGCGAGCGCTTCGAAGCCCGGGTGCCGCAGCCCTTCGGAGGCGAAGGCCGCGTAGCACTCCAGCGGATAGGTGGCGAACGGCTCCAGCGTCAGGACGTCGAGGAAGAGCGCGCCGTTCCCGGTCTGCCGCCAGGCGTGGTCGAGGAGTTGGGTCGCGGTGCGGTGCAGCGGGTCGTCGGCGTCGGTGCGCCGCCGCACGCAGACGCAGACCTGCGCCAGTTCGCCCAGCGGCTTCCAGGTGCGGTTGACATCCGTCCCGGCGGCGAGCGGGTCGTCGCCCAGCCCGAACCGCGACCGGTGGTCGTGGACCCAGCCCAGGGCCCGCTCCGCGATGCCGTGGACATCGGCCGGCCTCATGCCCGCGCCTCGCCCCGGATCAGCTGGGCCGCGTGGACGTGCAGCGCCACCCGCGCGTCGGCGCCGCCCATGTGCATGACGAAGTCGAGCCCGGCGTCCAGGCCGAGCGTCTCCGGTACGTCCGCCAGCACCGCCAGCCAGCGGCCCGCACCCGCCGCCTGCAGCCAGTCCCGCCGCCGCACGGCCCTGACGAACCCGCGCGCGACGTCCACCGGGCGCTCCTGCGCCTTGCGGGCGACCGCGGAGTCGACGCCGGGGACGGCCAGCGCCGCGAGGCCGGCGAGCTGACGGGTCAGCGCCTGCCAGGAGGCACCTTCCAGCCAGGCGGTCTCGGGTTCCGCGGCGTCCTGCGGCGGCAGCCCTTCGAGGCGCACCAGCACGTGGGTCATCGCCCAGTGGCTCCAGTGGGAGGTGGTGGCGGCGTCGGCCGCGGGCGGGTAGGCCCTGCGCGCCTTGTCGAACACCGCGAGATCCCCCGCGTCCGGGGGGCCGCCGACGAGGACGGCGGGCAGCAGGCAGTCGGCGCCCAGCACCCGTACCGCCGCGAGCGCGAGTTCACCACCGGCGCCGGCGACCGCCGCGTCGCCCAGGGCGGCACCGTGGCCCCCGTCCCGAAGGACGGAGACCACGTCGGAAGCCAGACTCTGCACCGCGCCCGTCAGCGGGGAAGAGGCGCTCGTCTGTTCCATGGTGTTCCGTCAGCCCTTCTTCGGCCGCGGAGTCGGCGGCGAGAGCAGCAGGCCGATCGTGCCGGAGACGAGCGCGAGCGCCGCGCACTCGGTGCTGTCCCGGTAGATGCCCTCTGCCTCGGTCGGGTTCAGCTCTGCTTCCACGTCCCGCTGCCTGACGGGGGCGGTCTCGTGAGTGAGCGGTTCCAGGGACGCCAATTTCACCATCTCCTTCGAGGAAGTGGGGATCCGCGCTTCCGCGGTTCCCTATTCCAGGTAAACGCGGACCCCGGGGTGTCGCAACCGGTAATGTAATGACGCTTTCAACGTCTTTACCCCGAAGAGATTGATCGTCCCCCGATCGGAGTAATCGAATGGATGTGGATATGTTTACTCCCGCCGGACCCGGGCAACCTCGTCGACCTGCACTCGCCCAGCCCGCCAACTCGCGGTTTCGCCACGCCCGGACGCGGGTGGGTCGCGGGTTTCCGACTCCGGACCCAGCGGGAGCGTGCGGGTAGGTGTACGTACCACCGTCAAGGCCGCCGCCTCAATTTCCGTATGCGAAAATTCCCCGAAGGTGCTTTTAGGGGAATGAGGGACCGGAGAGGGGGGCGATCAGCTGAATGATGGTCACAAGGTTGGCTATAAACGGACTGGTCCCCCTGTGTCGGATCCGCCAGACTCACGGCCTGCGGTCCGCCGTCGCGGCGGCCGCCGAGAGTGGGGGGACGCACGTATGGACATCGCAGAGGCCAAGCAGGCCGTCACCGACCTGAGGACGGCGCAGCCGTCGTTCACCGGCCCCGACGTGGCTCGGGCGAACCGGCTCATCGACCACCCGGACGATCTCAACCAGTACTTCTGGGGCACCTGCGGCATGGCCGCGGCCGTCCGCAGCTTCCTTCTGTACGACCGGGCCCGGTTCGTGGAATTGCTGCGGGCGGTCTACGCGGGCTCGGCCTTCAACGGGATCGCCACCGGTCCCGGTGCGCTGCTGGCCGGCCGCGTGAACCAGCGGGACGCGAAGGCCGCGCAGCCGATGGGGGCCCCGTACGAGCCGCTGTTCGACCTGGACTTCGTGCTGACGCGGAGCCTGGGCAAGCTGCTGAAGATCCGCTCACCGAAGATGTACGAGGCCCAGACCCTCTTCTCGGAGCAGATCGCCCGGCTGTTCAACGTGAAGGAGCCCTTCCTGGACGCCTTCACGCTCGACCCCGAGCACATCGCCACCCTGAACGCGGGCAAGGTCGACGCCGACCTCGCCTTCGAACTGAAGATCAAGGGCTGGCGGTTGGGCCAGGTCGCGGGCTTCACCGTCGACCTCCCCACCACGAGCATCGAGACGGTGGTCCCCGGCGACCACTGGGTGCTGAGGTTCGACGCGGGAGGACGCCAGCGGGCGCTGCGGGTCCTGCGGACCGCCGCGGGACCGCTCCAGGTGGCCGTCGACGTCCGCGGCAGCGAGACCGCCTTCCGCGACCAGGGCGATCTCGGGCTGGACGCCGACGGCATCAAGGCCCTCATGCTGAACGTCGTCGGCGCGCCCACCGCCACCATCACGCGGATGGCGCCCGCCTCGCCGAAGGCGGCGGTCGACGCGGTGAACGCCCAGCTCTCCGGCCCCAAGCCGTACGTCTACGCGCTCATCCGCAGCTTCGACGACTGGACGAAGGCCAACTTCGACCCCGCGGAGCGGACCTTCGCCAAGCCGCCGACCGCGCCCGCCCCCATCTGGGGCCGCGCCGAGCCCGAGGGCGAGCACATCGTCGCGATCAACGGGCCCATCAGGACGGAGGGCACGAACTACGTCGTGCCGGTGTGGACATGGAAGAACACGTTCGAGGTGCGGATCCCGGCGGCGCACCTGGCGGGCTATGTACCGATCCTGGTGCACGGCAGGATCGGCAACTAGTTCCTCGGGCCGCCGTGGGCGACGCGGGTCAGGTCGGTCATGAGGGAGGCGAGCCAGGACTCCGTCGCGTAGTAGAGGAGTGGCGCGCCGGGCGGCTGCGCGGTGAGGTCCGCGAGCCGGGCGTCGATCAACGGCACCGGCGTGTTCGGGATGTCGCCGCTGGGGTCCAGGGCCGCGGACACCTGCAGCATCCGTCCGGCGACCCGGTCGCCCAGTGCGGCGATCGACCGGGCCGCCGCCGGGCCGACATCGGCCGTGGGGGGCTCCAGCAGAAGGGTGGAGCCCCGCAGGGTGTGGTGCACGGCGATCAGTGTCACCTGCCAGTCCACCGAGGGCAGCGGGCGGCCCCGGCTGCCGCCGAAGAAGGTCGGCTCGCTCTGGAACTGCGCGTACGCGGACTCGGCGAGGATCAACTCGTGGTGCAGCGACTTCCGGCCGGGCGCGGCCGGGGACACGTCGGTGGTCGCGCCGGCGGCCACCGACGCGCTGGTCGCCACCACGATCTCGGCGGCGCGGCGCATCAGTTCGGCGGTGGCGCCGCGCAGTTCGTCGTGCGCGCCCCGCGGCCAGGCCAGCAGGCCGACGACCGCGCCGATCGCGCTGCCGACGAGCACGTCCAGCGCCCGGAACTCCGCCAGCCGCCAGGTGGTCGGCGCCAGTTGGGCGAACACCAGGGCCACGAGCACCGTGAACAGGGCCTGGGCCCAGCCGACGCCCTTGACCGGTCCGACGGTGAAGGCGATCAGGGCCACCGCCGGGAGCACGACGGCGTAGACGACGGTGTGCGATCCCACCAGGGTCAGGATGCCCGCGGTCACCAGGGCGCCGAGCAGCGTGCCGGTGAGCGCGCGGCGGATGGTGCTGCGCGTCTCGTCCATCGTGGTCCGCGTCAGGGTCAGGGTGGCCAGCATCGCCCAGAAGCCGTGCGGCAGCGTGTCCACCCCCGCCACCAGCCGGGCCGCGGTCAGCGCCAGGGACAGGCGTACCGCGTTCTGGAAGAACACCGACTTCCGCTCGGCGTGACCCTGTACCCGGTGCCACCACAGGACCGGGGGCCGGGCCCTGGCGTACCAGAAGGCGCTCGTGGGCTCGATGAGCGCGGCCTTCCGGCCGTGCGCGGCGACGTCGGAGGCCACCACCAGGGCCAGCCCGGCTTCGGCGACCTCCAGCACGGCGGCCTGCTGGCGCATCACGGCGGGCGAGCACTCCGTCACGGTGGCCCCCTCCCCCACGAGCGCGGGCTCCGGCCCGAGCGTCGCCAGACGCTCCCGCGCGGCGATCAGTTCCGCGTGGGCGGCGGTCGGCGACGCGCCGGAGCTCAGGCAGTGCGCGGACGCGGCGGCCACCGCGGCGACCGCGTGCAGGACGTCCTCGGCCAGGGGGATCGGCGGTCTCTCGGGGGTGACATGCAGCAGCGCCAGCCGATTGAGCAGAGCGCGTACGGCCATCCCCGTGTGTGACAGGGCCCGCTCGTGGATGCCGGGCCCGGCCGGACGCTCGGCGTCCGGCACGTTGAGGGAGCGCAGGGCCTCGCCGTTCTCCCGCCCCTCCCGGAGGTCGTGGTCACTGAGTGTGTACGGCGGCGCCGCCAGGAGCGACGCGAAACGGGCGGCCGTCCGCGACGCCGCGGCGGCCCGCTCCCGGTACGGTGCCGGGCCCGGCTCGCGGAACAGCAGCGTCTCGGAGGCGACGAGCAGCGCGAGACCGACCGTCGTCCCGGCCAGCCGGTCGCCCAGCGTCGCGGGGGCGTAGGGCGGGAAGGACGGCAGGATGTAGAAGAGCTGCAGCCCCGGCGCGGCCCCCGCCACCCGGGGGCCGCCCACCGCGGAGAACGCCAGGGCGAAGCCGACCACCAGCATCCCGACGACGGCGCTCCACGTCCGTACCGACAGATAGGTGCCGACGACCACGAGTACCCAGGTCACCGGGAGTACGCGCAGCACGGTCGCGGCCCGCTGCCGCCCGTTCCCGGGGATCTTGGACAGCCCGCCCAGCGCCACGGCGCCGAACAGCGCGTACGTGGCCGCCACCGGACGGTCGAGTCCGTAGCGGAACAGATAGAAGCCCCCCGCGGCGGCCAGCGTGACCCGGACCGCGTCGCGCCCCGAGACGACGTACGCCCGGGGCAGCCCCCCAGCTCGAACACCGGCCACCCCTCCAGATTCGCCCATGGCGGGCCGCCCGGCATGTCCGCGGCGGCACGGCCGCCCGGAGGTGGAGGGGCGCCGCGCCCTAGGAGGCGACGATTTCCGCCGGGAGGCCGAAGGAGGCGAAGATTCGCGGGTCCTGGAAGACGGAGTTGCGGCTGATGCCGTGGGTGGTGACGGCGAAGAGCTGGAGGGTGTGCAGGGCGTAGTGGTCGCCGACGCGCTGGTAGGCGGCGAATCCGGGCTGGCCGTTGGCCGCGACGGGCTTGAGGCGCCAGTCGGTCCCGGCCTTGTCGAAGACCCACTCCATGAACACGCCGTAGTTGTCGCGGCCGACGAACCAGTTGACCATCGGCGGCATCTCCATGAGGACGTCCTCGGTGATGAGCTGTTTCAGGCCCTCGATGTCGGCGAGCTCGAACGCCTTCATATAGCGGTCGACCCAGACGCGCTGCTCGGCGGCGGAGGGTTCGGCGAGGCGTTCCTGCTGGACTCCGAGTTCCTTCAGTCGGCCGCGGGCCCGCTGGAGGGAGCTGTTCACCGAGACGACGGTGGTGCCGAGGATCTCCGCGGACTCGGCGGCGGAGAAGCTGAGGACGTCGCGCAGGATCAGCGCTCCGCGCTGGCGCGCGGACAGGTGCTGGAGGGCCGCGGCGAAGGCCAGCCGGAGGCTGCTGCGGTCGATCACGGTCCGTGCGGGGTCGCCCGCGTCCAGCAACGAGTCCGGCAGCGGCTGGAGCCAGGTGATCTCGTCACCGCCCCTGACCAGCGGGGCGCGCGGGTCGGAGGCGGCCACCAGTCCGGACGGCAGGGGGCGGCGGCCGCGGACCTCCAGGGCGGTGAGGCAGGCGTTGGTGGCGATCCGGTAGAGCCAGGTGCGCAGCGAGCTGCGCGTCTCGTCGTACCGGTCGCGCGCCCGCCAGGCCCGTAGATAGGTCTCCTGGACCAGGTCCTCCGCGTCGTGGGCCGAGCCGAGCATCCGGTAGCAGTACGCGAGCAGCTCCGTACGGAACGGCTCGACCCGGCGATCGAAGCCCTCCACCTTCGTCGTCACGGCCACGCCTCTTCTTCCCTGGTCCCGATGCGAGTGCTCGCACGCTACCGGAGGGCACGGACAGGGCGTGCCCAACGGCCGCCCGGCACGCGGGAAAACCTCCCGCGCGGACCGCCCTGGGAAGGCCCGAATTCCGTCACGCGCCGCGTTCTCCCGATTTCCTTGTGTGAGTACAGGAGGGGGGCCGTGTGATCCCCTCTACGTAACCTGCCTCACATACGAACGGGATTAGTAGACGCCGGCACGCGAGATCCGCTTCATTGTCGCGGACAAACCGTCCCGTAATCCTCTTCCACCACCATCTACGAGTTTGTCCGTAGATGGTGGCTTTGACCTCCGATTTCGGAACCTCTAACAATTCTCGGGTCCCCAAACGGAAGAGGAAACACGCCTTATGCAGCTCCCCGCGATCCCGAAGAAGTTCCCGACCCTCGCGTCCTTCAACCGCCTGCCGAAGAAGCACAAGATCACCGTGGTCGGCGCAAGCGCCGGCGCAGCGGTCGTGCTGGCAGTCACCGGTCTGCAGGCGACGGCCGGAGCCGGAGCGGCGACCGCGGCGGACGCGCCCACCGGGCACAGCGTCACCGCCGGGCAGCACCTCAAGCAGCCGGTCGCCCTGACGGGCACCAAGACGGACCTCACCACCCACAAGGCGGCCCCGCAGCACAAGCCCGCCGCCAAGCCGAAGACCCTCGCGGCCAAGGCCCCGGCCGCCAAGAAGGCCGCGGCCGAGCACACCAAGGCCAAGGCCGCCTCGCGGTCGGCCAAGCGCGCCCCCGTGCACCACGTGGCCAAGGCTCACGTGGCCAAGGCCCACGTGGCGAAGGCCGCCGTCACCAAGCACTACGCGAACAACCTCGACGGCTGGATCCGCGAGTCGCTCGACATCATGCACTCCAAGGGCATCCCGGGCACGTACGAGGGCATCCACCGCAACGTGATGCGCGAGTCCAGCGGTAACCCCCAGGCGATCAACCTGTGGGACGTCAACGCCCAGAACGGCATCCCCTCCAAGGGACTGCTCCAGGTCATCAACCCGACGTTCCGCTCGTACCACGTCGCCGGCACGTCCTGGGACATCTACAACCCCGTCGCCAACATCACCGCCGCGTGCAACTACGCGGCCGACAAGTACGGCTCGATGGACAACGTGAACTCCGCCTACTGATCACCAGCAGGCAGTTCGGGGCACCGACGGGCGCCCGTCCCCTCACCAGGGGGCGGGCGCCCGTCGCCGTTGCCGTGGGCCGCCTGCGTAGGATCACCCGATGGACTGGGGATTGCTGGCCAGCACGGCGCTGGGTGCCGTCATCGGCATCGTGACCACACTGGCCGCGGACCACCTGCGCGCCAAACGCAGCCGCGAGGAGCGGGACGAGACCGCCAGGCAGCAGCTCTACGGCGAGTACCTGGCCGCCCTTGCCCGCACCAGGAACCACATCCGCACGGCGGCCCGGGACGGCGGCCTGCCCGCCGACGAGCGGGCGCGGGCCGCCGCCGCGGCCTTCCACGAGTCGAACGCCTACGAACTGCGGTACCAGATCGCCGTCGTGGCCTCCAAGGACGTCGTCGAAACGTCGACGCGCGCCTTCCGCGCCCTTCGTGACCTCAGGGACCAGGTGGAGGAAGGCGCCCTCCACACCGACCAGGCCTACGTCGACGCCCGCCTGCGATGGGACCTCCTGCTCGCGGAACTCCGTGTCACGATGCGACGTGACCTCAACCGAGAGGCCTTCTAGACCCACGAGGTCACGACGGCTACCGGCCGGTGACGGAGCCGTCGTAGACGTTGTCCGGGGTGGCGACGGCGGTGACCGCGCGGGCGAGGAGGGTGGACGGTTCCTGGCCGCCGACGGTGGTGTCCGTGTTGATCATGATGACTAGGGTGGCCTTCTGCGAGGGCAGGTAGACGGTCACCGTCTCGTAGCCGGGGATGGAGCCGTTGTGGCCGATCCATCCGTTGGCGTCGAAGATGCCGAGGCCGTAGCTGAGGCCGGGGAAGCCGGTCGGCAGGGTCGTGAGCCGCTGCTCCTGGGTCTGCGGGGTCAGCAGCTCGCCGGTGGCGACGATCTTCGCCCAGCGGTGCAGATCCTCCAGGTTCGAGATCATCGCCCCGGCCGCCCACGCCCAACTGGGGTTCCAGTTCGTGGAGTCGGCGACCGCGCCGCTCAGCGTCTGGTTGGTGTAGCCGTGCGGGTGCGGCTCGGGGAACTCCGTCCCCCGCGGGAGCAGCGTGTGGGTCAGGTGGGTCGGCCGCAGCACCCGGTTGGCGATGAAGTCACCGAGCCGCTGGCCGCTGACCTTCTCGACGACCAGGCCGAGCAGGATCAGGTTGGTGTTGGAGTACTGGAACTGCGCACCCGGCGCGAAGGTGTTGTCGTGCTTGAAGCCGTACGCGAGCACCTCCCGCGGCGTGAAGTACCGCTGCGGGTCGCTCAGCAGGGCCTGGATGAAGTCCGGGTCCGAGGTGTACGGGAACAGGCCGCTGCGCATCTCGGCGAGCTGGCGCAGCGTGATGTGGTCACCGTCCGGCACCCCGCGGACATAGCGGGAGATCGGGTCGTCCAGGCCGAGCCGGTGCTCGTCCACGAGTTCCAGCAGCGCGGTGACCGTGAAGGTCTTGGTCTCGCTGCCGATCCGCTCGTACGGGTTGCGCGGCATCGGCTGACCGGTGGCCTTGTCGGCGACACCACTGGTGTGGAGGTAGTTCCCCTTGCCCGGCATCCACAGCCCGACGACGGCGCCGGGGATACCGGCCTGCCGGCGGACGTCGTCGATGGTCTTGTCCAGCTTGGCCGTCAGCGCCGGGCTCAGGCCGCCCTCCCGGCAGCCGTCACCGTCGTCCCACTCGCACCCGGCGAGCCGGTCGCCGCTCGCGGCGTGCACGGTCGTGGCGGGGGCCGCGGTCATCGGCAGCAGGACGGACGCCGCGAGCAGCGTCGAAGTGAACAGCCTGCGGGGAGTACGTCGCATGTCGGAGCGCTTCTTCCGGTGGAGGGGTCGGAAAAGAACATCACCATCCGAACGCCTGGCGACGGCCGCCCCGCCGGGCGCGCTGTCCGGAGTCCACTCGTTCGGAGGCACCCAGCCGCCCGGGCGGCCCCGCTCCCCGGCTCATCGGCATCACTGCGCGAGCAGCCGCTCGGCCAGCAGCAGGGCGCCGATGCCGATCATGGCCGCGCCCGAGCAGCGGGACACCGCCAGCGCGACGGCCGGACGCGTGCGCAGGACCCGGCGGGCGGTGGTGCCCACGCCCGCGTAGACCACGGCGCAGTTGGCGGTGTGCACCAGGCCCAGCAGGGTGATCTGGACGGCGAAGGGCCAGCTCGCGCCCCGGGCGGCGAACTGCGGCAGCAGCGCGAGGAACAACAGCAGGGCCTTCGGGTTGAGGCCGCTGATCCCCGCGCCCTTGGCCGCCCGCCTCACCCAGGACGCCGGGTCCACGGCGGCCTGGTCCTTGGTCGCGGCAGCACGAGGGGTCGACGGGCGAGCCAGCGTCGCGGCCCCGAGCCACACCAGATAGACCGCGCCCGCGGCGGTCAGGGCGGTAAGCGCCAGGGGCGAGCGGGCCACGAGGGTCGCCACGCCCGCCGCGACGACCGCGGTGAGCGCCAGATAACCGGCCAGCAGGCCGCCGACGGCGGGCAGGATCGTACGGTCGCGCAGTCCCGCCGCGATCGCGTAGGCCCAGTCCGCCCCCGGGACCAGTACGAGCAGGAAGGACACCGCCCAGAAGGCGGCGACGCCGCTGATCGCCATGCTCTCCACCTCGTCCGCCGTGGCCGGGCCCCCTCGGTACCGGCCTCCAGGGGAAAACTAGGCCGATTCGGGCGGAAAGTGTTTCCAACCTTTCCCCAAATGAGCACGGAGGGTGGAAGACTCTTCTCCATGGACGACGTGGACCGGAAGATTCTTGCCGAGCTGCAGAGCGACGGCCGGCTGACGCTCACCGAACTCGCCGAGCGGGTCCGGCTCAGCGTCTCCCCCTGCCACCGCCGCCTGCGCGCCCTGGAGCGCTCCGGGGCCATCGCGGGCTATCACGCCCGGCTCGATCCCCTCGCCCTCGGCCTGGGCTTCGAGTCGCTGGTCTTCGTCACCATGCGCTACGAGGACCGCGAGACCGTCGCCGCCTTCGAGCAGGCCGTCGCCGACATCCCCCACGTCCTGCTGGCCCAGCGCCTGTTCGGCGACCCCGACTACCTCCTGCGGGTCGTCACCCGCGACCTGGCGGCGTACCGCGAGCTGTACGACGAGCGCCTCGCGACCCTGCCCGGCGTGCAGCGCCTCAGCTCCACGCTCGTCATGAAGAGCGTGGTGGAGGGGCGGCCGCTGCCGCTGTGAGGGCCGGGCGCCGGGCGTCAAAAGCGCTCACCAGGGGACGGTCTCGCCGTGGCGGTCGAGGAACCGCAGGCCCGGGGCACCGGCCTGGGACTCCAGGACGTCGACCACGGCCGGGATGCTCTCCTCCGGGATCAGCGGCGCGTCGGGGCCGCCGAGCCGGGTCCGGTTGTGGCCCGGGTCGATCAGCAGCTTGGTGTGCGCGTCGCCGCGGTGGCGGGTGGCGTAGCTGCGCATCAACTGGTTGAGCGCCGCCTTGCTGGCCTTGTAGAGCTCGTAGCCGTCCTCGGTGTTGCGCGAGACGCTGCCCTGCTCGGAGGACATGACGGCCACCGTCCCGCCGGGGACGACGAGGTCGCGCAGGGCTTCGAGCGTACGCAGCGGGCTCAGCGCGTTGGTGACCATCACCTCGGTGAACATGGCGGTCGGAACCTCCCCTATCGGCAGGTCGCCCCGGTCGATCGCGGCGTTGACGAAGAGCAGATCGAGGCGCCGGCCGTCCAGGCGGCGGCGCAGCGCGGCTGTCTCCTCCGGGCTCGTCATCTCCAACGGCTCGATGTCCAGGCGCCCTTGGGAGGCGTCGGCGTACGCACGCAGCTCACCACCCTCCCGGCGGGTCGTCGCGGTGACGTGCCAGCCGCGCCGGGCGAGTTCACCGACGAGGACGAGGCCCAGCCCGCGTGAGGCTCCGACAACGAGGGCGTGGCGGTGGGTCGTGGTGGTGGTCGTGGTGGACACCTGTGCTCCTTCGTGTGCGGGGTCCTTGTCTGGACGCAGAGTCCAGACTGGACGTTGCGTCCAGACTAGCCCACGGCGTCGCGGACCGGGCCGGACCAGGTATCGTGCGTCGTATGCCGGCAGCGAGTTCCCAGCCCCCGAGGACGCACTCGGGTAACAAGCGCGACGAGGCGGCACGGCTGGCCGTGCTGCACGCCGCGGACGACCTGCTCGTCGAGCACGGCTTCGGCGCGCTCACCGTCGAGGCGATCGCGCGCCGGGCGGGCGTCTCCAAGCAGACGATCTACCGCTGGTGGCCGTCGAAGGTCGAGATCCTCCTCGACACGCTCATCGAGGACACCGGCAAGCGCATCCCCGTACCATCGGACACGCCCACGGCCGACGGCATCCGCGGCTATCTGCGCTCCTTCGCCCGTTTCCTGACCCGCGACCCCGCGGGCAAGGTGCTGCTCGCGCTGATCGCCGAGGCGCAGCACGACCCGGCCACCGCCGCGTCGTTCCACCGGCGCTACCTCGGCCCCCGCCGCGCCCTGGAACGCGACCTGCTCGCGCAGGCGGCCGCGGCGGGCGAGGTCGCACCCCGGCTCGGCCCGGATGCCGCCATGGACGCGCTCCTCGGGCCGATCGTGTACCGCGCGCTGACCGGGCAGAGCATTCCCCGCGGGCTGGTGGACACCCTGGTCGAGGATCTGCTCAGGCCCGGCGCGCGCGATCAGACGGCCGAGGCCGCCGGGTAGGTCAGGGCAGCCGCCAGACCTGGTTGGGGCCGGGGTCGTGGCAGGCCCAGATGATCAGCTGGGTGCCATTGGCGGTGCTGCTGGCCGGATCGTCGAGGCACTTGCCGGACTGCGGGTTGACCAGGGACTCCCCACTGCTGGCGTTCCACCGCCACTGCTGGGCGGCGGTGCCGTTGCAGGTGTACAGCTGCACCTTGGTGCCGTCGGCGGTGCCGCCCGAGGTGATGTCCAGGCACTTGCCGAGCGCGTGCAGGGACCCGTCGTCCTGGATCGTCCACTGCTGGGCGGGGCTGCCGTTGCAGGTCCAGAGCTCGACCGCGGTCGCGTTCACCGAGCTGCCCCCGGTGACGTCCACGCACTTGCCGCTGAGTAGGTGGTCCACCGGGCCCGAGGGACCGGCGCCCGCGCCGCCCGCGGGGGTGGTGAACCACTGCGGGCGGGTGTTGCCGCAGGTGGCGGTCTGCAGGGCGGAGCCGTTGGCCGAGGTGCCGGTGGAGACGTTCAGGCACAGCCCCGACGCCGGGTTGACCAGGGAACCGCTCTGCTGCTTCCAGTTCTGCGCGCCCGAGCCGTCGCAGCTACGCAACTGCATCTGCACGCCGGGACCGCCGGCGCCGGGCGCGATGGCGAGGCACTTGCCGAGCGCCCGCAGGGTGCCGTCGGAGGCGGCGGTCCACTGCTGGTTGGGGCCACCGTGGCAGGTCCAGATCTCGACGGGCGTGCCGTCGGCGGACGAGCCGCCCGTGACGTCCACGCATGTGCCGCCCTCCTGGGAGACGACGGGCCCGGTCGGGCCTGTCGGTCCCACCGGCCAGCTGATCTGCGACGAGTGGTAGTAGCGGATGCCGAGCACGTCCCAGCGCGGGCCCTGCGCGGCGAGCCGGCTCGCGAAGCCGGTGAAGTCATGGGTGGCCTGCGGGGACCAGCCCAGTTCCGCGTACGCGGGCAGCCGCGGGAAGGTCAGGTAGTCGATGTCCTGCGGTGTGGTGACCGTCTCGGCCCACAGCGGCGCCTCGATGCCCCGGATCGCGGCGGCGGGCGCGCCGGTCAGGAAGGTGCCGGGGTCCCAGCCGTACGCGGACTGCACGTCGGTGTTCGCGGCCCAGCTCAGGCCGATGACCGTACTGGCGTTGTACTTCTGGTCGATGTAGGCGTGGTTGGCGGGCGCCATGATCACACCGGTGCCGTTGGTGGCCGCCGTGGCCAGCGCCGGGTCGTTGCCCGAGGTGTCCCAGTCCACGGCGATCGTGGAGGGCTGCAGGGTGGAGCCGACGATCTGGTTCCAGCCGATCGCGGTCTTGCCGTGCCGTACGACGTCCTGCTGCGCCCAGGTCATGAACGCGGCGTAGTCGGCCGCGCTGGTGCTGTGCGCCTCGTCGCCGCCGATGTTGATGTACGGGCCGGGGGTCAGCGCGGCGACCTGGCCGATCACGGCGTCGACGAACGCCTCGGCAGTCGGCTTGTCGGTCATGCACAGGGAGCTGGCGCCGACGGCGGTGCTGGTCGAGACCGGCTTCGCCTTTCCGTCGCAGTTCAGGGACGGGTACGAGGACTGGGCCGCGCCGGTGTGTCCCGGCATGTCGATCTCCGGGACGACGGTGATGTAGCGCGCGGCCGCGTAAGCGACGATCGCCTGGTAGTCGGCCTGCGTGTAGAAGCCGCCCGGGCCGCCGCCGACGCCGGTGGCGCCGCCGATCGCGGTGAGGTCGGGCCAGCCGTTGATCGCCAGCCGCCACCCCTGGTCGTCCGTCAGGTGCAGATGCAGGTAGTTGATCTTGTAGAGCGCGAGCTGGTCGATGTCGCGCTTCACCGTGGCCACGGAGGAGAAGTGGCGCGCCACGTCGAGCATCGCGCCGCGGTACCCGAACCTCGGGTGGTCCACGATGTGCCCGCCCGGTACGGTCCAGGGCCCGGCCTGCGCGGTCGCGGACTCGATCTGCGGGGGCAGGATCTGACGCAGCGTCTGCACACCGGCGAAGAGCCCCGCGGGCTGCTGGGCGCGGATCACGACACCGGACGCCGTGACGTCGAGCTGGTAGCCCTGGGCGCCGACCGAGGAGTCCGCGCCGGACAGCAGCAGCGCGATCCCGTCCGCGGGTGTCGTGGAGGTGGCGGTCACCGGCAGCGGGTAGCCGGTGGAGGGGCGGAGGATGCCCGCCAGATAGCCGCCGATCTGGTTCGCCGCGCTGGAGGCCGCGTCGGTGTAGATGGTGGTCGCGGAGGTGATCGGGTACGACACGGACGTGGCGGGCTGGACCAGAACGGGCTGCGGCACGATGGCGCTCATCGTCCCCGCGCCCGCGGCCGCTCGTACGGCCGCCGTCGCCGTCGGGATGCCCGACACCGCGGCGGCACCGGACACGGCAAGGGTCACGGCGGCGACCGCCGCGACTCCCCTGGTGCTTCTGATGCCTGAGATGATGCGTCGCATGCGACCCGGGAGAGCGCGGGGCCGGTGAACCGTCATACCGAGAACCTCCGTCGGAGAGGTGCTGGACTGATGGGGAAGGGCGGTGCCGGACGTACCCGTGCCACAGCGGCCGGGTGCGGGGGGAAGCTACACCCGCCGCCCGAAGTGGTCTAGACATCGGACAGGTCTGGACCGCAGGCGCGTAGACACGCCGATGGTGCCATACGGCGCCTCCCGGGACTCTCCGACAGGCCGTCAGCCGCAGTGCGCCGGGACGGTTTTTCCGGCCTTCTCGACATCCTTCTCGGCATCCTCCGCTTTCTCGGTGTCCGCCGCTTCCCCGGCGGACGGCGCCGACGCGGTGGGCAGGAGCGGCGCCGGGCTCGCGGTCCGCTTGACGAGGCGGATGGCGCCGTCCTCCCCCGCCGACGGCTCCCGCCGGTATCCCTCGCTCTCGTAGAGGGCGAGGTTCCCGTGGCTCTCGGCGCCCGTGAACAGCACGACGCGGTCGCAGTCCCGATCCGCGGCGGACTCCGCGAGCCGCAGCAGCCAGCGGCCCACGCCCTGGCCGCGCAGGTCGGGCGCCACACCCAGGCGGCCCACATGCCACTCGGCGCCGACGCGGCGCGTCCGCACCAGGCCCAGCAGCCGGCCGTCGCGCCAGAGCCCGGTGGCACGCCACCGCGTCAGCCAGCCGCGTACCTCCTGCGGCGACTCGCGCAGCGCGGGAAGAGCGAGGGTGTCATTGGCGAGGGCCTCGTCGACCCAGCAGCAGCGCTGCAGGACGGTGACCTCGGCCGCGTCGTCGGGGCCGAGCGGCCGTACGTACGATCCTGGCAGCGGGCCGGGCCGCGCTCCGGGCCGGGCCGCCTCGCGCATCGGCCGCAGGGCCCGGGAGACCCGGACCAGCTCGTCCAGGACGCCGACGGCCGCCGCGTCGAGAGCGGCGTCCGGGCGCACCCTTCCCTGCTCCGTGGCGTCGTTGATCCGCATCGCGACGGTGGCGCCCAGCGGCACCAGCCGCAGGGTGGTCACCACCTGCTTGGCGTGCTGCACCGAGCGCGTACCGGCCGAGGTGTGGCCGTAGCTGACGAAGCCGACCGGCTTCCACGCCCACTCGGCGCTCAGGTAGTCGAGCGCGTTCTTCAGGGTCGCGGGCATCCCGTAGTTGTACTCGGGCGTCACCACGATGAAGCCGTCCGCGGCGTCCACGATGCCGCTCCAGCGCCGGGTGTGCTCGCGGCCGTAGTGCCCGGTGGACGGGTGCTCCTCCTCGTCCAGGAAGGGAAGGTCGAGGTCGGCGAGCGCGAGCGGTACGAGGTCGGCGCCCAGCTCCGCCGCGCGGGGCGCGAGTGCCGCGGTCAGCCATCGCGCGACCTCGGGGCCGAGCGCGCCGGGGCGCGTGCTGCACACCAGGACGAGGATCCGCAGCGCACGCGAGGCCGTGGATGACGGCGGGGCCGAGGTCGAGGTCTCCGCAGATTTCATTGACATGGAAACGAAAGTAACCGCTAGATTGGTTCCATGTCAACGAAATCGTCGTCCACCGCCCCGCGGTGGCTGAACCCTGACGAGGAGCGCGCCTGGCGCGCCTTCCGCGCCATGGTGATCGCCGTGCAGACGGAAACGGCCCGCGACCTGGCCGCCGTCGGCCTCTCGGAGCCCGACTACGAGGTGCTGAGCACGCTCTCGGAGCGCCCGGACCACACGAGCACGCTGCACGAGCAGGCCGCCAAGATGGGCTGGTCGCGCAGTCGGCTGTCCCGCCACGCCACCCGCATGGAAGCGCGCGGCCTGGTACGCCGGGCCCCCGACCCCGCCGACGGCCGCGGCTGTCTGCTGATCCTCACCGACGACGGTCTTGCCACCCTCACCGAAGCCGCCCCGGCCCATCTCGCCTCGGTACGGCGCCACTTCGTCGACCGGCTGACGGCCGGGGATCTGGCGGCACTGGAGGTCATCGCCAGGAAGGTGAACGGCCCGGACGGGCTCGTCACAGATGAGTGAGGTCAGGAAGCACCTGCCGCCCGATCACGGACAGCAGCCGCAGTTTCTCGTAGCTCTCGGTACCCGGGACGGCGGTGTAGACGACCAGGCGGTGCGACTGGTCCGGGTCGAGCAGCATCTGGCAGTGCAGCTCCAGCAGGCCGACCTCGGGATGGACGAAGCGTTTGACGTGACGGGGGTGGAACCCGACTTCGTGCGCGTCCCACAGGCCGCGGAACTCGGCACTGCGCGCGAGGAGCAGCTCGGCACAGTGGGCGGCCCGGGAGTCGGGGCCCCGTAGCGTGACGATCTCCCGCAGGCCGGATGCGAACATCCGCGAGAGGAACGCGTGGTCGGCGGGGGCGTACAGCTCCCGGGTGGCGGGGTCGGTGAACCAGCGGTAGCCGATACTGCGCGCCGGGCCGGAGTAGCGGGTGGTGTCCCCGGTGAGCGCGACGCCGAGCGGGCTCTGGCGCAGCGTCTCCCCGAGCTCGGTGGCGATCTCCGCCGGAGTGTCGCTCAGGCGGTCGAGGATGCGCAGCAGGCCGGGGCTGATGTGCTCGCCGTCCGCTCCCCGCTTGGGCGGGTTGTGTCCGGCGAGGCAGAACAGGTGGTCGCGCTCGCTCAGGGACAGGTGCAGCCCCTGGGCGATCGAGGCGATCATCTGCTCGGACGGCTGAGGGCCGCGCTCACGCTCGAGTCGCGCGTAGTAGTCGGTCGACATGTGGCAGAGCACGGCGACCTCCTCGCGGCGCAACCCACTGGTCCTGCGGCGTTGCCCGCGCGGCAGCCCGACGTCCTCGGGCTGCAGCAGCTCCCTGCGGCGCCGGAGGAATGCCGCCAGCCCGGACCGGTCGATCTCCATGCGTCTCCTCCTACGGTGCTCCTCCCTTTCTAACTCCCGCACGCGCGGGTATCCACGGATCGCCGATCCCCCCTTCTTCGGGCGGCCGGTGGTGCCGCGGGACGGCGGGCGGGGGGCCCCGTCGCAGGCACGCCCTTCCTATCAGCGGATCGGTAGTCCCTGAACGGGCCCGGCCGATTCGGCCACCGTGGGGTCGACGCCACCACGAGGGAGTGAACTCATGCCACGCACCACCATCGACATCGCCCTTCCCGACCTGTCCGGCAAACGTGCCGTCGTCACCGGAGCCAGCGACGGCATAGGACTGGGCATCGCGACGCGGCTGGCGGCCGCCGGCGCGGAAGTCCTGATGCCGGTCCGCAATCCGCGCAAGGGCGAGTCGGCGCTCGCCGGCATCCGCCGGGAGGTGCCCGACGCGAAGGTGTCGCTACGCCCGCTCGATCTGGGCTCCCTCGCCTCCGTCGCGGCGCTGAGCACGGCGCTGCTGGACGAGGGCCGGCCGATCCACCTCCTGGTCAACAACGCGGGGGTGATGACCCCACCCGACCGGCAGACGACCGCCGACGGCTTCGAGCTGCAGTTCGGCACCAACCATCTCGGCCACTTCGCCCTGGTCACCCGGCTGCTGCCGCTGCTGCGCGCAGGCCGCGCACGCGTGACCTCGCAGATCAGCATCGCGGCGAACCGCAACGCCATCAACTGGGACGATGTGAACTGGCAGCGGTCGTACGACGGCATGCGAGCGTACAGCCAGTCGAAGATCGCGTTCGGGCTCTTCGGCCTCGAACTCGACCGGCGCAGCGAAGCGGGCGGCTGGGGCATCACGAGCAACCTGTGCCATCCGGGAATCGCGCCCACGAGCCTGCTCGCCGCCCGCCCCGAGATCGGACGCGGGCAGGACACCATGGGCGTGCGCTGGATCCGGGCCCTGTCCGCGCGCGGCATCCTGGTGGGCACGGTGCGGACCGCGCAGCTTCCCGCCCTCTACGCGGCCACCTCCCCCGAGGCCAGGCGGGGCGGCTTGTACGGACCCAGCGGACCGGGGCATCTGGGCGGGCCGCCCGCGGAGCAGAAGCTGTACGGCCGCTTGCGCAGCCCCGAGGACGCCAGGCGCATCTGGCAGGTCTCCGAAGAACTGACCGGTGGCTGATGCCGGGCGTCGCCCTCATCGAGCCGGAGCACCAGCGCCTGGGCTGGGGCCCGTCCGCCGAACAGGCCCCAGACGGAGGCCAAGGCTGCTCGGTTGCGGGACGAAAACGCGTTGCACGGGCGGGGAGCGGGCACCTAGCGTCCCGTCGGGTGACCTCTCATCTCCATGCGCTCTGCTTCGACGCGAACGCCCCCCAGTCCCTCGCGCGGTTCTGGGGCGGTCTCCTGGACTGGAAGACCGCCGACGACCCCCGGGACGGCATCGCGCTGGTGCCGAACGACGACACCGGGTTCCAGCTGCGGTTCTTCCCGTCCCAGGAGCCGAAGTGGGGCCCGAACCAGATCCACTTCGACCTGACGAGCAGCGATCTGGACGACCAGCGGCGGACCGTGTCCAGGGCCCTGGAGCTCGGCGCCCGGCACATCGACGTCGGTCAACTGCCCGAAGAGGACCATGTGGTGCTCGCGGACCCGGAGGGCAACGAGTTCTGCGTCATCGGGCCCGGCAACCGATTCCTCGCCGAGTGCGGATTCCTCGGCGCCCTGTCCTCCGACGGCTCGCAGGCGGTCGGGTACTTCTGGAACCGCGCGCTGGGCTGGCCGCTGGTCTGGGACCAGGACGAGGAGACCGCGATCCGCTCCCCGCACGGCGGCCCGAAGGTCACCTGGGGCGGCCCCCCGCTGAATCCGAAGCACGGCAGGAACCGGCTGTACTTCGAGCTCTCGGCGGACGGCGACGGCGGTCGGCACGCCCCGCGCAGGGGTCAGCAGGCGGAGGTCGACCGGCTGGTCTCGCTCGGCGCGACCGTGCTCGACGTCCCCCAGGGCGAGGCGGGTTGGGTGGTGCTGGCCGACCCGGACGGCAACGAGTTCTGCGTGTCGGCCCCGCGCTGAGGGCTGTTCGCGGCCGGGTCAGGACGGGTACGGGGTCGCGTCGCGCGCCGCACTCAGGACCCCTGCCCACCAGGCGAGTTGGTCCAGCAGCGTCTTGGCGTACCCGGCCGCTTCGGAATCGAGTGGCCGGCCGTCCTGCCAGGCCGTGAAGTAGTTCGGGAAGGCGAGCCCATCGCGGATGGTGACCGCGTGCAGTTCGGTGAGGACGTTCTCCAGGTGCAGGACGGCGTGCCTGCCGCCCGCGGCGCCGCCGTAGCTGACGAACCCGACGGGCTTGGCCGTCCACTGGGTGAAGTGCCAGTCGATGGCGGCCTTCAGGGACGCGGGGTAGCTGTGGTTGTACTCCGGTGTGACCAGGAGGAACGCGTCGGCGCTTTCGAGGGCGGCGGTCAGCGGCGCCATGCCGTCGGGGCGCGGGTAGCTGTCACCCGCGTACTTGGGTGGCGCCGCGGGCAGCGCCAACGGCACCTCCACGTCGGCGAGATCGACCACCTCGATCTCGAACCCGCCGTGCGCGCGGGCCTGTTCGGCGATCCAGGAGGCGACGACGGGTCCGAACCGCCCCTCCCTGACGCTGCCGATGACGATGGCCAGCTTCTGCTTCCCGCTCATGTGCTCCACCTTCGGTCTTCTGGTTGGTGCACTCCACGATCCGGGCCGCCGCCACCCGTAACCAGACCGGCCGCAGGCTGGCCCCCGCAGGGCCACCCTGCCGCGATCCCGGGCGCGTGCGCCGCTCCTAGACTCGGGAGCGTGAGCACACCGCTGGGAGACTTCGTCCGCGCCAAACGCGACAGCATCGAACCGGCCGCGTTCGGGCTGCCGGAGCGCGGTCGCCGCCGCTCGCCGGGGCTGCGCCGCTCGGACCTGGCGGCACGGGCCGGTATCAGCGTGGAGTACCTGACGCGTATCGAGCAGGGGCGCGACCGCAACCCCTCACCGGCGGTGGTGAACGCCCTCGCGGACGGGCTCAGCCTCGACGCCGCGGAGCGCGAGCACCTGCGCTACCTCGTCAAGATCACCGGTGGGACATGCGCCGGACAGCAGCAGCCGGCGCCGCCCGACCGCGAGGTCCGGCCCACCGTGCGGGAGACGCTCCGGCTGCTCGAACCCGCGGCGGCGTACGTCACCAACCGCCTCGGAGACGTACTCGCCCACACCGCCGCCTTCGAGCAGCTGATGCTGCCGACCGGGCTGTTCGACTCCGACGCACCCAACCTGACCCGCTTTGTCTTCACCGACCCGCGCGCCCGTACGGTCTTCCCCGACTGGGACCAGGTCGCCGACGAGCACGCCTTCGACCTCTGGCTCGGGCCGTCCGCCGCGGCCGCCCACTGGTTCACGGCCCAGCTCGCCCCCGTGGCGGGCCCTGACTTCACCCGGCGGCTCAACCACCACCTGCTCCCGCCCCAGGTCCCCCTCCGCCTCGCCCACCTCACCGCCCGCGAACTGCGCCTCCAGCGCGAGCGGCTGGAACTGCCCCGCACCGACGGCCAGCAACTGGTGGTCCTGCTCCCCGCGGACGACACCACCGCCGAGACCCTCGGCCACCTCCTGCACCCCGCTCCCGTCCCCCTGCGCGCCATCAGCTGACGCGCACCTGGACAATGGGGCGGCACTCGGCGTCTGGGGAAGTGGGAATCGTGGGTTCTGGGGCGGTCGTCGCGGCGGGCTCGGCGGGTACGTGGACGTTGGGCGACCGGGAGGTCAATCGGCTGGGGTTCGGGGCGATGCGGCTGACGGGGAACGGGATGCGGGGGAACTCGGCGGAGGAGGCGGGTGGGCGGGAGCGGGCGATCAGGGTGCTCCGGCAGGCGGTGGAGCTGGGGGTGAACCACATCGACACCGCCGCGTTCTACTTCTCCGCCACGCGGTCGGCCAACGAGCTGATCGGGCGGGCGCTGGCCCCGTACCCCGATGACCTGGTCATCGTCACCAAGGTGGGGCCGGGGCGCGGGCCGTCGGGCGAGTGGCTGGACCCGGCGACGCCGGAGGAGCTACGGGGGCAGGTCGAGGAGAATCTGCGGCAGCTGGGCCGCGACCACCTCGATGTGGTCAATCTGCGCCGGATGGGGCAGGAGTCGATCGCCGAACACTTCGGTGCGCTGGCCGAGTTGCGGGAGGCCGGGCTGATCCGGCATCTGGGCCTGTCCAGCGTCGGACCCGAGCATCTCGCGGAGGCTCAGGCCATCGCGCCGGTGGTCTGCGTGCAGAACTGGTACGGCCTCGACCGCCGGCTCGCGGACGACAACGGGCTGCTGGACGCGTGCGGCGAGCAGGGCATCGCGTTCGTGCCGTTCTTCGCGATCGCCGGGGAGCGGCGGGAGGCGGGGGCGGACGACGCTCCCGACGCCGCGTCCGCGGTCGACGACGAGGTGCGGGCCGTCGCGCGGGCGCACGGCGCCACACCCGCGCAGGTCAGGCTGGCGTGGACGCTGCACCGCGGGCCGCATGTGCTGGCCATCCCGGGCACGGGCAATCCCGACCACCTGGCCGAGAACGTCGCCGCCGGGGCGCTGCGACTCTCCCCCGACGAGTGGAACCGGCTCAACGCACTCGGCCGCGCGGCGGCCTGAACCGGACGACGCGCGGGAACAGTGCGCGCGGGGCGATGAGTTCCGTGCGCGCGGCCGGTCGTTACCAGAGGAGGAAGAAGAGTTTCTCCCTGCCGACGGAAGGACGACCCGCCATGGGACCCACGACCGAGCTCGACGCCCGCTACAGCTCCGCGACCAACCCCCGGCCCGGCGCCGGGGAGGTGACCGCCACCGAGTGGGCCGAGGCCCAGCGGCGGCTGGAGGCGGCGGAGATCTTCTGGGTGTCGACGGTACGGGCCGACGGCCGGCTGCACGTCACCCCGGTGATCGCCGCCTGGCACGACGGGGTGCTGTACTTCTCGACCGGCCCCGACGAGCAGAAGGCGCGCAACCTCGCCCATGACGCGCACTGCGCCCTGACCACCGGCGGGAACTCGCTCACCGAGGGACTCGACGTCGTGGTGGAGGGCACGGCCAGGCAGGTGACCGATGCGGCGCTGCTGGAGGACGTGATCGCGGCGTACGAGGCGAAGTACGGGGCGCACATCACCTCGCCCGAAGGCACGTTCCACGGCATCGGGGACGGCTTCCGCAAGGGCGCCGTGCTGGTCTTCGCGGTCGTCCCGGCCACGGCGTACGGCTTCGGCCGGGACGAGGGGGTGTACTCCCACACGCGCTGGTCCTTCTGAGGCGCGGGGCCGCCCGGCCGCGGGAACGCGAGGTCCGGCCGCGGGGACGCCCGGCCCGGACTCGGCGACGCGGGTCACGGTCACGGTCCCGGTCACGGTGTCAGGACCACCTTGCCGGCGACGGTGCCCGACTCGGCCAGGCGCAGTGCTTCAGCGGCCTGGTCGAGCGGTATCCGGGCGGCGATCTGCGCGGTGACGTCACCCCTCTGCAGGGCGGCGAAGACCTCGGTGAGGTCGGTGCGCAGCCGGGCGCGGAAGCTGTTCCTGGCCAGCGCCCGGCCCGCCCAGACGTTGAAGAAGTAGGCGTGGCGGCGGTTGGGCAGCGTGTTCCACAGCCAGACCCGGCCGAGCAGCTTGAGTACAGGCGCCTGCTTGGACCCGGTGTCGTCGCGGGTCGAGGCGCTGCCGTACGAGACGAGGGTGCCGCCGGGCGCGAGGAGCTGCCAGGAGTCGACGATGCCGGGGCCGCCGACGTGGTCGAAGACGGCGTCCACACCACCGGGGGCGAGGTCGCGGATGCGTGCGGCCACGTCGCCCGCGCGGTAGTCGACGGGAACGACGCCGCGGGCCCGCAGGGCGTCGTGGTGGCGTGCGGAGGCGGTGCCGATCACCGTGGCGCCCGCGGCCTGGGCGAGCTGGACCAGGACGGAGCCGACGCCGCCGTTGGCGCCGTGCACCACGACGGTCTGCCCGGCGCGGACGCGCGCCTTGCGGTGCAGCATCTGCCAGGCGGTGATGCCGTTGACGACGAGGGTCTCCGCCTCTGCGGCCCCGATCGCCTCGGGCACCGGCACCAGGTCGGCCGCGTCGACGCACACATGACTCGCCCAGCCGCCGACCTTGATCAGCGCGGCCACCCGGGTGCCGATCAGGCCCGCGTCGACGCCCTCGCCGACCGCGATCACGGTGCCGACCAGGTCGTAGCCGGGCACGAACGGGAACGGCGGCTGGTCGTAGTACCGGCCGCGGCGCATCTGCTGCTCGGCGAAGGACACCCCGGTCGCCTCCATCCGGATCACGGCCTGGCCCTTGCCCGCGGTGGGGACGGCGCCGTGCCGGATCTGCAGCCCCTCCGGCTCGACCTTGCCCGGCAGTACGACCTCGACGAGTGCTTCGGCGTTCATGGTGTCCTCCACGGTCTTCGCTGTTCGTTACGCGTTTTCGCGTTCGCTAGAAGTTCTAACACGCTGGGCGAGCGAACGTCAATAACGTTCGTGATAGCCTCTAACTAGCGCGTGCATCCAGAGGCGCGGGGAGACCGAGAGGTGGCAGGCCAGTGGTGGACCAGGACCCGAAGACGCCGCGCGAGCGCTACCGCGCCCAGGTGCGCGAGGAGATCAAGGAACACGCGTGGGAGCAGATCGCCACCGCGGGGGCGACCGCGCTCTCGCTCAACGCGATCGCCAAGCAGATGGGCCTGAGCGGACCGGCGCTCTACCGGTACTTCGCCGGTCGCGACGAGCTGATCACCGAACTCATCCGGGACGCGTACCGCAGCCTCGCCGACACCTTCCGCGCGACGACCGCCGCCTCCGGGACCGCCTCCCCCGACCTCACCGCGCTGGCGCACGCCCTGCGCGACTGGGCCCTGGCCGACCCCCACCGCTACTTCCTCATCTACGGCACACCCATCCCCGGCTACCACGCGCCCGACGACACCACCGCCATCGCCGCGGAGATCATGGCGACCCTCCTCGACGCGTGCGCCGCGCTGCCGGACTACGCTCCCCCGGTGCCGTTCGACGCCCACCTCGCCGAGCACCGGCAGTGGGCGGGCGACCATCCCGCGCCGCCCGCGGTCCTGCACCGCGCCCTGACCGTATGGACGCGGCTGCACGGCCTGCTGTCGCTGGAGGCCGCGGGCCAGTTCACCGGCATGGGGTTCGACCCGGCACGGTTCTACGAGGCCGAGCTCCACGACCTGCTGCGCGGCGGCCCGGTCGGCGCGGCGGACGGAAAACCCCGTTCGGCCGCGGCGGGTTGACGCTTACGATCACTCGATGACGACGCCCGCGTACCCCGCCAAGCCGCGCCCCGGAGACCGGGTCGCGATCCTCTCCCCCTCGTCGGGCCTGCCCGGCCTGCTCCCGCTGCCGTACGAGCTGGGGCTGCGCAGGCTGCGGGAGGACTTCGGCCTCGAACCGGTGGAGTACCCGACGACGCGGCGGATGGGCGCGACCGCGCGGGCCCGCGCCGCCGACATCCACGCGGCGTTCGCCGATCCCGGCATCAAGGCCGTCATCGCCAGCATCGGCGGGGACGACCAGATCACCGTGCTGCCGCACCTCGACCGTGATCTGCTGCGCGCCCACCCGAAGCCGTTCTTCGGGTACAGCGACAACACCAACCTGCTGGTGCTGCTGCGGAATCTGGGCGTCGTCGGCTACCACGGCGGTTCCGTGATGGTCGAACTCGGGCGGCCGGGCGCGCTGCACCCGCTGACCGCGGAGTCCCTGCGGGCGGCCCTGTTCACCTCGGGTGCGTACGAGTTGACGCCCGCCAAGGCGTCGGGGGACGTCAACCGTCCCTGGCAGGACCCGCGGACGTTCGAGACGGAACCGGAGCTGGAACCCGCCGACGGATGGACCTGGCACCAGGCCGACACGGTGGTCGAGGGCGCCAGTTGGGGCGGGAACCTGGAGATCCTGTCCTGGCTGCTGATGGCCGACCGCGAGGTACGGCAGGCCGACACGTACAGCGGCGGTGTCCTGTTCCTGGAGACCTCCGAGGAGATGCCGGGGGCCGAGGAGGTCTACCGCATCCTGCGGAACATGGGCGAACGCGGACTCCTGCGGCAGTTCCCCGCGCTGCTCATGGGACGGGCGAAGAGCTGGTCCTTCGAGCGGCCGTTGAGCCGTGCGGACCGGGCCGACCACCGGCGGCAGCAGCGCGAGGCCGTCCTGCGGGCGCTGGGCGAGTACGCCCCCGGCACGATGGTCGTCTTCGACGTCGACCTGGGGCACACCGACCCGCAGCTGGTCATCCCGTACGGAGGCCGGATCCGGGTCGACGGCCCGGCACGCCGTATCACCGTCATGTACTGAACCCCTCGGGGCGTCCGGTCCCGCGCGCGGTGCGGGCGGGACCGGACTGGAGCCGGGCCCTAGGCGGCGACCGAGGTGTAGTGCGAGGCGTCGCCCGCGAGGGCGCGGCTGCGGGCGCCGTCGACGCCGACCGGGATGTCACCGGCGACGGTGACGCGGTTGAGGCGGCGCGGCTGGTCGTCGTAGTTGTCGATGGCGTAGTGCTGGGTGATGCGGTTGTCGAAGAGCACGAGCTGGTTCGGCGACCAGCGCCACCGCAGGACGTTCTCCGGACGGGTGACGTAACTCTCCAGCAGGTCCAGGATCTTGCGGGACTCCGCGATCGACAGACCGACGATCCGCTGGGCGAACCCGCCGATGAACAAACCGCGTTCGCCGGTCAGCGGGTGCACGCGGACCACCGGGTGCGCGGTGCGGAACGTGATGGAGGTGAACTGCGCGCGCTGCGCGGCCTTTTCGGCGTCGACGCTCTCCTCCGGCACCGCGTAGTCGTAGTCGTTGGTGTGCTCGGCCCACAGGGTGTCGGCGAACTTCCGCAGCGGTTCGGGCAGATCGCGGTAGGCCGCGGCGGAGTTCGCGATCAGCGTCTCGCCGCCGTAGGGCGGGATGACGATGCTGCGCAGGGTGCTGGCCTGCGGCGGGTTGACGACGAAGGTGACATCGGTGTGCCAGTGGTTGGCCCGGCCGCGCTCGCTGTCGACGGGCAGCACGTTCGGGGCGCCCTCGACGGCCGGGACCGTCGGGTGCGCCGTGGTCAGCTCGCCGAAGTGCCGGGCGAAGCGCTGCTGGCCCTCGTCGTCGAGGTCGACGTCGTCGAACACCAGCGCCTTGTGCGTGTTGAGCGCCGCACGCAGCGCGGCGACGGTGTCCGGGGCGAGATCCCCGCTGATGTCGACGCCCGCCACCTGTGCCCCGATCCGCGCGGTGACCTTGCGGATCTCCAGTCCGGCCGCGCTGCCGATGGTCCCGGGCTTCGTCTCGGTGGTCACGGTCATCTCAAGTTCCCTTCGTAGGTGTGTGGTTCGGGTGCGGTTGTGAGCCCGCGTCAGCGCGCGGCGAGGGCTGCGGCCGGAGCGGCGGCGTACTGGTTGGCCGGGCGCGGCAGCCCGTAGCGCTCGCGCAGGGTCTGCCCGGGGACGTACTCGCGGCGCAGCAGGCCGCGGTCGCGCAGGATCGGCACGACGTGGTCGACGAACAGGTCGAGGCCGGAGGGCAGTACGGGGGGCATGATGTTGAAGCCGTCGGCCGCGCCCGTCTGGAACCAGTTCTCGATGGTGTCGGCCACCTGCTCGGGAGTGCCGCTGAAGGTGCGGTGGCCGCGTCCTCCGCCGAGCCTGGCGATCAGTTCGCGGACGGTGAGGTCCTCGCGGCGGGCCAGTTCCACCACTAGCGTGTAGCGGCTCTTCGCACCCTCGATGGCGCTCTCCGGCGGCAGATCGAGCGGCAGTCGGGAGTCCAACTCCAGTACGCCCGCAGGCACGTTGAGCACCTGTTCGAGCTGGTACAGCCCGTGCTCGTGGACGATGTGCTCCTCGAGTTCGGCCTCCCGGCGCCGGGCCTCGGCCTCGGTGTCGCCGATGACCGGGACGATCCCCGGCAGGATCTTGATGCCCTCCGGATCGCGCCCGGCCGCGCGGGTACGGGCCTTGAGGTCGGCGTAGAACTCCTGCGCGTCGCCGAGGGTCTGCTGCGCGGTGAACACCGCCTCCGCGTACCGCGCCGCGAATTCCTTGCCGTCCTCCGACGAGCCGGCCTGGACCAGCAGCGGATAACCCTGCGGGGAGCGCGGCACGTTCAGCGCGCCGTCCACGCTGAAGTAGCGGCCGCGGTGCCGGGGCGGATGGAGCTTCGCGGTGTCGCCCCACACCCCCGACGCCTTGTCCCCGACGATGAGGTCGTCCTCCCAGCTGTCCCACAGCTTGAGGGCCACGTCCAGGAACTCGGCGGCCCGTTCGTAGCGGGTGGCGTGCGCGGGCTCCTCGTCCAGGCCGAAGTTCCGCGCGGCCTGCGCGCCCGCGGTGGTGACGATGTTCCAGCCCGCCCGGCCGGCGCTGACATGGTCGAGCGAGGCGAACGTACGGGCCAGGTTGTACGGGAGGTTGTACGAGGTGGACGCGGTCGCGATCAGGCCGATGTGCTCGGTCGCACCGGCCAGCGCGGTCAGCAGGGTGAGCGGCTCCAGCGTCCCCGAGGGGCGCTGGCCCACGCTGTGGAACAGCACGGGTCCGTCGGCGAGGAACAGCGAGTCGAAGGTGCCGCGTTCGGCCGTACGGGCGAGGTGGCGGTAGTGGCCGACGTCGACGCTCGCGAACGGGTCGCTCTCCGGCAGCCGCCAGGACGCCTCGTGGTGGCCGGTGTTCATCAGGAAGGCGTTGAGGTGCAGTTGGCGGGTCATGCGGTGGCTCCTTGCCGGGCTCCGTCGTGTGGGTGGTCGTGGTGGCGGTCTTCCGGGAGGTCTTCGTCGGCGTCCTCGGGGACGGTCCCGTGCGCGGCGGCGTCACCCGGCCGGTCGTGCGAGGACTCGTCGACGCCGAGCGCGGCCAGCAGCCGCTGCCCGTACGCGCCGAGCAGCGGGTCGCGGTAGGACCGCGGGTGGGGGACGTCGATGGTCAGGTCGAGCCCGACGCGGCCGTTGTCGAGGACCAGGACACGGTCGGCGAGCACGATCGCCTCGTCGACGTCGTGCGTGACCAGGAGGACGGAGGGCCGGTGGCGTTCCCACAGCTCGCGCAGCAGGGTGTGCATCCGGATCCGGGTCAGCGCGTCGAGGGCGCCGAACGGCTCGTCCGCCAGCAGGAGTTCGGGCTCCCGCACCAGGGACCTGGCCAGCGCGGCGCGTTGCGCCTCACCGCCGGAGAGCTGGTTCGGCCAGGCGTCCTCGCGGCCCGCGAGTCCGACCTCGGCGAGTGCGGTGCGCCCGCGGTCGAGGGCGTCCTTGCCGCCGGCGCCCAGCAGCACGTTGTCGAGCACCCGGCGCCAGGGAAGCAGCCGGGAGTCCTGGAAGACCACCGACACCCGTTGCGGCGCCCGCAGTTCACCGCTTCCTGCCACCTCGTGGTCGATGCCCGCGATGGCCCGCAGCAGGGTGCTCTTGCCCGATCCGCTGTGGCCGAGCAGCGCCACGAACTGGCCCGCCGGGATGTCCAGGTCGATGCCGTCCAGGACGGTACGGGTGCCGAAGGTGCGGGTCAGCCCGCTGATCCGGACCGCGGGAGAGGTCAGTTGCCCAGTGTGCGTCGCCATGACAGCACCTTCCGTTCGATCAGCCGCACCGCGGTGTCGGAGACCAGGCCGAAGACTCCGTAGATCAGCAGGCCGACGATGATCACGTCGGTCTGCCCGTAGTTCTGGGCCTGGAACATCATGTAGCCGAGTCCGCTGGTCGCGTTGATCTGCTCCAGCACGACCAGCGACAGCCACGAGCCGGTCACTCCGAGACGGAGGCCGACGAAGAACCCGGGCAGCGCGCCGGGGATCACGATCTGGCGGAGGAACTGCCAGCGGCTCAGCCCCAGCACCTCGCCGAGTTCGACGAACCGGTCGTCGATACCGGACAGGGCCGAGTAGAGGTTGAGGTAGATCGGGACGTAGACGACGATCGCGATGATCGCGAACTTGAAGGTCTCGCCGATGCCCAGCCAGAGGATGAACAGCGGGATCAGGCCGAGGGTGGGGATGGCCCGGTTGAGCTGCACGCTGCCGTCGATGAGTGCCTCGCCGACCCGGCTGAGCCCGGCGGCCAGCGCGAGCACCACCCCGGCGGTCAGGCCGATGGCGAAGCCGATCCCCGCGCGGCGCAGCGAGGTCGCCACGTCGGTGGGCAGCGTCCCGGCGGACCACAGGTGGGCGCCGGTGTGTATCACAGTCCAGGGTGCCGGGATGGCCGAGGGGTCCAACTGCCCTGCGGCGGAGGCGATCGCCCAGATGGCCAGGATGAGTGCGGGGCCGATCCAGCGCGAGGCCGGGAGCCGTTTGCCGGGGGCGAGTCTGCGTACCCGCCGGCGGGGTACGGGATCGCCGGGCGAAGGTGCTTCGTGCGGGGCGACGGATACGGGTTCGGCGACGGGATCCGCGGGCGCCGTGATGACGGCGGCCTCGGAGACGGTGTGGGTCACTGGTCTCAACTCCGGTAGGTCGCGGGGACGGCCTTGGCCGCCAGGCCCTCGAAGCGGCGGTCGAAGAGCGAGGCGACCTTGAAGGACTTCACGAAGCCGCCTTCGGCGAGCAGGTCGGCGGTCTCCTGCTCCCAGGCGATGGCCTCGTCCCAACTGGGCGGGAACAGCGGCTTGTTGCTGAGCTTGGTGATGGCCTGGGCCTGCGCGAGGCTGATGTTCTGGGTGTCGACGAAGAACTTCTGGTTCCAGTCGTCGGGGTGCTCGTAGGCCCAGACCAGCCCCTGCGCCCAGCGCGGGATGAACGCGGCGATCGCGGCGGCCTTGTCGGCGTCCGCCAGTACACCGGACGGGGCCCACAGCAGGCTGAGCAGGTCGATGACGTCGGTGGTGAGCGTGCGGGCGCCCTTGGTGCCGTACTTGTCGAGGTACGAGGGGACCTGCTGCAGCGCCAGCGGCGCGATGTCCACCTGCCCGGCCTGCAGCGCGGTCAGGAACTGATTGCTGGTCAGCGGCACCAACTTCACGTCGGAGTACGCCAGTCCGGCCTTCTTCAGCGCCCGCAGCAGCACCACGCCCTGCGCCTGGCCCTGCGAGAAGGCGAGCTTCTTCCCCTTGAACCCGCTGACGTCCTGGATGTCGCTGTGCGGTGCCGTGGCGAAGACATAGGTGGGCTTGCGGGTGATGTTGATCGCCACGATCTTCGCGTCGTAGCCCTGGTAGTGCGCCTGGATCGGCGGGATGCCCGCGTTGTTGGCCAGGTCGAGGGAGTGGGAGCGGAAGGCGTTGATGACGTCGGGACCGGCCCCGATGTTCACCCAGCTGGACACGGTGAACGGCAGCTTGTCCAACCCGGCCAGTTTGAGCTGCAGTTGCTCGACGCCCTGGTACGACGCGATCTTCAGGCTGGTGCCGGTCGGGACGGCGCTGGGCAGCGAGGCGTTCGCCGCCAGGGTGGGACCGGCGGCGGCCTTCCCCGCGCAGGCGCTCAGCCCCGCGGCAGCCGCCGTACCGAGGAGGGAGTTCAGGAACAGCCGCCGGTTGAGACCGGGTGCGGCAGAGGCTGAGCGGGACATCGGAGGGACTCCGTTTCGTTTTCTGGTACGGGAATTCCGCGGAACACGGGAGCAAGGGAACAGGGCGACGCGGACCCGAAACGGGCGCGAGGCCGCGGTATTCGGGCGTGCCGAAATGAACAGGGGGTTTTCAGGGAGGTGAGAGCTACCCGAACCGCCCGGGGAGCCAGGGCGGTTGCCTGCCGGACGGGGTGTGCCACCCGGGACGGGACGTCCGGGAGGTCAGCGCCTCAGCAACAGATGGTGCGTCCGACCCGCATGAGGTCGACGACACGGCACCGGGTGAGCACGAGGCGCCGCGACGGACGCCAGGCGCGGTCGGCGGCCCGGGGGCGGCTGCTCCGCACCCGGTCGACCTGGGGAATTCCCTGCGCTCTGCTCACACGAAAGATGCTCTCGTCGGCCGACCTGGACTGTCAACATTCGGAGTTTCTGAATTAATGCGGGCGTCGCAATAGCCCGGGTACGACACGCGTTCGACACGAAGGACCGCCGCCGGGGCGCGGTTCAGGGCGTCGACGCGTGGAGCCGCGCGACTCGGCGCGTGTCTTCGGGGGTTGTCCCGTATCACCCACGGGCGGGATCGGCCGGAGGAAAACACACTCCTTGCCACTATCAAGATATAGCGCACAGGGGGGCTTGCGGCAAGGCCCCCATGAGGGCGCACAATCGCAGCTCGCGATCCGGAACGAGCGGAATCAGGGGATTCACGAATTGCGTGTGTTGTTGTCTGGTAAGGGCGCTCATGGTGCCGGTGCGTTCGAGCTTCCTGCCCGTCTTTCGGCCAAGGCGGACCCGCGGCTGATCGCCGGGGACGAGCGGCACTTCGCAGCCATCGGGGAGAGCCTGGCGCGGTCGATCGCCGAGCTGTCGGAGCGGCTGGAGGCCGAGCTGAAGGCGCCCGGGGGTGTCGGGCGGGCGGCGATGGACCGGGACGCGGAGGTGCACCGGCTGGGCGGGCGGCTGCGGGCGCTGCGCCGCTTCGGGCTCGACCTGTGCCTGGGGCACATCGTGGCCGCGGACGGCGGTGAGCCGCTGTACGTGGGGCGGCTCGGTCTGACCGACAGCGAGGGGCGCCGGCTGCTGGTCGACTGGCGCTCCCCCGCCGCCGAGCCGTTCTTCGCGGCGACGCACGCCAACCCGATGGGCCTGGCGAGCCGCCGCAGGTACCGCTGGACCGGTGGCCGGATCAGCGACTACTGGGACGAGGTGTTCACCGCCGACGGCCTGGAGCACCATGCCGCGCTCGACGACCAGTCCGCCTTCATCGCGAGCCTGGGCACCAACCGCTCGGCGCGGATGCGCGATGTGCTGGGCACCATCCAGTCCGACCAGGACGCCGTCATCCGGGCGGATTCCCGCGGCGCGCTGGTCGTCGACGGCGGCCCGGGTACGGGCAAGACCGTCGTCGCGCTGCACCGGTCCGCGTACCTGCTGTACTCCGACCCGCGGCTGGGCCACCGCCGCGGCGGTGTGCTCTTCGTCGGCCCGCACGAGCCCTACCTGGGGTACGTCTCCGACGTCCTGCCCAGCCTCGGGGAGGAGGGTGTGCAGATCTGCACCCTGCGCGACCTGGTCGCCGAGGGCGCCACGGCGGCGCCGGAGCGCGACCCGGAGGTGGAGCGCCTGAAGTCCACCGCCGACATGGTGCGGGCGATCGAGAAGGCGGTCGCCATCTACGAGGAGCCGCCGACGCAGGGCCTGACGGCCTCGACCGCGTGGTCCGAGGTGCGGGTGAGCGCCCGCGACTGGGCCGAGGCGTTCAGGGCGCCGGGCCCCGGCACCCCGCACAACGAGGCGCGCGAGCAGATCTGGGAGGAGCTGGCCGCGATCCTCATGGACAAGCTCGGCATGGACGAGGACGAGGACGGCGTCTCGCCCGAGCAGTTCCTGCGGTCGCTGCGGCAGGACCGCGAGCTGGCCACCGCCCTCAACCGGGCCTGGCCGCTGCTCGAAGCGGCCGATCTCGTCTCCGACCTGTGGACCGTCCCCGCCTACCTGCGGTTGTGCGCGCCCTGGCTGAGCCGCGAGGAGGTGGCGCTCCTCCAGCGCGAGGAGGCGCCGCAGGCGTGGACGGTGTCCGACCTCCCGCTGCTGGACGCGGCGCGGCAGCGGCTCGGCGACCCGGAGGCGGCGGTGCTGAAGCGGCGGCGTGCGGCCGCGCTCGCCGCGGAACGCGAGCGGATGGCCCAGGTCATCGACGAGATCGTGACGACGGCCGACATCGACTCGGCGGGCGACGACAGCGAGGGCGCGGTACGGATGCTGCGCGGCAAGGACCTCCAGGACAGCCTGATCGACGAGGACGCGCTGCCGGTCGCCGCACCGGACCGGCTCGCGGGCCCGTTCGCGCACATCGTGGTGGACGAGGCGCAGGAACTGACCGACGCGCAGTGGCAGATGCTGCTGCCGCGCTGCCCGTCGCGCAGCTTCACCATCGTCGGCGACCGGGCCCAGGCCCGGCACGGCTTCACCGAGTCGTGGCGGGAGCGGCTCGAACGGGTCGGCCTCGACCGGATCACCATGGCCTCCCTGAGCGTCAACTACCGCACCCCGGAAGAGGTGATGGCCGAGGCCGAGCCGGTGATCAGGGCCGCGCTCCCCGACGCCAATGTGCCGGTCTCGATCCGCAGCGGCGGCGTCCCCGTCGCGTACGGACCGGTGACCGACTTGCAGGCGACCCTCGACACCTGGCTCACCACCCACGACGACGGGACCGCCTGCGTGATCAGCACGATCGCCCTGGACGACGCCGCCTTCCGCGCGACACCACGCGTACGGTCGCTGACGCCGGAGCTGTCGAAGGGCCTGGAGTTCGACCTGGTCGTGCTGGTCGACCCCGACGACTTCGGCACGGGCGTCGAGGGGGCGGTCGACCGCTATGTGGCGATGACCCGGGCGACCCAGCGCCTCGTGATCCTCACCCGCTCCTGACGCGCGCCGCCGGGCTCCCGCCCCCTGGGGGAAGACGAGTGCCCCGCCCCGCGGGCACGCCCTAGCATCGCCTGTCATGGCGATGTTCGTGCACCTGACCTCGGCGGCGAACGCCCCGCGCATCCGGCGGTCCGGTATCCGCGCGGCGGGGCACGGGCAGGGCGGGGCGCGCGGCGTGTACTGCTTCCCCGTGCTGCCGTCGTACACCCTCACCCACCAGTGGCTGCGGGAGCTGGCCCGGTTCGGCAGCCGGGGCGGTCTGGTGGCCGTCCACGTACGGCTGGACGACGGCACGGACGTGCTGACCGGGCACTACGGCGACCGGGCGCGCGAGAAGCAGGTGGCCGTCCGCGCGGCGGAGGCCGTACGGCGGATCGCGGCGCTGGACGATCCGCGCGGCTGGGAGGTCTTCGTTCCCCGCGCGATCCGGCCGGGCGAGGTGCACCGGGTGCGCGCCGCGCCGCAGGTGGCGGGATGGCGGTACGTGCCGCAGGCGCACGGGGTACGCCCCTGCACGTGTTTCGGCTGCCAGGTGCGCGGTGGGTACGGGGCGCGGCGGCTGCGTGAGCGGCTGCCGCACCCGCTGGACGGTCCGCCGCCACCGGCCCGGGTGCTGCTGGCCCGGATCGCGGCGGCCGGTGAGCCAGGCGATCCCGTCGTGCTGCGGGAGGCGCTGCACTGGTTCGGCATGCGGCGGCGGGGCCCGCTCCCCGAGGTGGCCCGGCTCGCCGAGCACCCCGATCCCGGAGTGCGCGAGGACCTGGTCTGGGCGGTCGCCCGCTGGTCCACCCCGGGCGTCGACGCCGTGCTGGACGCTCTCGCCGACGACCCGCACCCGGACGTACGGGAAGCGGTGGAGGCCGTCCGCGACCCGTCCTGACCGGCGGTCGTCCCGGGCCGGTCGCCCGGCCCGTCCGATGCCGGATTGGGCCGACCGGCGGCGCCGCCGCATGCGTCGATCTCCCAGGCGGGGTAGGCATGCGGGAGGAGGGGTGGTGAAACGCCGTGGACAGCACGAGTGGACAGTCCGCAAACCGGGCCGGAGGCCGGTCCCGGGACCGGGAGCCATTGACGTGCCTGGTGACCGGGGCCAGCGGGTACATCGGCGGGCGGCTGGTGCCCGTACTGCTCGGGCAGGGCTACCGGGTGCGGTGCCTGGTGCGCTCGCCGGAGAAGCTGCGTGACCAGCCGTGGGCGGCGGCCGTCGAGGTGGTGCGCGGCGACGTGACCGACGCGTCCTCGGTGGGCGCGGCGATGGCGGGCGCCGACGTCGCCTACTACCTGGTGCACTCGCTCGGCGGCGGCGCCTCCTTCGAGGACACCGACCGCCGCGCGGCGCGGATCTTCGGCGAGCAGGCGGCCGCGCATGGCGTGCGGCGGATCGTCTACCTGGGCGGTCTCACCCCGGCGGGTGTCCCCGAGCCCGACCTGTCGCCGCATCTGCGGTCCCGCGCCGAGGTCGGGCGGATCCTGCTGGAGTGCGGTGTGCCCGTCACGGTCCTGCGGGCCGCGGTCATCATCGGCTCGGGATCGGCGTCCTTCGAGATGCTGCGCTATCTCACCGAACGGCTGCCCGCGATGGTCACCCCGCGCTGGGTGCGCACCCGCATCCAGCCGATCGCGGTCCGCGACGTGCTGCGGATGCTGGTCGGCGGCGCCACGATGCCGCCCGACGTCAGCCGCACCTTCGACATCGGCGGCCCCGACGTGCTCACCTACGCCGAGATGATGCAGCGTTACGCCGCCGTCAAGGGGCTGCCGCGCCGACTGATCGTGCCCGTGCCCGTCCTCACCCCGAGCCTGTCCAGCCACTGGATCGGGCTGGTCACGCCCGTACCGCCGTCCATCGCCCGGCCGCTGACGGAGTCGCTGCGCCACGAGGTGGTGTGCCACGAGCACGACATCGCGACGTATGTGCCCGATCCGCCCGGCCATCCGCTGGGGTTCGACCGGGCCGTCGCCCTGGCGCTGCAACGCGTACGGGACGCCCAGGTCAGTACGCGCTGGTCGTCGGCCGCGGTGCCCGGCGCGCCCAGCGACCCGCTGCCGACCGACCCCGACTGGGCGGGCGGCAGCCTCTACACCGATGTACGGGAGCAGCCGGTGGACGCCTCCCCCGAGGCGCTGTGGCGGGTCGTCGAGGGGATCGGCGGCGACAACGGCTGGTACTCCTTCCCCCTGGCCTGGGCGGCGCGCGGGTGGCTCGACCGGCTGGCGGGCGGGGTCGGGCTGCGGCGCGGCCGCCGTGACGCGACCCGGCTGCGTGTCGGCGACTCGCTCGACTTCTGGCGGGTGGAGGAGATCGAACCCGGCCGGCTGCTGCGGCTGCGCGCGGAGATGCGGCTGCCGGGCCTCGCCTGGCTGGAGATGCGGGTCGACACCGGCGACGACGGCCGGGTCCGCTACCGGCAGCGTGCCGTCTTCCATCCGCGCGGGCTCCTCGGCCACCTCTACTGGTGGAGCATCTCCCCCTTCCACGCAGGGGTGTTCGGCGCGATGGCCCACAACATCGCGGGTGCGGCGGCCGCCGAGCCCACCGTCCGGGAGAAGTCCGCAGTGGGCCGATCCGGCTGACCTGCGCCGCCGACCTGGCACAACCGCCGCGTCGGTAGCTCCCTGTGTCACGTGTGAAACACGTGTGAATACGGAGGTTTCCCGGCATTTGCGTGGGGCAGGCGCGACAGCGAACGGGGAAAGACCGCACGACGCGAAGGAGATGTCCTATGGGCGGCAGCGACAAGGCACGTGCGAAGAAGGACGAAATGGCGGGCAAGGCGAAGAAGGCCGCAGGACGCGCGGTCGGAAACGAGAGCATGGAGGCGAAAGGCGCCGCCAAGGAATCCAAGGGTGACGCCCGGCAGGCAGCCGAGAAGATGAAGGACGTCTTCAAGGCCTGACGGCCGCCCCGCGACGCACCACGACGGCCCGGACCCCGACAGCACCCCTCAGGTGCGTCGGGGTCCGGGCCGTTCCCGTCGTGACAAGGGGAGGCGGCGGCGGGCGGGAAGGGGAAGCGGAAGGCCGGACGGACGGGTTCTAGCGGGCCGGGCGGCCGTAGCCTCTGTGCCGACCGGTGCCCTGGTGGCGCTCGCGCAGGCCGCGCAGGCGGGCGGCGAGGAGCTGGAGTACGGGGGTGCGGGCGCGGTGGGCGCACTCATAGCGCAGCAGGACTTCCAGGTCCTCGCGGCCCAGGTCGCGGGTACGGCTCTCCATGCCGATCCGCGGCAGGTGGTTGTAGTCGGGTATCGGAAGCTCCCCTGTGGAAGGATCCGGCAACTCGCTCTCGAAGAATTCCACCCTGAATCACCCCTCAGCCCCCTCAGCTCTGCTCTGCGGCTGCCCTCGCCGGACGCCGCGAAACACCCGATTTCTCCCGCCGCCGGTCGCCGCCCGCACACCGTGCGAACGCTCACGCCCGGCGCGGACAAGTAATCGTTGTGGGCGGCGGACCGACCGGCCCGGCGAGGAGAGGCGATGCGACAGGAAGATCAGGGCGGCGCGGACCGCGTGACGCCCGCGGCCCGGGCGACAGAACCAAGAAACGGGAGTGCGGCGGACGCAAGCACCGCAGACGGATGTGCGGCGGACGATGCGGCGCTGGCGGACTCGGCCGACGATCCGGCGGCCTTCACCCCGCTGGTCCCCCGGCACTCGGCCGCGCTGCACGGCTATCTGGCCCGGCGGGCGCCCGCGGCGGCCGACGACCTGCTGGCGGAGGTCTGGTTGCGGGCCTTCGCGGGCCGGGCCGGGTTCGACCCGGCCCGCGGCACCGCCCGCGCCTGGCTGTTCGGCGTGGCACGGCACGTACTCGCCGCCCATCTGCGCGGCGCGCAGGCGGTGAGCGCCGCCACGGTGGACGAGACCGCCGCGACCGACCCGTGGCACGCGGTCGACCAGCGGCTCGACGCGGCCGCGGTGGCGCCGCTGATCCGCCACACCATGCGTGAACTCCCGGCGGTGGAACGCGAACTGCTGCTCCTGGTGATCTGGGAGGAGCTGACGCCCAGCGAGGCGGCGGCCGTGGTCGGCATACCGCAGGGCACCGCCCGCTCCCGGCTCCACCGCGCCCGCACCCGGTTGCGCGACGCCCTCCACCCGGCCGTGTCACCTCTCCCGGCCCCTCGACTCTCAGGAGGTCCGGCATGAACGACAGCACCGGCGGCCGGATGCCGGCCGCCCACCAGGACGACACCTTCGACCTCGATCTGCCCGGCGGGGAGCGGCTGCTCGCGGCCCGTACCGTGACACCGCCCTCCGCCGACGTCCTCGCCCGCGTCCAGGCGGTCGTCGACGCCGCCGTCGAGCGGGAACTGCCGGCCGCCGCCCCTGAGGACGTCGCCACCGTCACGGCTCCGGCCCGGCACCGCCTGCTGCGGCGCCGCTGGATCGTCTCGGCCGCGCTGGTGGCCGCGGCCGCGACCTGCATCGCCGTACTGCCCGCCGTGAGCTTCGGCGGCGGCAAGCCCGCGGCCAGCGCGAACGCGGCGACCTTCCTCAACGAGCTCGCGGACCGCATGGAGGCGGGGCCCCCGGTCACCGCGGTGGGGCGCATGAAGGGGGCGCCGTACTGGAAGACCGTGTCGTTGCAGAGCGGGGGCAACCCCAAGCCCGTGACGACGACCGTCTACATCTCCGCCAAGGACGGCTCCGAGCGGCAGTACATGGGAGACAGCCACCAGTACCTCAAGATCACCAACGACCAGCGGACCATGCACTGGTACCTGGGCCGCACGGCGGTCGACCTGACGGGCCTCGACCGGCTCCCCACCGACACCACACGGCTGCGGACGGCCCTCACCGTTCGTAACGGCAACAACGCCTTGATGTTCGACGAGGTCGCCCAGCTGCTGCAGTCGCCCGCACCCCCGAAGCTGCGGGCCGCGCTCTTCCGGGTGCTCGCCCAGCTTCCGGGTGTCCACCTGGACGGCACGCGGAAGGACATCACGGGGCGTTCCGGTACGCAGATCTCGATGACGATGTCCGGCGCTGTGTGGCACGGCTTCGGGGAGTCGCTGCTGGTGCAGCCGCGCACGGGGACCCTGCTCCAGCACGACGTCTACATGCCGACGAACACCCTCGTACCCCACACCGCTGACACCTTCCTGTGGGCCGGACCCGTCTGGAAGCTGCCTCCTGACCGCCCGGGCAAGTGACCTCGGCCGCCGGGCGACTCCCGCCCGGCGGCCGATCGGCTGATCCGCCCGCGTGGCGGCGGGAGGAGCGGGCCGGTCGCCGCGGCCACCTCCTAGGGTCGGCGGAATGAGCGGTCCGGAGGAACCTCCCCGCGACGGGGAGCGCGAGGGAGCGCCGGCGGCGCGGGCCTACACGGACTACGCGGGGGCGGTCTACGGCTCGATGCTCGCCGCCTCGGTGGTGGCGACGGCGGGCACCGTCGGTGACTATCCGCGGGTCCAGCTCGCCGTCCTGCTGGTGGTGACCGGCGTGGTGTTCTGGGCCGCGCATGTGTACGCGCGGCTCGCCGGGGAGCGGCGGGTCGGCAAGGGGCCCTCCTGGCGTGAGGCCCGCCGGATCGGCCGCCACGAGCGGCCCATCATCGAGGCGGCGCTGCCGCCCGCGGCGGCGGTGCTGATCAGCCCGCTGCTGGGGCTGGGCCTGACCGGGACGTCATGGCTCGCGCTGGGCGTCGCGGTGGCCCAGCAGGTCGGCTGGGCGTTCGTGGGAGCGGTCAGGGCCGGTGCGAGCCGTCGCCAGGCGGCGATCGAGGGGCTGGCCAACCTGGTCCTCGGCCTGATCATCGTGGCCGCCAAGGCGGCGCTGGGGCACTGAGCGGGGGTCCGTCGCGGCGGACTCCTGACCCAGCGCCCCGGGTCCGGGCCTTCGGCGAGTCCCGGACCGGCGCTCAGGCGAGGATCTTGGCCTTCGCGTTCCTGAACTCCTCGTCGGTGAGGCTTCCGTTGGCTTTCAGCTCGGCGAGTTTGGCGAGCTGGTCCGCGTGGTCGGACGTCCCCGCGGCGTCCTTGATGTACGCGCGAGCCGCTTCGTCCTGTCTGTGCAGCGCCTTGACGTCGCGCCCGGTCATCGACTTGCCGCGGGCGATGACGTACACGAACACGCCGAGGAACGGCAGCAGGATGACGAAGAACAGCCATCCCGTCCGGCCCCATCCGCCGAGGTCGTCGCTGCGGAAGATGTCGCCGATGATCTTGAACAGCAGCATGAGCCAGACGATCCAGAGGAAGAACCACAGCATCGTCCAGAACGCGTCGAGAAGTGGGTAGTTCATGGCCAGCCTCTCCCGGTTCGACAGGGGCGACCCGCCGCCGACGGGTGGCTGGCACGCCCCCGTGGGCCGAAACCCTTCACATCCGTAATACCACCGAAATGCCCCTTTTATCCCCCGCCGCACGACCGGGCGGGACGAGGCCGTTCTCTGGGCCGGCCACGGGGGTCGAAAGTTTCGGTGCCATGGAATTGGCGAGCGAGCCAACTCTTTGACGTCTCGCGATCGCCGTGTGACCCGAGCCGCCTCCCATGTGCACTGAGCAGCACATACACCATCGGAGCCATGCACCGTTCCGGCTCGAACGTTTCGAAATACCTGCCGAAACTGTTGACAGTGATTTGCGCCAGACCAACACTGTTCGCCACTGCCTGGCTTCTCTTCCCCCCACTTCAAGGAGGAACCACGCCCATGAATGACGCCATGCCTCAACCGGCGGGCCGCGGGCGCGGCCGTCTCACCCCGGCGAGCCGCGTCCGGCTGCTTCTGAGCGGTGCCTGCGCGGTGCTGCTGGTCGCCGTGGCCGCGTTGATCCTGCCGGGAACGGCCAACGCCGACACGGTCGTCACCACCAACCAGACCGGCACCAACAACGGCTACTACTACTCCTTCTGGACCGACGGCGGCGGCTCGGTCTCGATGAACCTCGGCTCCGGCGGGAGCTACAGCACGTCGTGGAGCAATGTCGGGAACTTCGTCGCGGGCAAGGGCTGGAGCACCGGCGGCCGCACGAGCGTGAACTACTCCGGCAGCTTCAACCCGTCCGGCAACGCGTATCTGTCGCTGTACGGATGGACCACCAACCCCCTCGTCGAGTACTACGTCGTCGACAACTACGGCACGTACAAGCCCACCGGCACATACAAGGGCACCGTCACCAGCGACGGCGGAACGTACGACATCTACGAGACGCAGCGCGTCAACGCCCCGTCGATCGAGGGCACGAGGACGTTCAACCAGTACTGGAGCGTCCGGCAGGCCAAGCGGACGGGCGGAACCATCACCACCGGCAACCACTTCGACGCGTGGGCGAGCCACGGCATGAACCTCGGCAGCTTCAACTACATGATCCTCGCCACCGAGGGCTACCAGAGCAGCGGCAACTCCTCCATCACCTTGGGCGGTTCGGGCGGCGGGACCACAGGTGGCACCACGGGAGGCACCACCGGCGGGAGCACCGGCGGCAGCTCGACGGGTGGCACCACCGGCGGTGGCGGCGGCGGGAGTTGCACCGCGGCCCTGTCGGCGGGCGAGCAGTGGAGTGACCGCTACAACCTCAACGTCACGGTCACGGGTTCCAGCAACTGGACGGTGACGGTGAACGTTCCGGCGCCCGAGAAGGTCATGGCGACCTGGAACATCACCGCCAACTACCCCAGCGCACAGGTACTCGTCGCCAAGCCGAACGGCAGCGGCAACAACTGGGGCATGACCCTCCAGACCAACGGCACCTGGACCTGGCCCGCGGTCTCCTGCACCGCGAGCTGACCGCGGGGACGACCCCCGAGACACCCGAGGAGGACCCATCCCCATGCGGTACACGTCACTCACATCGGCCCGCGCGCTGCTCACGGGCCTCGCCGCCGCGGCGCTGGCCGTCGCGGGCACCTTCGCCCTCGACGTCAACGCCCCGCCGTCGCAGGCCGCCACCTGCAACGGCTACGTCGGCCTGACCTTCGACGACGGCCCGTCCAACGACCACACACCGGCACTGCTCAACGCCCTGACGCAGAACGGGCTGCGGGCCACCGTCTTCAACGAGGGCCAGTACGCCGCCGCCTATCCCGCGCAGGTCCGGGCCGAGGTCAACGCCGGGATGTGGGTGGGCAACCACAGCTACACCCACCCGCACCTGATCCAGGAGAGCCAGGCGCAGATCGACTCCGAGGTCTCCCGGACCCAGCAGGCCATCGCGAGCGCGGGCGGCGGCACACCGAAGCTGTTCCGCCCGCCGTACGGTGAGACCAACTCGACGTTGCAGGCGGTCGAGGCCAAGTACGGCCTGACGCAGGTCATCTGGGACGTCGACTCGCAGGACTGGAACGGCGCGAGCACCGACGCGATCGTGCAGGCCAACGCCCGGCTCACCAACGGCCAGATCATCCTCATGCACGAGTGGCCCGCCAACACGCTGGCCGCGATCCCCCGGATCGCCCAGGGTCTGGCCAGCCGGGGCCTCTGCGCGGGCATGATCTCACCGCAGACCGGCCGCGCGGTCGCCCCGGACGGCGGCGGCACGACGGGCGGCGGCACAGGTGGCACCACCGGCGGCACGGGAGGCACCACCGGCGGCGGTGGCGGCGGAAGTTGCACCGCGACCCTCTCCGCGGGTCAGCAGTGGAGCGACCGCTACAACCTCAACGTCGCCGTGTCCGGTTCCGCCAACTGGACGGTGACGGTGAACGTCCCGGCGCCCGAGAAGGTCATGGCGACCTGGAACATCACCGCCAACTACCCCAGCGCACAGGTACTCGTCGCCAAGCCGAACGGCAGCGGCAACAACTGGGGCATGACCCTGCAGACCAACGGCACCTGGACCTGGCCCACGGTCTCCTGCACCGCGAGCTGACCAGGGGTGCTCCCGCTACGGCCGTCCCCACGGCCGTAGCGGGAGCGCCCGCATCCGGCATCAGGTCAAGTAATCGTAAAATTGCGGCAATTGGTCTAGTCCCTTTTCATCTGCGGCGATGGCTCCGACGTCGTCATTCACGGCCGAATTGGTACAGTCCAATTGTTCGTCCGGCTCATTGCCGTCCCCGGTGAACTCGGTTGTCCTGACTGTGAGGTACCCCGACGCGGCCCCTCCACGGGCCGTCCGGGCCATCCCCCCACCACCGAGGAGAGCCGTGTTATCCAGAGGACTCAGATCGCCGCACCACCCCCGTCGGCCGGCGCGCGCACATCGGCGGCTGGCCGCCGGACTCACCACGCTGGCCCTGGCGCTGGCCGGGCTCGTCGGGCTCACCGCGCCCGCCGCGCACGCCGCCGGGCCGCTCACCGCCCAGTTCAGCAGCACCGGCAGCGGCTCGTCGTGGTCGGGCACCTACACCGTCAAGAACGGCTCGTCGGCCGCCGTGAACGGCTGGAGCCTGGAGTTCGACCTCCCGGCAGGTGTCACGATCACCAGCGAGCTGTACGGCACCAGTGCCGTCAGCGGCTCCCATGTCGTCGTCACGCCCGCCTACTACAACTCCACGGTCCCGGCGAACGGTTCGACCTACCCGTACAGCTACACCTTCTCCGCGTCGGGGCCCATGACCACGCCGACCGGGTGCCTGATCAACGGGGACAAGTGCGACGGCAGTCCGGCAGTGCCGCCGAAGGCGCCGACCGGTGTCACCGTCTCCGATGCCACCGCGCACACGGTGAGCCTGAAGTGGACCGCGGCCGCGGCCGGTGACTTCCCCGTGGCGTCCTACGACGTGCTGCGCGGCACCACCGTGGTCGCCTCCAGCGCCACCACCACGGCCACCGTCCAGAACCTGTCCCCGGCGACGTCGTACCAGTTCGCGGTACGGGCCAAGGACACCCGCGGTAATCTCGGCCCGGCCAGTGCCGTGATCACCGCCACGACCTTCGACCCGTCGACCGACACCGTCCCGCCGACCGCACCGGGCAACCTGCGGGCGGGGACCGTCACGTCGAGCACCGTCCAGCTGTCCTGGGACGCGGCGACCGACAACATCCGGGTGGCGGCCTACGACGTCTACCAGGGCTCGACGCTGATGGCGACCGTGCCCGCCGACACCCGCACCGCGACGCTGGTCGGTCTGGCGCCTGCCACCACGTACGGCTTCACCGTCAAGGCGCGCGACCTGGCCGACAACGCCTCGCCCGCGAGCAACACCGTGTCCGTCACCACCCAGGACCCGGTGGGCAACGGCGGTTACGCCAAGGTCGGTTACTTCGTGCAGTGGGGCATCTACGGCCGCCAGTACTTCGTCAAGAACCTCGACACCTCGGGCGCCGCGGCCAAGCTGGACGTCGTCAACTACGCCTTCGGCAACATCGATCCGACCAATCTGACCTGCCTCAACGGCGTCACCAAGGGCACCACCCAGGACCCGGAGGACCCCAACCAGGGCGACGGCGCCGGTGACGCGGACGCCGACTACGGCCGGGCGTTCCCGGCGTCGCAGTCGGTCAACGGCCAGGCGGACGACGGCTGGGGCAAGTTGCGCGGGAACTTCAACCAGCTCAAGGAGCTGAAGGCGAAGTACCCGAACCTCAAGGTCGTCATGTCGCTCGGCGGCTGGACGTACTCGAAGTACTTCTCCGACGTGGCCGCCACCGACGCCTCCCGGAAGAAGTTCGTGCAGTCCTGCATCGACATGTACATCAAGGGCAACCTGCCGCCGTCCGAGGGCGCGGGCGGGCCCGGTGTCGCCGCCGGGATCTTCGACGGCTTCGACCTGGACTGGGAGTGGCCCGGCTCGCCCGACGGCCACCCCGGCAACCACTGGAACACCGCGGACAAGGCCAACTTCACCGCCCTGATCGCCGAGTTCCGCAAGGAGCTGGACGCGCTGGGCGGCAACCACAAGCTGCTCACCGCCTTCACCCCGGCCGACCCGAAGAAGATCGCCGCGGGCTGGGATCTGCCGCAGGTCTCGAAGAGCCTGGACATCGAGAACATCCAGGGCTACGACTTCCACGGCTCGGGCAGCGACAACTCCTGGGAGCCGAACCGCACCGGCGATCAGGCCAACCTCTACCCCGACCCCAAGTCGCCGTACCCGAACGACTTCAGTGTCGACAGCGCGGTGCAGCTGTACCTCAACGCCGGGGTCAGCTCACGCAAACTCACCATCGGCCTGCCGTTCTACGGCAGAGGCTGGCAGCAGGTGGCCGACGGCGGGGCGCACGGCGAGTGGCAGACCGCGAACGGCGCGGCACCCGGCCAGTTCGCGGAGGAGGCCGGCACCCGCGGCTACAACAACCTGATCACCGGCGTGCCGGGCCTGACCGTCTACCACAACGACCAGACCGTGGCCACGTACGGCTACACCGGCGCGAACGGCCAGTGGTGGTCCTTCGACGACACATGGTCGATCGGCAAGAAGGCCGCCTACATCAAGTCCAAGCACCTGCTGGGCGCGATGATCTGGGAGATGTCGGGCGACACTCCCAGCGGTTCGCTGTTCGGCGCGCTCACCAGCGGCCTGCAGAACTGATCCTCGCCCAGCGGCAGTGACCGCATGACACCGCCCCGGCGCGAACAGCCCGGGGCGGTGGCGTACCGGAAGCTCAGCCGGTCACAGGCCGATCGGATGGCCCGGTGCCAGCAGTGCGGCGATCCGCTGGCCGACGACCTCGGCGGTGTTGCCGTCCGGGGCGTTCGGGCCCTTGGTCGTGGAGACCGCGATGGCCAGGTGCGCGGACGGGAGGTACGCCTGGAAGGCGGCGTAGCCGGAGAACGACGGGTTCTGCACGATCCAGCCGTGCGACACGATGACGCCGAGCCCGAAGTGCTGCGCCTCGGTCTGCGCGATGCAGACCGTGGCCGGGCAGGTGGCGGTGGGGCCGCCGAGGCCGACGGTCCCCGGGTCGAGCTGCACCTTGAAGGAACTGGGCGACAGCAGCGCCCCGGTGCCGACCGCCCGCGCGGACGTGGCCAGGTCGCAGATGTCGCTGGTGATGACCGCGCCGGGATACGCGGTCCACGACGGGTTCCAGAACGTGGACTCCTCGTACGTGCCGCGCTCGGAGGTGAAGGCGTGCAGCACCGGCGAGGGGATGTCGGGGGTGAGGTTGCCGGTGGTCTCGTCCATGCCCAGCGGGTCGAACGCGCGCTCCCGCAGCAGTTGACCCATCGGGGTGCCGGTGATCCGCTCGAGTGCGGCGCCGAGGATCTGGTAGTTCGCGTGGCTGTAGCTCCAGTTGGTGCCCGGCTCGTACCACAGCGGGTGGCTGAGCGAGAAGGCGACGACTTCCTCCGGCGTCCAGTGCTTGAACGGATGCGCCTCCAACTCGGCGAGGAACGCCGGGTCGGTGACGTAGTCGTGCAGTCCCGAGGTGTTGCTGCCGAGCATGCGCAGGGTGATCTGCCGGGAGTGCGGGAGTTCGGGCAGCCAGCGCGAGACGGGGTCGTCCAGCGAGACCCGCCCCTCCTCCACGAGTTGCAGCAGGACGTCGGCCATATAGGGGAAGACCACGGAACCGGCGCGGAAGTGCATGGCGGGCTCGGCGGGGACGCCGGTCATGGACTCGCCGAGCGCGTCGGTGACCAGATTGCGGCCGTCGACGGTCACCTTCAGCAGCACGGCGTTGAGGTCGAGGTCCTTCTTGGCCTGCCGGGCCACGTCGACGACGTCGCCCGCCTGCCCGCCCGGGTGGCGCGGGGAGGTGACACAGCCGTCCCCGTTCCCGCCGAAAGCGGCATCGGCGGCGTCGGTGGAATGAGCGGTCGCCGTCGCGGCCCCCAGCGTCAGGGGAAGGGTCGCGGCGAGCAGGGAGGCGGCGCACAGCAGCGCCGTCCGGGTACGGTTCATGCCGCACTATAGGCGGACGAATCCCTCGAAAATCGGCATAACACCCGGCGCGCACCGCCACCCGGCCGAACGGCGGCCGACGCTCCTCCCCCGGACGGCCGACGGCGCACGCGCGGGCGTCGTCGACCGTCCGGGTCCGTCCGGGTCCGCCCGGGTCCGTCCGGGTCCGGCCTTCCCGAGCCGATCAGCCGCTCGGAGTGAGCACGGGCGCGGCGGGCTCCGGGGCGGCCGGGGCGGGACGGCGGCGCGGTATGGCCAGGGCAGCCGCCGCACCGGCCAGCGACAGCGCGCCGCTGGCCGCGATCGCCGGGGCGAACCCGTCGGTGAAGGCGGACGGTCCCGCGTAACTCCCGTACCTGCCGAACACCAGGGCCACCACCGCGACCCCGAACACCCCGCCCAACTGCCGCCCGGTGTTGAACACCCCGGACGCCTTGCCGATCTGCTCGGGCGGCACCGCGTTGAGTACGGCGGTCTGGGCGGCGGGCATCGCCATGCTCACTCCCACTCCCGCCACCAGCATCGGACCGGCCAGCTCCCAGTACGGCACGGACGGCGTGGCCAGCAGGCCCAGGCAGCCCATCCCGGCCGCCTGCAGGGTCAGTCCGACCGTGGCCAGCGGCCGGGCGCCGACCCGGTTCACCAGCCGCCCGGCGACCGGCGCCACCACGGTGACCGCCGCCGTCCAGGCCAGCAGGTGCAGCCCGGCCGCCAAGGGCCTGTCACCGCGGCCGTTCTGGAAGTACTGCGACACGAAGAACAGCGAGCCGTAGAGGGAGGCGTACAGGAACAGCCCGGCGGTGTTGGCCGCCGCGAAGCCGCCGAGCCGGAACAGGCCCAGCGGCACCATCGGCCGCGGGGCGACCCGCTGCCAGAGCACGAACGCGACCCCGCAGACCGTACCCGCGAGCAGCGCGCCGACGACTTCGGCGCTGCCCCATCCGGTGGCGTCGGCGCGCACCATGCCCCACACCAGGCCGAGCGCGGCGCCGCTGACGAGCAGCAGCCCGGCGGCGTCCGTGCCGCCGCCACCGCCGCGGCTCTCCGGCACCCGGCGCAGCACCAGCGGGATGACCACCAGGCCGATCGGCAGGTTGATCCAGAAGATCCACTGCCAGGCGAGCCCCTGGGTGACGGCGCCGCCCACCACCGGCCCGCCGACCACCGCGAGCCCGGTCAGCCCGCCGAACAGCCCCAGCGCCTTCGCCCGCTCCCGTGGCGGATAGGCGGCGCTGAGCAGCGCCATCGCCAGCGGCGCCACCAGCGCGGCGCCCGCCCCCTGCACCGCGCGCGCCGCGATCAGCCATCCCACGCCGGGGGCGAGCGCACAGGCGACCGAGGCCGCCGTGAACAGGGCGAGACCGGTCGTGAACAGCAGCCGCCGCCCGTACCGGTCGCCCAGCACGGCGCCGGTCATCAGCAGGACGGCGAAGCTCAGGCTGTAGGCGTTGACCGTCCATTCGAGTTCTTCCATCGAGGTGCCGAGATCCAGCCGGATCCGGCTCAGTGCCGTCGAAACCACGGTGGCGTCCAGCGCCACCATCACCGAGGCCGCGGAAGTGAGCCCCAGAACCCATTTTCTGTCCATGCCCGTACTGACCCGGTCCGCCGCGGAAACCGGCCTGTGCCGGACCGACGACTTCCGGCCGCCTGGCGTGTCCGCACAGGAAAGGGCAACGGCTACGGGACGGAGTCGGACTGCTTCGCGGGGGTCGTGTGCAGGTTGTGCTGGAGGCGTTCGCCCTCGATGTCCGGGTCCGGCACGTACTTCGCGAACCACTGCGGGTGGTACCAGAGTTTGGCGCGGACCATGGCCATCACCGCGGGCACCAGGGTCAGTCGGACCACGAAGGCGTCGAGGAACACACCGACCGCGAAGCTGAACCCGATGGCCTTGATGGTGGGGTCGTTGGTGAACATGAACGCCACGAAGATGAAGAACATGATCAGGGCGGCGGCCGTGACGACCCGGGCGGCCAGCCCCGTACCGCGTTCGACCGCGCCGCGGGCGTCACCGGACTTGGTGAACTCCTCCTTGATGCGCGAGACCACGAAGACCTCGTAGTCGCTGGAGAGTCCGAAGATGATCGCGAGCATCAGGATCGGCAGGAAGCTGATGGTCTCCGCGGGAGTGATGGCGAACAGGTGCCTGCCCCAGCCCCATTGGAAGATCGCCACCTGCGCGCCGATCGCGGCCGACACCGACAGCAGGAACCCCAGGATCGACTTGATCGGCACCAGGATCGTGCGGAAGGCGAACGTCAGCAGGATGAAGGCGAGTCCGACGACGACGAAGAGGAACACCGGCAGGGCGGCGGAGAGTTTGGCGGAGACGTCGATGTTGGAGGCGGTGGTGCCGCCGACCAGCACCAGCGCTCCGGTGTCACCGGCGAGGACAGCGCGGTCGCCGCGGATACGGTGGACCAGGTCGGTGGTGGCCTGGTCGTCGGGCCCGGTGGTGGGGATGACCCGGATGACCGCCGTCCCGTTCTGCTGCAGCGCCAGGTTGGCGGCGTCGACGCCCGGCACCTTGGCCAGTTCCGCGACCATCCTGGCGGAGGCGGCGCGGTCGGGGACACCGTCGGCGACGACCAGGAGTTGGCCGTTGAAGCCGGGCCCGAAGCTGGCGGTCGTCAGGTCGTACGCCTTGCGCGAGGTGTCCGAGGTGGGCTTGGACGCACCGCTGGGCAGGCCCAGCCGCATGCTGGTGAAGAACGGCCAGGCCAGGAGCAGCAGCACCGCCACACCGACCACCAGCACCGGGGCGCGGTAGGCGACGACGAAACGGGCCCAGCGCGACCCGAAGGTGCGCTGCGGCTGGGTGGCGGCGATCTTCGCCACCCGCTCGTGGTGGCCGCGGCGCAGCGGGGTGCTGATGAAGCGGGTGACCTTTCGGCCCGCGAAGCCCAGCGCGGCGGGCAGCAGCGTCAGGGCGATCAGCAGGGCGGTGAAGACCGCCGCTGCGGCGGCCAGGCCCATGACCGTCAGGAACGGGATGCCGACCACCGACAGACCGCACAGGGCGATGATCACCGTCAGCGCGGCGAAGACCACCGAACTGCCCGCCGTACCGGCGGCGAGCGCGGCGGCGTCCTCGGGCTCCAGGCCCGTCAGGAGGTTGTTGCGGTGGCGGGACAGGATGAACAGCCCGTAGTCGATGCCGCAGGACAGGCCGAGCATCAGGGCGACGGTGGTGGAGGCCGAGGCGATGTTGACCACGGCGGCGATCGCGGTGACACCCATCAGGGTGATGACCACGCCGATGACGGCGGTCAGGATCGGCAGACCCGCGGCGACGAAGGCGCCGAAGGTGATCAGCAGGATGATGAACGCGACGACCAGGCCGATGAGTTCGGGCGCCTCGGAGGGCACGAGCCGCCAGCCGGGGTAGACGCTGCCGGCGTACTCCACCTGCACCCCGGCGCGTTGTGCGGGCAGCACGGCGGTCTTGACCGCGTCCAGGGTGGAGTCCTTGACCTGCGGCGCGGACGCCGAGTACTGCACCTGTGCCAGTGCCACCCGGCCGTTGGGCGAGACCGCGTGCGCGGTGAAGGGATCGGACACCGACACCACCTGCGGCACCCTCCGCAGGCGCGCCAGCGCGCTCTCCACTCCGGTGCGGTAGCGGGGCGCGGTGACGGCGGAGCCCGGCGGCGCGGCGAACACCACCTGCGTCTGGGCGCCGCTCAGCACCGGGACCTTCTGCGACAGCACATCGGAGACGTGCTGCGACTCGGTGCCGGGGATGGTGAAGGTGTCGTTGGTCTTCCCGCCGCTCAGCACGCCGAGCGCGACGGCCGCCACCGCGGCGGCCAGCCACACCGCCAGCACCAGGCGCCGCCGCCGGAACGCCCACCGGGCCAGCCGGAACAGATACTGCGACATCGCATCCCTTCGGCCGTGGTCACCGCTTCACCGCCTCACCATCGTCACCGAACCGGCAGCTCAGCGACCGGCGAGGCACGCATCCGGGTGACGTGCGCACCTGGTGCGGATCGCCGCCGGATCCGGTCACCCTGATGGCTCCGTCCTGCGTCCTATCCGTCGTCACGGCTGTCCACGACCGCACCCCAGGAGGTACCTGATGCCAACTGCCGCAGGTGAACCCGGTGATGTGCTCAGCGATGCCAGTGGTGTCCCGCTCGCGGTGAGCCTGCGCAGTACGTACGCCCTGGATCCGCGGCTGGTGGGCGACGGGGCGTGTCTGCTGGCCATGGCGCACCGGCTCGGGCTGCCCGTGGCGGAGGGGGTCGCCGTCACCGTGGCGGGCGTCGCGACCGACGAGCGGCTGGACGGACTCAAACACGCCTGGCGTCGTACGCGGGGTCCGGTGGGCGTCATGCTCTCGGACCGCGGGCCGCGCAGCGGGCTGGGTGTCGGGCCCTCGCGGTGCGACGGCTCGACCTGGGAGGGGCTGCTCGACGGCGTCTACACCACGCTGGCGTACGACCGGCTGGAGAACCCCAGCCGGGACGGCGGTTCCTGGGCGATCGTGGTGCTGCGCGTACCCACCGGCGGGTGCCGTGTCCTCGCGCAGTCCGGCGACCGCGGCCGGGTCCGGCTCTGGGCCGCCGACGGCCAAAGCGCCCCGCACTGGCTCGACCGCCTCCGGCTGCGGGCGCTGGCGCGGCAGGCCCGCGAGCGGCTCGGGCGCCCGGTCAGCCTGGAGGCGACGCGCACCGCGGACGGCGACTGGGTCATCACCGACCTGCGCTACCGGGTCTCACGGATCGTCAGGAGCCATCACCCCGGCGGCCGTTAGCCCCGGGGTGGTGTCACGGTGTCACGCCGTCGGCAGTTGCTGCCGGTAGCCGTCCAGGGCGGGCGCCGTCGTCGTGGCCAGGAACTCCGTGATCCGGTACTCCGTCGCACCCTTCACCATCAGCGGGTCGGTGGCGACGACCGCCTCGATCTCCGCCCTGTCCTCGCCGACCGCGACGATGACCCCGCCGGTGCGCGGCACCTTGCGCCCGGCCGCGAGGAAGCGCCCCTCGTCGTACTGGCGGCGCAGCCACGCGCTGTGCTCCGGCAGCAACGCGTCGATCTGGTCGTTGGGCACCGCGTACGTCAGCTCCAGGATGAACATGGCCCCAGGTTATCGGCCGACGTGTGCCCGCCACGGCGATGGTGCCGGGTGAACAGGGTGAGGGCCGTCACGGCCCTTCGTGCGGGACGACGGCGACGGGTACGCGTGCGTGGTGCAGCAGGGTGTGCGCGACGGCCCCGATGTGCGGGGCGAGCCGGGAGCGGTCGACGCGGCGGCCGATGACCAGCAGCCCGGCGCCGGAGGACACGTCCAGGAGGTGCCGGTCGGCGGTGCCGACGACGGCCTCGTCGATCACCTGTGTGTGCGGGTACTTCTCCCGCCACGGGCTCAGCGCCCGCTCCAACGCGTCGGCGTGCGCCTCGCCACCCGCAGGGTGACCTTCAGGATCGCCGCCGTGGACCACGCGCAGCGGTACGTTCGCGCGCGCCGCCGCGCCGAAGGCGAACGCGAGGACGGCGTCGCCCGGCCCCGCGAGGTCGAGGCCGACGACGACCTCGCCGCTCACCGCGCCGCCGGACTCCTCCGCGCTCCTGACCAGCACCACGGGCACGGGCGCCTGCCCGGCGACGTTCAGGGCGACGGAGCCGAGCAGGAACCCCTCCACCGCGCCCGTCCCACGCGAGCCGAGCACCACCAGGTCGGCGTCATCCGCGGCGGCGAACAGCACCGGAAGCGCCTGACCGGCCGCTTCGTCCGGGCTGACCGACAGAGCGGGGTACGTGTCCCGCAGCTCATCGGCGACCACCGCCGTCGGGCCCTCGCCGGGAACACCGGGGGGTGGTGCGTCGGCCCAGCGCCCCACGGTCGGCTCGACGGCGTGCAGCAGCGTCAGCGAGGCACCACGCCGTACGGCCTCACGCGCCGCCCAGTCGGCAGCGGCCCGACTCTCCGCCGAGCCGTCAAGACCGGCCACCACGGTGCCGTGCACGGCCTCCGCCTCACTGGGGTGCTGCTCTCCGTCCATACCTCCAGCCTTACCCACGGCACCGGACGCCGCCACGCGACGCGGTGTGCGGTGATGCGTCGACGAGCCGATTCACCGCTGTGTCCACTCGATGCCCTCTCGCCCGCGGCCGAAGTCCTCGGCGACCATGGCCGCGAGGTCGACGAACGCCTCGCGGGTCCTGGGCCGCATCTTGTCGAGGTCGACCTCGGCGCCCGTGGCGAGGTGCTCGTCGAACGGCACCACCTGCACGCCGCGGCAGCGGGTCCGGAAGTGGGCGACCATGTCGTCGACCTTGATCGCCCCGCCGGTCTTCTCCCGCACACCCGCGATCACCGTGATGCTGCGCGCCACGAGATCCGCGTAGCCGTGCGCGGAGAGCCAGTCCAGGGTGGTGCTCGCACTGGAGGCACCGTCCACCGAGGGCGTGGAGACGATGATCAGCTGGTCGGCCAGGTCCAGCACGCCGCGCATGACGCTGTAGAGCAGGCCGGTACCCGCGTCGGTGAGGATCACCGGGTACTGGCGGCCCAGCACGTGCAGCGCCCGCCGGTAGTCCTCGTCCGTCAAGGTCGTGGACACCGCCGGGTCCACGTCGTTGGCGATGATCTCCAGCCCGGACGGGGCCTGCGAGGTGAACCGCCGGATGTCCATGTAGCTGTTCAGGTACGGGATCGCCTGCACCAGGTCGCGGATGGTGGCGCCGGTCTCGCGGCGCACCCGCCGCCCCAGCGTGCCCCCTTCCACGTCGGCGTCGATCGCCAGGACCTTGTCCTGCCGCTCCCTGGCCAGCGTGGCGCCCAGCGCGGTGGTCGTCGTGGTCTTGCCGACGCCGCCCTTGAGGCTGATCACCGCGATCCGGTAGCAGGACGGCATCGGAGTACGGATCAGCTGCCGCTTCCGCTCCGCCTCCGCCCGCCTTCCAGTCGGCCAGAACCGCGACAGGCGCCGCTCCGCGGGCGCGGTACTGATGGGCTGAGCGGGCGGCTGCGGTGCCGACTGGACCCCCGCCGCCTGGCTCAACGGTGCCTGGGGCGCGAATTGCGGCGTTCCGGGCCCCTGCTGCCCCCCGACCGGCGGCGTGGTCTGTCCCGTGAGGTGCGCGGCGAAGACATCGGCCACCTCGCGGGCGGTGGGGCGGCGAGCCGGAGTCTCGCGCACGCAGCGTTCGAGCACCGCGCGCAACTCCGGGTGCAGTCCTGGCATGGAGACCGCATCCAGCGCGGCGCGGTCGGGGGCGTACCGCAGCACCTGGCCGCTGGCGGCCGACATCAGCAGCAGGCCGAGGGCGTAGATGTCGGTGGCGGGGTCGGGGATCTCGCCGCGGCCGCTGTCCGGGGTGCGGTACGCCTGCGCCGCCCGTTGAGTCGCCAGCGGCCCCGGCGGTCGGCCGTCGATGTGCGCGCGCGACCAGTTGACGAGGTAGACGGAACCGAACGACACCGCGACGGACCTGGAGCTCAGACCGAGATGGAGCATGCCCTTGAGATGGCAGACGCTCAGCGCCTCGGCGAGCTGCCAGCCGAGGGAGACGAAACGCGGGCTCCGGCTCAGCGGGCCTTCCTCGACGGCCAGTGCCTCCAAGGTCGGTGCAGGGTCGCCGCGCTCGTCGATGATCAACTCGACGGCGAGGTAGGGCGTCCCGTTGTCCCGGCCGGAGTACAGAACACGGGGCGCGTACCGCCCGTTCATCCGCCGCAGCGCTTCGGTCTCGCGTGTCACCATGTCGTGGGCGAGCGCGGTCTCCGGTGTGCGCGGCACCCGGATCACGGCCCGCTGGCCCCGCGGGTCCTCCCCCAGGAAGACCACGACGTCCGCCCCGCCGTCGTTGCGCGCGAGCAGTTCGTACGGTGGCAGCCGCCGCAGATCCTGGGGTCGCAACGGCTCCCAGCCGCGCGAGGCGGACGCGTCGGCCGATCGAACGGTCTCCTGGCGAGCGTCGGAGACCTCCGCCGCCGCCAACGACTCGAATCCCGGCGCCGACTGCGGTGCCTGCTGTGCCTGCGGCGGTGGCGGCGCGAAGCGGATCTCCGTCACGGATGCCGTGGACTCCACGGACTCCGCGGAAGTCTCCGCGATGTCCTCGGCTTCCGGAGCCTCGGAGGCGCCCGGGATCTCCGTGGGGCTCGCGCCCCTGCCGCGCAGCGTCGCCGGGTCCAGGGCGGTGAACGGGCGGACGGCGGCGGGCAGCGTCGTGGTGCCGCCCGGATGCGGCAGCCACGCGGGGAAGTCGCCCGGTCGGCCGCCGAGTGCGCTGAGCCGGGCGGCGACGGCACGGCTGGTGGTGGCCAACTCCGCGGTGGGGACGGCGTCGAGGAGGATCCGACGGGCGTCGGAGGCGAACTGGAAGCTGCGCTGGTGCGGCGGGAGATCGTCCGCGACCGGGCGCATGAGGCCGCCGAGGAAGACCTCCGCCAGATGCGAGGTCTCGCACCCCCACGGCACCGCCTGCTGCACCAGCCGCATGACCGGTACCGACACCGGCCCCAGGACCGCCAGATGCGCGGCGAGCCGGTACGCGGCGGGCGTCGCCGCGTCGCGGAAACGCAGTACGGCGTCGGCGGGATCACTGCCGCGGGTCGGCGCCGGGCCGCGCTGCCGTGGGGCGAATTCGGGTGCCAGCAGCGGTAGTTCCGCGCAGGTGCCGCCGTTCCCGACCAGGCGTGACCAGGCCGCGACCGCGGTGGCCGTGGGCTGGAGCACCGGGATGGGCACCGCGTCGAAGTCCGTCGTCCCGGGCGGCAGCAGCGGATCGTCCACGACCCAGGCGCTGTTGGGCGCCCCGGCTTGACGGGCCGTCACCTTCCAGGTCTCCGCCCGGATGCCGGAGCCCTGCCACAGGCGGGGCGGCAGCACCTGCATCACCGCCGTCGGGCCCATGTTCCCCCAGCGGTCGAGGGCCAGCCGCATACGGCCGTCGCGCCACGCCTCGCCGACGCCGTCGCTGACCACCAGGACCAGGCTGCGTCCCGAGGGGTCGGCGGCGACCGAGGCGGGCAGCCGGGCGCCCTGCCCGAACGGCCGGGACGACAGGTACGGCGCGTCGGTTCCGCGAGTGCCGAGACCGTACAGGCGCATGGCGCGGAAGGCGCCCAACCGCTCCAGCAGGGCGCGCAGTTCGACGCCGAGGCGTCGCCAGAGCAGCATCGACAGGCCGTCGTCCACGACGAGGACGAGATCGAGTCCGCGCTCACGCGCGGGCCGCAGCACCACATCGGACAGCCCGGTCTCGGCGTAGGCGGCGACGGTCGCCGCCTCGTCCATCTCGGAGCGGCGGGCGTGCGGCCGGCTGAGCCGCAGCGGTCGCAGCGCCCATCCCAGCGGCAGCCCGCCCGTGCCCAGCGCGCGGTCCTCGGGCAGCCGTACCGGCAGCACGGCCGCTCCCGGTGCGGAGTCCGTGTCCTCCCGGGGCCGGCCCGCGGCGTGTACGGGGACGGCCGGCGGTTCCGGCGGCGCGGGCAGGCCGTCGGGCGAACTCGGGGCCGCGTCCTCCGGCTCGGCGTCCCCGTCGGGCTCCGGCAGCGGGCCCACGGCCTGGGCCAGTGGGCTGTCCCCGCCCACCGGCACCCGGCGGGCCAGCCACAGGACGTCCAGCAGCTCCTCCGGGGTCAGGGTGACCCCGCAGTCGTCGAGGACGCGCCGCAGCCGTTCCATCCCCCCGTCACACCGTCCGGCCGAGCCGGTGGAAGACGGCGTCCAGCAGTCCCTCCGCGTCGGTGTCCACGCCGCCGACGCGGAGGAACACCGCGTTGAGCAGCTGGTCCGTGGCCAGTTCGCCGGGCGCCCTGCGGTTCTCGAAGGCGTCGAGCAGGTCCTCGGCCTGCGCCAGGCCGTCCGCGCCGAGGTGGGCGGTGACGATGTCGCGGAGCCGTTCGCGGTCCGGCTCCGGCAGGTCGAGCCGGACGCAGCGGCGCAGGAACGCGGGCGGGAAGTCGCGTTCGCCGTTGCTGGTGATGACCACGACGGGGAACTCGCGGCAGCGCACCCGTCCCCGCTCGACGGTCACCCGCGCGCCGAGGTCCTCGGTCAGCACGTCCACCGCCGACTCCTCCTCGGGCAGCCTGGCCAGCTCCGGGATCTCGAACTCGCCGTCCTCGAAGACCGCCAGCAGGTCGTTGGGCAGGTCCACATCGCCCTTGTCCAGCTCGTCGACGAGCAGCACGCGTGGCCGTCCGGTCGCGGCGAGCGCGGTACCGAGCGGCCCGAGCCGCACATAGGTGCCGATGCCGGGTTCCGCCTCGCCGCGGTCGCGGCTGAGCGTGGTCTGCCGCAGCCGTCCGATGGCGTCGTAGCGGTAGAGCGCGTCCTGGAGCGCGGAGCGGCTGTTGACCGGCCAGCGCAGCACCTGCCCGAGGCCGAGTTCGTGCGCGATCGCCTGCGCCAGCGAGGACTTGCCGGTGCCGGGGTGGCCGGTGACCAGCAGGGGGCGGCGCAGGTGGAGCGCGGCGTTCACGACATGTGTCTCGCGGGGGCCGATGAGATACGGGCGGGCGCGCGGCCCTTCGGCGTCGCTGAAGCGCCGCCACGGCGGGGCGGGCGGCAGCACGGGCTCCCTGGCGTGCCCGTCTCCCCGGAAGAGCTGCCAGTCCCGCTCGCTGTTGTCGGTCATGTCCTCACACCTCTGTGCCTTCGGGATCGGCGAGCCACAGTCCGTCCGGTAGCGGCCGGCCGGGGTCCTCCCAGACGAGCGCCGGGCGGGCCGGGTACGTCGCCGGATCCGCGTAGGTGTCGACCCGGAACCGCCGCACCCTTTCCGGCAGACCGTCCAACGGACCTGTGGGGCCCACCGGGTCGAGCCGCGGCGCGTGATCGTATCCGCTCGCGTTCCGGTCCCACAGCACCACGGGAACTCCGAGCACCAGGCAGGCCCGCAGCATGGTGTCGCGGTGCGCCCGCGGCCCGTGGATCACCACCCGGCCGCAGGCCCGCTCCTTCTTCAACCGTACGATCGCCGACTTGGGGTCGGTGGAGCTGCCGTCCACGACGAGAGGTTCCGCGAGGGTGCGGGCCGCCCAACGCTGGGCGAGCGCGGAGGAGTTGCGGCGCGGGGTGCGGCAGCGCAGCACCACGTGGTACTCCTCGCCGAGCGGCGCGGGCAGGTCGGCGTCCGGCCCGCCGTCGTCCCATTCGTCGACGGGGAGCTGGAGTTGGGCGTCGTCCAGCCAGATCTCGACCAGCACCGTGCCGCCGGGCGTGCCGTCGGTGACCTCGGCCGCGTCCCGGATCAGCCGGGCGATCGCCGCGCTGGACAGCGGTCCTTCGGCACCGGTCTCCACCTGGGCGGGGGTGCCGTCCGGGCGGGTACGCCACATCGCGCAGCGGAAATGGTGGCCGGGGTCGTCGTCCCGCCGTTCGAGTTCCACCACGACGGTGCGGCGCCGCCCCTCGTGCTGCCGCGCCGCCCACTCGGCGGCGTCCTGGCGGCGTTCGGCCAGCGCGGCGGCGGGGATCCCCAGCCGCCCGGCGACCCGGTGGGTCCAGGCGCGCAGCGCGGCCCCGTCGGTGCCGAGCGCGGCCAGGTACTCCACGACCCGCAGCAGTGCCGGGACCCTGGGCGTGTCGTGCGGGACGTGCGCGCTGTCCCCGCCGAAGGACTCCAGGGCGCGGGCCGCCTCGCCGAGCGCGCCGGGCGCCAGCCGGGAGGTCCGCAGCGCCGCGGGCAGCCGGGCGTAGGGCAGCGCGCCCCGCGCGGCCCGTGGCAGCAGGGTGCCGTCCGCGGCGGTCAACTCCGCGAGGTGCGCGAGCAGTTCGTCGTACTCGCCGGTCGAGAGCAGCAGTGCGGCGCCCTCGCCGTGGCCGAGGCAGACGAGTTCGTACAGCGCCGCCCACTGCGTGCGGCCGTTCAGCGTCGGGGCGTGGATCTCGGCGAAGTCGGCGGTGCCGCGCGGGTGTTGGAGCAGGAATCCGGCCAGGTCGTGGCAGGTGGGCGCCGAACCGTCCTGCGGGCGGCCCACCCCGTAGCGCTCGGCGAGCTGGCCCGCCCGGTCGGCGCGCAGGACGGGGTCGCCCAGCAGTGCGGCGAGCGGTTGCGCCATGCGCGCGGCCAGATGGGCGTACGGCGTCGCCCCCGGGTCCGCCAGGCCCGTACCAGCCACCTCGCCCGGGACGCCCGCCGCGGCCAGTTCGGTGCGTACGGTCTGCCAGGGGATGGCGATCGTCCGCCGGACGACGTCCTGCGGGGAGAACACGGCGGCCGCCGGGAGGTGCGCCACGACCAGGCCGACGGCGCTGCCGTCCGGCTGGCAGAGCGGGCCGCCGCTGTAGCCGGGGCCGATGGCGGCGCCCGCCAGGTCTCCGTCGAGGTAGCCGAGCGGGCCGTCGCAGGAGCCGACCTCGGCCTTCGCGTAGCTGAACTCCTGGCCGCTGCCGTACCAAGCCACCAGGTGCTGCCCGGCGGTCATCTCGCGCCAGACCACCGGCCGGGCCTGCGGCAGCGGGTCGCCCGCCACCTCCAGCACCGCGAGGTCGCCGAGCCAGGCCATCGCCCCGGGCGCGGCGGGCCGCCGGGGTATCCAGTGCCGTACGCGGGCCTGGCGCCGCGGCGCGCCGGGCAGGGCGGCGAACCCCAGGTCGACCGGGGTGTCGGGCGGCGGCGCCACCGATTCATGGGGCAGGCCGAGGGCGTCGTTGACGACATGCGCGCAGGTCAGCACCCAGCGGCCGGACAGCTGTACGGCGGCGCCCGCCGTGCGGCCCGTCGCGGCCTTGTAGACCGTGACCACGGCCGCGCGGCCGTGCCCCCCGCCGTCCGAGGACGGTCCGAACCACGTCATCTAGCGCGCACCCGCTCCTGGTGCCGGGCCGGACGCGCCGGGCGCACCCGTCGGGTTCGCCTGCGAGGCAGCGGAGGTGGCGGGTGCGGCGGGCAGCCGCCAGGTGGCGGACACCTTCATGCTCGCCTGGCCGTTGGCCCCCACGATCCCCATCTTGAGGTCCTGCCCGATCTGCACGCCCAGCTCGACGCTGACCTCCTGCGGAGGGTTGTCGAGCGCGCCCAGGGAATCGTGCACCTCCTGGATCACCAGCCCGAGCGGCCGCAGTGCCCCGCGCAGCGTCCCGGCCGCGAGTGCGGCGCCGCGCGAGCCGCGTCCCGCCGGAACAGGGGTGCTGAACCCCTCGGGCAGGTCGTCGAGTTGGCCGTCCCACGCCTCGCCGTTCGCAGCGTGTGCGGCGTCCGGTCTGCCGTCCGACGGGTCGCCTGAAGGGTCGTCCGACACGGGAGGTTCCGCTCCGACGGGGGCGAGCTCCAGACGGACCACGGTGTCGTCGGCGAGGCGGAATTCGGCGAAGTCAGGCACTCCCCCATTGTGCCGCTCCGCCCAACGGCCGGGCGGCGGTTGGGCGCAGAACGCACGGATCTTCCACGGCACCCGGCCGACGTCCCAACACGCGGCAGGGGCGGGACACATGGCGTGTGTCCCGCCCCTGCCTGGCTCAGGAAAGGGTGAACTCGGCGATCAGGACGGGGTCAGCGGTGACCGCGGTGGCCGTGGTCGTCACCGCGGCCCTGTCCGTGGTCGTCACCGCGGCCCTGTCCGTGGTCGTCACCGCGGCCCTGTCCGTGGTCGTCACCGCGGCCGTGGCCGTGGTCGTCCGCGCGGCCGTGGCCGCGGTCGTCACCGCGGTGGCCCCAGGACTCGGTGTCGACGACGTGGCCGCGGTTGTCGCGCAGGGTGGCGGTGTCGGCGTGGTTGTCCCACACGTAGTCGCGGCGGTCCTGGTAGACGTCCCGCGCGGTGTCGCGGCCGACGCCGGTGTGGACGCGGACCGACGCGTGCGCGGCGAGCCGCAGGTGGCCGAAGCGGTAGGTGTGGCGGTCGGAGCTGGAGAGCGTCCAGCCCGCCAGATCCACCCCGTGCCGCCCGGTGTTGGCGACGGTGACCCACTCCTCGTCCAGGGACCGGACTGAGCGGTTCTCCGGCCCGGGGCTGTCGTACTGGATGGCGCCCAGGACCACGGAGGAGCGCTGCGGGAAGCGCTGGTGGTGGTCGGCGGCGGACGCCGGGAGCGCGGCGGCGGCGAGCAGGGCGCCGGAAGCCAGCGCGGTGGCGACGAAGCGGGTGGTGAAACGGGACACGAAGATCCCCCTTCGGGCAGGGGCACGGCACTTACGGCCGTACCAGGTGGTGCGAATCCCGGCGTCTTGCCGAGGACCCCACCTTCTCCGCCACGAATCGCCCAACGGCGTGCGAAACGCTACGTGTTACCGAATCCGGACATTCACGAAGAAGTACGACTCTACGGCCGTGGCCGGGCGGGGACGATCGTGAACAGGCCGCCGTCGGGGTCCCGTACGGTCGCGGCGGGGCCCTCCCCGCTGTCCGGGGAGAACGGCGTCCGGACCACGACGCTGCCGCCGTTGTCGCGCACCGCCCGCAGGGCCGCGTCCATGTCGTCGACGTTGAACCGTACGTCCCAGTGCGGCCGTTCGAACGGGTCGGGGGCGCCCCGCCGGCCGCCGGGCGCGATGGTGGCGACCTGGAGGCCCGCGCTGCGCAGCACCACCTCGTCGTGCTCGTAGATCACCTCGCAGGCGCCGGGGCGGTCGGCAGCCCATTCGAGGACCCCGCCGTAGAAGATGGCGGCCTCGAAGACGTCGAGGCTGTGCAGCCGCAACTGGGCGGGCTGCTGGTCCCGCCAGGCGGGCCAGGACGACGGCAGCACCCCCTGCCAGATGCCGAACGTGGCCCCGTCGAGGTCGGCGACGAGCGCGGCGCGCCCCAGGGCGAGGGCGATGGGCCCCACGGCGACCGTACCGCTGCGCTCCCTGACCCGCCCGGCGGCCTCGTCGGCGTCCGTGACCGCGAAGTAGGGCGTCCAGGCAACGGCGATCTGGAACTCCGACGCCACCGCGCCGATGCCCGCCACCGGCTGACCGTCACTGAGAGCGACGGAGAAGCGGTCGCCGAACCGGGCCGCCCGGAACCCCCAGCCCAGGACCGCGCCGTAGAACTCCTGCGAGGCGCGCAGATCGCGGGTGGTCAGGCTGACCCAGCACGGCGCCCCGAAGGCCGCCGCGCTGGACAGCTCCGCTGCCGCCTCACGCGCGGCGTCCTCCTTGCCCATGTCGCTACCGTCTCATCTGCGCGCCCGCCGCGCCTGGCCACGCCCGGCCACTCCCCGGCCCGGGCCGCTCAGCGGGCGAGGGTGTCGTCCTTCTTCCAGGGGCCGACGGCGAGCCGGCCGGTGGTGCCGAGGTCGAGTTCCGGGATGACGGTCACCGGGGTGGCGCCGGGCTTCGGCCATACGCGGACGTACGGGGCGTTCACGGGGTCGCCGACCCCGGCGGCGACGGTGTTGCGCCAGACCAGTTCGGCGCGGGCGTACTCGCCGGGCTTCAGGACCAGGGTCTGCGGCGGGCCGTCGGCCCCGGTGCCGGTGGCGACGGCGCTGCCGCCGTGCAGGATCCGCACGCCCCCGGGTGAGCGGTGGTCCTCGTCGAGGATCTGGAGGCGGGGGTAGCCGTCGAGCCGGAGCGGGCGGGTGCCGCAGTTCCGCAGGTGGAGGCCGACCACACGCAGGCCCATGGCGGCGTCGCCGTCGTCGGCGTACACATGCGTTCCCGAGGGCGGGCACGGGCCGCTCGCCGTGGCGGCCTCCGCGGTGGGGACGCTGCGCACCTTGGTGATCCGTACGCCCGCGGCGCGGCCCGCTCCCGAGCCGTCCTCGGACGCGGTGACGGTACGGGTGACCGTCCGGCCCGCGGCGACGGCCGGCACGGTCTCGGTGGCGGTCCGGAGCGCCGCTCCGGAGTCCGACGTGAAGGTGAAGGTGATCGTGTACGTGTAGGGCTCGGAGGCGTGGTTGGCGATCCGGTACTCGGCGCAGGCACGGCCCGGGTCCGTGCCGGTGATCCGGACGCCGTCCTTTTCCGCCTCAGCGGTACCGGCCGTACCGGTCGTGCTGGAGGGCCGCGGCCCGCAGAGTGAACCGGCCGAGAGGCCGGGGGACGGCGCCTGAGCGCGGGTCAGCCCGTCGTCGCGCGTGTCGGCCCGCTGCGAACCGCAGGCGGTCAGCAGCAGGGCGGCGCCAACAAGGGCCGCGGGAAAGGCGATTCGGGCACCACGGTTGTCCATGCGCCGAGTTGATCACACCGCACCCCGGCGGACCGTGACCGGGACCACACCACCTGTCGCAGTCATGTCACAGCCCTCCGCAGAGCGGCCCTCCCGAAAAGGACGGGCCGCCTTTCCGGCGATCGCTCCCCGGCGTGCAGTGCGCTCGCGGCGGTGGTGCAATGGTAAGGGTGGTGCCTCCCGTGCTGTGAATCGCGGAAACCCGAGAACCGAATCACACGAGGAGTCGACGTGAGCGACGACATTCCCACGTATACAGGGTCTTCCGAGGCCGCGGAGATTCCCGAGATGGGTCCCATCGATTACCTGATCGTGGAATTCCCGGGGAACCGCATGACGGGTGAGGCTCTTCCCTTGCTGGTCGATCTGGTCGACCGCGGAATCATCCGCATCATGGACCTGATGTTCGTACGCAAGGATCTCGACGGATCCGTGGTCGCGATGGAGATCGCGGACCTGGACGGGGACGGCGAGCTGGATCTGACCGTCTTCGAGGGCGCCTCCTCCGGGCTGCTCGGCGACGAGGACCTCAACGAGGCGGGCCACGCCCTGGAGCCGGGGAACTCGGCGGGGATCGTGGTCTACGAGAACCTCTGGGCCGCGCCCTTCGCGGCGGCCCTGCGGCGGGCGGGCGCGCAGGTCGTGGACAGCGGCCGGATCCCGGTGCAGGAACTGCTGGCCACGCTGGAGGAGTCGGAAGCCGGGGTCTGAGCGGGGCGCGAGCCGTCGCAGAGAGAGGAAAAAGGACATGCCAGGTCTACTTCGCGGAGTCGCCAGGACGGCGGTCGTCGCCGGTACGGCCACCGCGGTCTCCAACCGGGTGTCCCGGCGGCAGGCGGGCCGCTGGGCCGAGCAGGAACAGCAGCAGGCCGTCGCCCAGCAACCGGCTCCCGCCCCGGCCCCGGCCGCCGCTCCGGCCGACAGCATGGACGCCAAGATCTCGCAGCTCAAGGAGCTGGGCGAGCTGAAGGCGCAGGGCGTGCTGACCGAGGCCGAGTTCGCCGCCCAGAAGGAGCGCATCCTCAACGCCTAGAGATGCCGCCGGCCTCCGGCCGCCGACCGCCGTAAAGCGCCGCTACGTGACCAGCTGGTAGATGCTCTTGGCCATCAGATACAGGCCGAGCAGCAGCGACAGGGTGACCACCACCTGGTCCTGCTGGCTCTCCAGCCGGCCGCGCAGGCGGTTCAGTGCGGCCCTGGCCGGGCCGGGCGAGAAGACGGCGTACAGCTCCATGATCAGCAGGCTGGCGCTGGCCAGCACGCAGAAGCCGATCAGGGCCAGGGCGGAGCCCGGGGAGGAGGGGTCGCTCTGCACGGCGGTGGCGGCGCCCGCGCCGACCATGGCCCACGGCTGCGTCAGGAAGGCCGCCCCGGCCGCCGCCCAGTACGAGGCGTTGTCCAGCCGCGCCAGCCACTTGGGCGGCCGCCGCTGCTTTCCGCTCCGGTCCACGGGCCGGCGGCGCTTGCGCTCGCCGAAGACCACGAGCACCGCGCCCAGGGTCAGTTTGACCGCGAGGGCGGCCGTCGACGGCGCGGTGTGGGGAGCCGGCGGCTTGCCGCCCGTCAGCAGCAGCACCACACCGATCACCACGACCAGGTTGGCCAGCCACCCGAGGGTGAAGACCAGCCCCTTGCGCACACCGCGCTCGCCGGAGAGCAGCAGGATGAAGACGGTGTTGTGGAATGGCCCCAAGGTGATGGCCGCGCCGATGAGGAGAAGGTCAACGACCACCAGCCGACCATCCTGGGCCGCCCGCGCCGAGTCAAGCGGACCACGGCTTCCTTCCCCCGAATGGCTCCGGACTGCCGATCGGCGTTCTCCGTGCGAAGCTGGAATCGCGGGCACGCCGAGTGCCCGCCGGTCATGGCGACAAAGCTCCGAGAGGAGTCAGAAATGACCACGAGTGATATCCGTCGCGACGACGTCGACAACGCCGGATTCGGTTCCGGTGGCGCAATATGGCGATCCGGCTGGACGATGTTCGCCGCGATCATGATGGTCTTCGGCGGCGTCATGGCGATATTCGAGGGAATCACCGCCATCGCCAAGGACGACGTTCTCGTCACCACTCGTAACTACGCCTATCAGTTCAACCTGACGAGCTGGGGCTGGATCCATCTCATCCTGGGCGTCCTCGTCGTCCTCGCAGGGCTGGCCCTGTTCACCGGGGCCCTGTGGGCGCGCATCGTGGGCATCTTCCTGGCCGGCCTGGCCATGATCGCCAACTTCATGTGGCTGCCCTACTACCCCTTCTGGGCAACCGTGCTGATCGCCATCGACGCCTTCGTCATCTGGGCGCTGTGCGTCGGCACCAGCCGGGAGTCTCGGGTGGCCTGACCGGCGGCATCCGGGCACGCGACGGCCGGCCGGACACTCCGGTCGGCCACGCGGCGGCCCGTCGACCGGCTCCGGCCGTGCAGGCGGGAGCCGGTCAGCCGAGGCCACGAGAGCACGAGGCCGTCAGGAGGGAGCCGGTCGGTCGCCGGCACCAGCCCGGCGAGCACCGGTCGGTCGACGGCACCGACCCGTCAGGCGCTCCCCGGCGACCCGCCGTTGCGGCCGTCGGCGGCGACCTGCCAGGCCTGCACACCCGCCCGCGAGGCGGCCTTCGCCTGCTCCCACTTGACGGCCGCCTTCTGGGCGGGAGCCTGTTCCATACGGTGCAGCATCCGGCGGCCCGCGGTGAACACGGCGAGGCTGCCGAGCGCCAGACCGGTGACGGTCAGGCCGGCGCCGATGGCGGTGAGTACGGCCGCGGTCGTGATGAGCCGGGTGTCGGCGTCGATCGACGCGGGGGACCGGTGGTGGTGAGCGTTCATGGACCCACCATCGCCCGCGGCGCGGAACCGCACATCCCGGCAGGGGGCAAACGGGGCGTGCCTCCACCGAGTGAGTGAGGTGCATTCCGTGGATCACAGCGTGAGGGACGGCCGGGCCGATGGCGGGGCACACGGCGGAGTCCGGTCCACGGCCGCGAACGAGAGCCGCCCGGCGATCCGCGTCGCCGGGCTCAGCAAGCGGTTCGGGTCGGTCGCCGCGCTGGACCAGGTGGACTTCGAGGTCTGGCCGGGGACGGTCTTCGGTCTGCTGGGCCCGAACGGCGCGGGCAAGAGCACCGCGATCCGCATCCTGACGACGATCGTGCGGCCCAGCGGCGGGCAGGCCGACGTACTCGGGCACGACGTGGTGCACGAGGCGGCCACGGTACGGCGGCTGATCGGGCTCGCGGGCCAGTACGCGGCGGTCGACGGGAACCTCACCGGCCGCGAGAACCTCCGGCTGATCGGCCGGCTGACCCATCTGCCGCGCTCCAGGACCCGCCCGCGCGCGGCCGAACTGCTCGATCGTTTCGACCTCGCCGACGCCGCCGACCGCCCGGTGCGCACCTACTCCGGTGGCATGCGCAGACGTCTGGACGTCGCCGCCGCGCTGGTCCCCGAGCCGCCGGTGCTCTTCCTCGACGAGCCGACCACCGGGCTCGACCCGCAGAGCAGGAACGGCCTGTGGGACATGATCCGCGAGCTGGTGAGCGACGGGACGACCGTACTGCTCACCACGCAGTACCTGGAGGAGGCCGACAAGCTGGCCGAGCGCGTCGTGGTGATCGACCACGGCCGCGTCATCGTCGACGACTCCCCCGCGGCGCTCAAGGCGCGGCTCGGCAACACCGTGATCGAGCTGGACATGGCCGAGGACGCGCGGGCGGCGCGGGCGGCCGAACTGCTGGGCACCCGGCTCGCCGAGGCGCCCGAGGTCGAGGGCGCGCGGATCGGTCTGGCCTCCCGCGACGGGTCCGCCCCGCTGCTGGGCATCCTCCACCTCCTGGAGGAGAACGGTCTCGCCCCGCGCACGGTGGCGGTGCGCGAGTCGAGTCTCGACGACGTGTTCCTGGCGCTGACCGGCCATCGCACCGGCGACGGCGGCGCCGAGCCCGCCCCGCCCGGGAGCGCACCATCGGCACCCTCCGCATCCGCACCCGTACCGTCGGCGTCCGACGGCGGCTCCCCGCACCCCGGCGGCCCGTCGTGACCGCGGCGAGCGCCACCGCCCCGGCCCGCGGAGCGGACATCGGATCCGCCGGGACGCGGATCGGCTGGATCGTGCGCGACGGTCTGGCCATCGCCTGGCGGAACCTCATCGGACTGCGCCGCGTCCCCCGGCTGCTGGTCTTCTCCACCATCCAGCCGCTGGTCTTCGTGCTGATCTTCCGTTACGTCTTCGGCGGTGTCGTGGCACCCGCGCTGCACGGGGTCTCGTACGCCGACTTCCTGATCCCCGGCATCTTCGTGCAGACCGCCGTGTTCGGGGCGATGAACACGGCGATCGGGCTGGCGACCGATATGCAGACCGGCCTGATGGAGCGCTTCCGCTCGCTCCCGATGGCCCGCTCCGCCGTACTGGTCGGCCGGACCACCGCCGACCTCGCCCGGAACGTCTTCGTAGTGGCGATGATGACCGGTGTCGGCTTCGCCATCGGTTTCCGCATCCACGCCGGCGTCCTGTCGTTCCTGTGCGGCATCCTCCTGGTTCTGGCCTTCGGCTTCGCCATGTCCTGGATCTTCGCCGTGGTCGGCATGGCCGTCGGCGACCCCGAGACCGCCCAGGCCGCAGCCTTCCCCGTCCTCGCCCCGCTCGTCTTCGCCTCCGCCGCCTTCATCCCGGTCAACACCATGCCCGGCTGGCTCCAGGCGTTCGCCGACCACCAACCGGTCTCCCGTACCGCCGACGCCGTCCGCGTCCTGGTCCTCGGCGGCCCCGCCACCAACGACATCTGGCAGGCCCTCGCCTGGGACGCCGGCATCGTCGCGGTCTTCGCCCCGCTCGGGGTGTGGCTGTACCGCAGGGCGGTCTGACAGGCGCCGCCCCGCGGTACAGCGACCGGACTACCGGGACAGCCTCGACATCACCTGTCGCACCGTCGCGATGAGGGCGGGCTGGAGGCGGATGAGACCCGGCGGCTGCTGGGGATAGCCGTTGGCGTCGGGCGGGACGCCGCCGGCGCCGGTCCACTGGGTGTCGGCGTCGACGGTGACGGTGAAGACCGCGCCGCCGTGGAGGACGGTGAGGGTCTGGTGGCTGTCGTCGCCGGCGAGCAGGTAGGCCAGGTCTCCCAGGCCGGGGACCAGCGAGACATGGTCGGTGTCGTCGGTGGCGGCGGTGAGGGAGGCCGGGTCGAGGTTGGGCCCGTGCGGGCGGTTGCGGTCCTCGAACTCCGGCCGTGGGTCGGTCTTCTTGTGCAGTTCCACGGTGACGAGCACGGTGTACATGGACTGCCAGTGCTCCCCGACGGTGCCTTCCGCGGTCAGCAGGCACTGGGCCTGGTCGAGCGTGGTGCCCGTCCGCATCTCGGCCGGATTCGCCGCGGTGCGGTCCACGCCGAGGGCGTCGGTGAGCGGCTTGAGGTTGTCGCCCGTGCAGGGGCTGTCGGTGAGCCGGTAGTGGTGCAGGTCGGGTGTGGCGGCGTCACCGTAGCCGGTCGCCTGCAGGGTCAGCGCCCATGCCGCCGAGGTCGCGACGACCGCCCCGAGCACCCATCCCCACGGCCGCCCCCGGGGGGCCCGGAACACGCTCCCGAGGGATGCCCTGGTGGGCGCCGTACTCACCACGTCCGCCCGCGGTAAGTCACCCGGTTCCCCGGGGCCCTCGGGTGGTTCCGCCTCTTCCAGTTCTGTGATCACTGTGAATCCTTCCCCCATGTTCGGCCCACAGTAGGACGGCGGGCGCGCCCGCCCGCGAACCCACCGGTAATGATGACGTGATCTTTACGATGTCCCGCGACAGGGCCCGTGCGGCGGCGTACGAACGACCGGCCGTCCATGCGTCGGCGTGCGCAGGGCGGGTAGGAACGGCTGATCAACGCCCGCCGACGCAACGCGAGTTCCGAGGGGTTCGACGTGATGACGAGGTTCTCCGCCGCCAGGATGTCCGCCGCCAGGATGGTCGTGCTGTTCACGATGGTGCTCGTGGCGGCGGGGGTGCTGTCCGCCGGTCCCGCGGCGGCCGATCCGCCCGCGCCGCCGGGGACGCCCACCGCGACGTCGTTCGACGGGATCTCGACGGTGGGGCCGCTGTTCCGCGGCGGCCTCGACCAGCGCCATTCGTGTACGGCCAGCGTGGTGGCGAGTCCGCGGCACGATCTGCTGCTCGCCGCGGCGCACTGCGTGTCGGGGACGGCGGCGGGGTGGAAGTTCGCCCCCGGCTACGACGGCGGCCGGACCCCGTACGGCGTGTGGACGGTGACGCACGCCTATGTCGACTCCCGGTGGAGCGACGGGCAGGACCCGCAGCACGACTACGCGATCCTGCAGGTCGCCCACCAGGTGATCGACGGCCGCGACGAGGGCATCGAGGACGTGACGGGCGCGAACATACTCGCCCTGGCGCCGCGCTCCGGCGAGCCGATCACCGACGTGGCGTACAACTCGGGCATCGGCGACCAGCCCATCCGCTGCACCACCACCGTCTACGACACCGACGGCTACCCGTCGTTCAACTGCCACGGCTACGTGGGCGGCAGCAGCGGCAGCCCCTGGCTGTCGACCGTCCCCGGCACCCACGAGACCTTCGTCCAGGGCCTGATCGGCGGCCTCCACCAGGGCGGCTGCTACGAGTACACCTCCTACTCCCCCGCCTTCCACCTGGACGTCTACCGGCTCCTCCTGCGCGCGACCTTCGGCGTCCACCCCGACACCGTGCCGCAGGCGGGGAGCGACGGCTGCTGACGGGCGCGGCAAGGCCCGCTGACCTCGCCGACGTCAGCGGGCGCCGGGCCGCGGCCTTTCACCAGGAGAGCGCCAGCGGCTCGTCCGGTGGTCCCGCGGTGAGCAGTGCCGCCAGGGGTGTGGCCAGGTCGCGGGGTGAGAAGAGGTCCGCGCCGTCGTAGGCGGCGATCTCCGGCAGGGACCACCAGCGCGATCCGATGATGTTCTCGGCCGCGAGCGCGGCCCCGGAGAGTTCGCCGCGAGGGGCGAACGAGGTGGTGGGTACGAGGAAGTAGTCGTTGCTGATGCCGTCGTAGCCGGCCGCGTGGCCCGGTGCCAGGACTTCCTGGTGCCACACGTGCGGCGGGTCGGCGGACGGCGGCAGGACGAGGCCCACCTCCTCGCGAAGCTCCCTGCGCAAGGCGTCGAGCGGTGTCTCGCCCGGCTCGACACCGCCGCCCGGGGCCGCCCAGACGACCGTGCCCCGGGGCTCCGGGACCGCCAGCCCGCACAACAGCACCCGGTCCGCCTCGTCGAGCACGAGCGCGCGCACGGCGCGACGCAGTTTCGCGGAGGACATCCCGGCACGCTAGCGGCTCACGCCTGAACGGGTGCGAGTGGCGCGCGAAACGCGCGGCCGTGGTGTGTGAGCCGCGCTTCGCCGCGGGTGACTGCTATAAGAGCAGTACGAAGATCAGGAAATAAGTGTCCTTGCGAGGAGAATTCATGACGCCCGGTCACTTTTCCCCCGCATGAGCACCGCCCCTGACCCGCTGGGCCCCTGGCTGCGCGCCCGGGCCTCTCTTCCGGCGCAGGCCGCGGCTGTGCTGCTCCTCGTGGTGTCCGTCGTGGAGATCGTGCGGCAGGGCGCCGACGAGGTCGACAACCGCGTCGTGGTCCGGGCGGCCCGGGTACTCCTCCACGGCGGCTCTCCGTACGCCGACAAGCGGTTCCTGTATCTGCCGAGCAGCGTGCCGCTGGCCGTGCCCGAGGCGCTGCTGGGCGACTCCGTGCTGCGGGTGCTGGTCCCGGCCGTGACGGCCGCGCTGATCCTGCTCGGCTGGTGGGCAGCGCTGCGGATCTTCGGCCTCGGGCTGCGCAGCCGGCTGGGCGTCGGGGTCGTCTGCGGGCTGGCGTACTTCGCCCCGTTCCACAGCGACGTGGCCCTCGGCAACTGGACCGCCGTCTCGGTCGCCGCGCTGCCCGTGGCGCTGGCCCTGGCGGCGCGCGGCCGCTGGGTGACGGCGGCGGCGGTCGTGGGGGCGGCCATCGCGTTCAAGCCGATGCTGGTGCCGCTCGCGCTGCTGTTCGTCTTCGCCCGGAAGTGGCGGGCCCTAGGCGTCATGGTCGCGGTCCCGCTGGCGGCGTCCGTACTGGCCGCGCTCGCCATGCCGCGGCCGAGGCTCTTCTTCACGCGGACCCTCCCCTTCCTGCTGCGGGGCCAGGACTCGTACGCCAAGCCGTACGACGCCTCGCTCGTGGCGATCCTGCCGCGGTGGGGGACGCCGCAGGCCGCGGCCACCGCCGTCGCCTTCGCGCTCGCCGCGCTCGGGGTCTGGGCCGCCTGGTACCGCTGGCGCCGCGGCGGTGACCTGCGGCTGCGCCTGGTCGAGACCGCGAGCGGACTGATGCTCGCCGCCTTCCTGGTCTCCCGGCCCGCCTTCCTGCACTACGCGCTGACGGTCCTCCCCGTCCTGCTCGCCTCGCTCCCGCTGCGCGGCTCGGTGCCGCGCTCCCCCTGGTTCTGGATCGTCCTGCTCCCGCAGAACACCGCCCTGCAGTGGCCGTACACGGAGCCGGGCGACCGCCGCGCCTTCAAGGACGCGGTGATACTGACCGGCCTCGCGGTCCTCGTCTCCTGCCACGCCGTCAAGAGGACCAGCCCCGCCCGCGAGCCCCTGCTGACGCGCGGCGCCCCACGGGCACGGGCCCTGTACAAGAGCGCCGACTAGCCCGCCGCCTCGCCCTTCTTCCTCGACAGGCACGCGTCTGTCAGGTTTCCTTGACACGCAGCCCGTGTCAGGTAATCCTGACACCATGAGCACTGAGGAGTCGTCCGCCACCAAGCTGGCGGGACAGGTGACGAACAAGGATCCGGCGGTCGGGCTGCGCGCGGTCGTCGCGCTGCGGCGGCTGCTGGAGGAGCTGGAACGGCTGCACGTGGACAACGCCCGCGACCAGGGCTGGACATGGCAGAACATCGCGGCGGCGCTGCACGTCAGCAGGCAGTCGGTGCACGAGAAGCACGCGACCCGGCGCAAGGCCGCCGGTAAGGAGGACTGACATGTTCGACCGGTTCACCGCGCTGGCCAAGCGGGCCGTGGTGGCGTCCCAGGACACGGCCCTCCATCTGGGCCATGACTTCATCGGCACCGAGCACCTGCTGCTCGGCCTGGCCCAGACGGCGGGCACCGCGAGCGAGGTCCTGCGGGCGCACGGCGTGGAGCTGGCGCAGGCGCGCGACAGGACGGTACGGCTGCTGGAGGAGGCCGGGGTGGTCGCGGACGGGGGCCAGGACGCCAAGGACGCGCTCGCCTCGCTCGGTATCGACGTCGCGGAGATCCAGCGCCGGGCCGACGACACCTTCGGGCCCGGCGCCTTCCAGTTCCCGCGGCCGCCCTACACCCCGCACGCCAAGAAGGCGCTGGAGCTGACGCTGCGGGAGGCGGCCGCGCTCGGGCACGAGGAGATCGACACCGAGCACATGCTGCTCGGCCTCCTCGCCGAGGGCGAGGGTCGCGCCACCCAGGTGCTCACCGCGCTCGGCGTGGACACCGCGGCCCTGCGCGAGTCCGTGCTCAGGGCCGCGAAGCCCGCGGTCCACCGCTCACCGCTGCGCCGGGCGGTGCGCGGGAAGTGACGGGCCGCCGCCGCACCGCGGGCGGGTCCACACACCGTCAGGTCACCCTCGCCGCCTGGTAGTTGCGGAAGAGCAGGTAGGTGTCGAGGATGTCGGACGAGGCGCTCTGGACCGACCGGTAGATGCCCCACTTGGGGCGGACGTAGTCGTTCTGGTCCGGGATCCTGACACCGGTCCTGCTGCCCTGGACGGCGACCGGCGCGCCGGAGCCGGTGCCGTTGCGGCACACGAAGGCCGCCTTGCCGGACGCGCCGATGGTGAACGTCCACTGCACGGTGATCCACTTGTCGCGCAGCGGCGCCAGATCGGTCGAAGCGATGTCCGGCGAGCCGGAGTTGGCGTAGGCACGGGCGCGCAGCAGCTCTTTGCTTCCGCTGCGGCCGAGGTCCAGGGTGACGTACGGTCCGCCGTTGTCGATCGGCGTCTTGGTCTGGAAGATGTGCGTGAACTTGCTCGTGCCGTGCAGCGTGGACGGCATGAACATCTCGTAACTGAGCGTCCAGGTCTGGCCGTTGGTCATCTTCTGGATGTGGCCGCCCTGGACCATGCCCTTGGACTCGGTGCGCTGGCGGTCGCCGCCCCCGGTGGTGTCCCGGTCGTCGCGCCAGATGTTGAAGCGGTAGTGGTCGCCGCCCTCGACCACGACGTACTTCCTGTCGGGGTGCTTGCCGACGCGGTCGGCCTCGATGCCCTCGAACGCCTTGAGGCCGTCGGAGACGGGGTTCGGGTGCCACAGCGGTGACGAGGCGTGCGGGGTCGCGGCGGCCGGGGTCGCGGCGGCGCCGTACGCCAACCGGCTCCAGGCCAGCGGCACTCCGACGGCCGCCACCGCGGCCGAGCCGAGTAACGCCCGGCGGCTGACGGGGCGGGGAACAGCGTGTTCCGGCATGTGGGGGGTTCCTTCCGAATCGGGCTTGAGTGCACGGCCGCGGCGGAACACCGGCGCGGGCGCTGTGCGGCGCGCCGGGACATCCCGTACGGCGACGGGTTCCTCGATGACGGAGACGTCATCGGATGACATACGAGGAGCGATCGGATCACACCGAGGGTGGTGGTGGCTCCACATGGTGAGCTGTGCCTGGCCTGGGCGCAGCCCGCTCCCACTCCGATGGAAACATCGGACCTGTGACTCCCTCACAATGGCCTGGACCAGAGACGCCGTCAACCCCCCGGACAGTTACCGGGGCGGTGGGCGGTGGGCGGAGGCATGACACCGAATCTGGACTAGCCTGTGAATTGCGACTGCTCCCGGCAGGCTCGGAAGAGGTGGTGACGGTGGGCACGTCAGGGCCCGCAACCCCCACGCTCGGACCTGCGGGAGCCGAGCCGGAGGGTGCGGGCGGCGCTGACGTGGCGGCGATCCTGCGGACCGTGCCGAACCGGCTCGACGCGCACATGGGCGGCTTCTACGTGCTCTCCGAGGATCAGCAGTCGCTGGACCTGGTGATGACCCTCGGCGCCGCCCGGCAGTTCACCAGCCCGTGGCGGCGCGTGGGGATGGCCGCGCCGATCCCGGTGGCCGAGGCGGTGCGCGACGGTCGCCTGGTGTGGGTGGGCGGCGCCGACGAGATGATGCGCACGCATCCGCGGGTCGCGGTCACCATGCCGCACGCGTTCTGCCTGGCGGCCGCTCCCCTGGTGGCGCGGGAGATCACGTACGGCGCCGTCTTCCTGCTCTGGCCCGCCTCGCACCCCACCGAGCTGTCCCCGGACGAGCGCCATGAGCTGACCGCCCTCGCCAAGGAGCTGGCGCGGGCGCTGGACCGGGCGGCGGCCGCGGGCCACCCCGTCCGGCCCGGCCGCCGCCCCGCGTCCGTCACCGCGGCGGAGGGCGCCGTCGACCCGCTCGCCGCGCTCGTGACGCGGCTGCCGGAGGGTATCTGCGGCATCGACCTCAACGGGCGGCTGGCCGTCGTGACACCGGGCGCGTCCGCGCTGCTCGGGGAGCCGGCCGAGCGGTTGCTTGGCCAGAAGCCGTGGGCGGTACTGCCGTGGCTGCGCGATCCCGTGTACGAGTACCACTACCGGACGGCGGTGATCAGCGGGCAGCCGACGTCGTTCGTCGCCCTGCGGCCGCCGGACCGGTGGCTGTTCTTCCAGCTCTACCCCGACGCCTCGGGGCTGACCGTGCGCGTCACCCCCGCCGAGGGCGCCCGCCCGGGACAGTCCGCCGGTGAACCGCCGTCCGCCCCGGAGGTGCACACCCGGCCCGGGGCGCTCTACCACATACTCCATCTGGCCAGCGCGCTGACCGAGGCGGTCGGCGTGCAGGACGTGGTGAGCATGCTCGCCGACCAGATGGTGCCCGCGTTCGGCGGCCAGGCGGTGGCGGTGCTGATGCGCGAGGGCGGCCGGCTGCGTACGGTCGGCCACCGCGGCTATCCGCCCGGACTGATCGACCGGTTCGACCGGACCCCGCTGACCGAACCCACACCGGGCGTCCAGGCGTCGACCAACCCCGTGCCCACCTTCTTCGAGAGCCGCGCCGAACTGGAGCGCCTCTACCCCGAGCGCCACGAGACCCAGGACTCGATGGCCGCCTGGGCGTATCTGCCGCTGGTCGCCTCGGGCAAGCTGCTCGGCACCTGCGTGCTGGCCTTCGCCGAGCCGCACCACTTCAGCGTGGAGGAGCGCGCCGTCCTCACCTCCCTCAGCGGACTGGTGGCGCAGGCCCTGGACCGCGCCCGGCTCTACGACGCCAAGCTGGGCCTGGCGCGGGGCCTCCAGGAGAGCCTGCTGCCGCACGCCCTGCCGGTGATCCCCGGGCTGGAGACCGCCGCCCGCTATCTGCCCGCCACCGAGGGCATGGACATCGGCGGCGACTTCTACGACGTGATCCGCGTCGACGCCGACGGGGCGCAGGTCGTCATCGGCGACGTGCAGGGCCACAGCGTCGCGGCGGCCGCGCTGATGGGCCAGATCCGTACCGCGATCCGCGCCTTCGCGGCGGCCGACGCCGATCCGAGTACGGTGCTCGCCCGCACCAACCGCCTGCTGGCGGACCTGGACACCACCCTGCTCGCCAGCTGCGCCTGCCTGCGCGTCGACCTGCCGCGGCGCGAGGCGTGGCTGGCCGACGCCGGGCACCCGGTGCCGCTGCTGCGCGGCCCCGACGGCGCGGTACGGCGGCTGGAGCCGCGCGCCGGGATGGTGCTGAACGTCGACCCCGCCGCCGAGTACCCGCTGACCCATGTCGCGCTGCCGGTCGGCACCACCCTGGCCCTGTACACCGACGGCCTGATCGAGACGCCGGGCGTCGACATCGACCACGCGCTGTCCGCGCTCGCCGCCACGTTCGCCCGGCACGGCGGCGGCCCGCTCGACCGGGTCGCCGACGCGCTCATGGGCCCCGTCGAGCAGGTGGAGCACCGCACCGACGACATCGCGCTGCTGCTGGTCCGTTCCGTCCCGCTCGACACCTGAGGGGCGCCTCTCCCCGCGGTCGAGAATGGCCGACAAGGTCACCTTTCTGGGCATGCACATGCCGATCCGGCGGTACGATCCGACGGCGCGTCGATCTTCGGCGTCCGCCACGGTGCTCCTGTCCGCCCTCACGAGAAGGTGACCGCATGCGCGCTCCGACCGGCCCGAGAACCGCTCCCGACGGACCCGGGCAGACCCCGCGACGGCCGCTGCGGCGCGCGGTCCGCGCCCTGCTGGCGGTCGCCGCCGCGCTGGCTCTCGCGATCGCGGGCGGCGCGGTGGCCACGGCCTCCGCCGCCGCGGCGGCGCCCGCCTCCTACGTCGAGAACGGCTACCAGGACCCCGTCACCGCGCTGCCGCCGGTCAGCCGCCCCGACACCCGGCACTGCGCGGTCACCGTCATGCGGCACGATTTCGCCAATTCGTACGGCCAGCCGTACACCGGCACCGTGACACCGCCCGCCGACTGCCCGGGACCGTGGGCGAAGGTGGTGCTCACCTGGTCGGGCAGCGTCGCGGGCCGGCAGTACGACCGGCTGGCCGGGGTGTGGATCGGCGGCGCCGAGGTGCTGCGCACCAGCACGCCGGAGCCGGACGACGACGGGATCACCTGGCACGTCGACAAGGACGTCACCGCCTTCACGCCGCTGCTGCGCGGGACGCAGCCGCTGGTCGCCGACCTCGGCAACATCGTCAACACCACCTACACCGGCGTCTACCACATGACGCTGACGCTGACCTACTACACCGCGGACCGCCACCACCCGGCGCCGCGGGTCGCCGATCAGGTGCTGCCGCTGTCGAGCGACGCCTCGCCCGGCTGGTACAGCCTGTCCCCCGGCGGCTCCGCGTCGAAGAGCGTGGTCTTCCCGCGCAATCTGACCGGCGCCCGGCTCGAGGTGTACGCGCGCGGCGGCGGCTGCGACGAGCAGTGGTTCGACGCGGTGCCCAGCGATCTGGCCGCGACCTCGCCCGACTTCCTGTGCGGCGGCGGTCCCTACCGCGAGGTGCAGGTGGCCGTGGACGGCCAGCCCGCCGGGCTCGCCCAGCCGTACCCGGTGGTCTACTCGGGCGGCATCGTGCCCACGCTGTGGCGGCCGATCCCCGCGGTCGACCAGTTCCTCACCCTGCCGTACGACATCGACCTCACGCCGTTCGCGGGCGCGCTCGTCGACGGCAGGCCGCACACCGTGACGATCACCCCGTACGGCGCCGCGGACGAGTGGATCGTGGACGGCACGCTGTTCCTGGACACCGACCACCACGCGGCGACCACTTCCGGCGCGCTGACGTCCGACACGCTGACCGCGACGCCCCAGGTGTCCACCACCGAGCGGCCGGGCGCCGACGGCGCCACCGATGTGCACGTGGCCGCCGCGCGCGACTGGCACACCGAGGGCTACCTCGACACCTCCCGGGGCCGGATCACCACCCGGGTCGAGCAGCACACCGCGTACACCAACGACGACGCGGTCTCCGACGGCGGCCGGAACCAGACCGTCGCCCAGCGTGACTCCGGTGCCACCACGGTCACCACGAGCGGCGGGGGCCACGGCCCCTCACCGGCCGTCCGCCACGCCTGGTCGTACCCGATCGACGTCGACATGTCGATTCCCGTCTTCACCGACGGCAACAACTACGACCTGCGCGGCACGGTGCGCCAGCAGCGGATCCTCACCGACAGCGCCCGCCCGGGCGGTTACGGCCCCTGGCTGCCGTACGCGCTGACCGACGACACCGTGAGCGCCCACGGCGTACTGGCCCGCGACAACGGCACGGTCGTCTCCTCCGACGGCACCGGCTCCGAGCACTACCACGGCACCACGGACACCGGCCGCTGCTACGACCGCTCCCTCACCGCCGACCACGGCTGGCTGACCGGCGACTCCCTCCGGCCGTGCCGCTGGTGACTCCCTCGGCGATCCGCCCCGAGGTGTCGAACAGCGGTACCAGGGCGGGGTCGTTGAAGGAGGTGATGCGGGTGACGCGGGGGCCCAGCAGGGTCAGCACCTGGACGCCGTAGGGCTCGTGGCGGCCGTCCGGGGCGCGGTGGTGGACGACGACCGCGGGCTGGCCGTTGGCGCGGGTGGGGGTCATCCGCCAGGTGTCCGGGCGCAGCACCCGGGCGGCGAGGAAGCCGACGACGGCGCTCCGGCCGGTGAACCAGGTGGGGATCGGCGGCATCTCCAGCTCGACGTCGGCACGCAGCAGTTCCACCAGGGCGTCGGGGTCGGCCCGGGTGAAGGCGTCGACATAGGCGTCGAGGAGGTGCTGCCTGGCCGCCTCGCCGGGCTCGGCGAGATCGTCCTCGACGGGTCCCGCCTCGGCCAGCCGGGCGCGGGCGCGGCGCAGGGCGCTGTCCACGGCGGCGGTCGACGTGGACAGCATCTCGGCGACCTCGGCGGTACGGAAGGCCAGCACGTCGCGGAGCGTCAGCACGGCCCGCTGGCGGGCGGACAGCAGTTGGAGCGCGGCGATGAAGGCGAGGCGGACGCCGGTCCTTCCGGTGACGACCGCCGCCGGGTCGCCCAGGCCGAGCAGGGCGTCGGGTGCTGGCTCCAGCCACGCCACCGACGGCTCGCGGGGGGCGACGGCCACCCGGTGGTCGTCCGACGGCGCGCCCAGCCCGGAAGGGAGCGGGCGCCGCGCGCGCGTCTCCAGCGCCGTCAGGCACGCCATGGTGGCGATCTTGTAGAGCCAGCGCCGTACCGAGGAGCGGCCCTCGAAGCGGTCGAAGCCGCGCCAGGCGCGCAGATAGGTCTCCTGGACCAGGTCCTCGGCGTCGTGGACCGAGCCGAGGATCCGGTAGCAGTGCGCGAGCAGCTCCGGCCGGTAGGGCTCGGTCGCGGCGGCGAACTCGGCGTCTGACGACATCACACTTCTCCCGTGGGTACGGTGCGGCTCACTCCAGGATCGCGCCGGGGCGGCACGCGCGCTCGCACGCGTGCCACCCTCCGCGCGGTTCAGCCGATCGGGCTCGGCCCGTCGGCGCCGATCCGGTACTCCGCGGCGCTGTCGGGGTCCCCGGCGACCTCCATGACGGCCTTGGCGACCAGCTCGGGGGTGAGCACCGGCTGCAGGCCCGCGACGAAGGTGTCCCGGTCGACGCCCTCGCGTGCGGCGTAGCCCGCGACCCCGACCGCGCCGACGCCGGTGGGGGTGAGCCCCGGCAGCAGGGCGACGAAGCGCAGGCCGAGCCCGGCGCGCCGCGCCTCGTCGGCCGCGTACCCGCTGATGGCGCGGACGCCCGACTTGGCGGTGGCGTAACCCCCGCTGAGCGGCGAGCCGTTCAGCGCCGCCCCGCTGGACATCGCGAGGACGACGCCGCCCGGCGCCAGCGGCTCGCGCAGCGCGGCGCGGGTCCAGACGAAGGCGTGCCGGGTGTCGACGTGCCAGGTGCGGCTGAAGGTCTCCCAGGTCTGCTCGTGCAGCGGCGCCATGTGCGGTGTGGCACCGGCGTTGAGCACCAGCAGCCCGGGACGGTGGTCGCGGATCACCTCGTGGGCGAGGGCCTCGTCGGTGGCGTCGGCCGCGATGGGGACGAAGCCCTCGCCCAGCTCGTCGCGTACCGCGCGCAGCTCCCGCTCGTCACGGGCGATCCCGACGACGCGGGTGCCGCCCGCCACGAGCGCGGCGGCGATCGCCCGCCCGAAGCCGCGGCTCGCACCGGTGAGGACGGCGGTCTGGAAGGTATCGGACATCAGGTGCTCCCCAGGGAGGTTCGGGTCTGTCCCCCTCTAGACCGGCGGGCGGACCGAAAACCGTCGCGCCCGGGGGAGGGCGTTCTCGTTTTCGCGGCAGGGCTTCGGACCACTCCCCCGTCGCCACCGTGATCGCTTGACATTATGCAGGTAATTACCTGCATAATGGAGTCGTGAGTCTCGAAGCGTCAGCGATGGACCCGGTCTTCAAGGCACTGGCCGACCCCACCCGCCGGCAACTGCTGGACCGTCTGCGCGAGCACAACGGGCAGACACTGCGGGAGCTGTGCGAGCGTCTGGACATGGCACGCCAGTCGGCGACGCAGCATCTCGACATCCTCGTACGGGCCAATCTCGTCACGGTCGTGCGGCGCGGGCGGGAGCGGCTGCACTACCTGAACCCGGGGCCGATCCACGAGATCGAGGAGCGCTGGATCTCGGAGTTCGACAAGCCGCGCCTCCAGGTGATCAGCGCCATCAGGAACAAGGCAGAGGAGTACGCCATGACCGACGCATCCACACCCGCGGCCGCACCGGCGACCGATTCCGTACCGGGCTATGTCTACGTCACCTATATCCGCGCCTCCGCGGACCAGGTGTGGCGGGCGCTGACCGACGCGGACCTGACCTCGCGCTTCTGGGGCCACGCCAACATCTCGGACTGGCAGCCCGGTTCGGCCTGGGAGCACCGGCGGGCCGACGGCTCAGGAGCCGTCGACGTCGTCGGCACCGTTCTGGAGGCCGAGCCGCCGACCCGGCTGGTCATCACCTTCGAGGACCAGCCCGGCGCCGAGTCGCCGCGCGAGCCGTCGGTGGTCACCTTCCTCGTCGAGCCCCACCAGGACATCGTGCGGCTCACCGTCACCCACGAGAACCTCCCCAACCTGGACATGCTGCGCGGCATCTCCGCCGGCTGGCCCGCCGTGCTGGCCAACCTCAAGTCGCTGCTGGAGACGGGTGACGTGCTCCCGCAGGCGCCGTGGGAGATGACGAACGCGCACTCCTGAGCCGGCGGCCGGCCAGGACCCTCCTCCCGACAGCATCCCGAAAGCAGAGGACACCGTGGACACCAGCACCCTCCGGGACGCCTACCGCGCGCTCCTGGACGCCGCCGCCACCATCACCGCCCCCGGCATCTCCCCCCGGGTGCCGCCCGCCGGTGAGTGGGACGCCGAGCAGATCCTGGCGCATGTGGTGATCGTCAACGCCGTCACCATCAACGCCGTCAGCGCCGTCTCCTCGGGCGTGAACACGACCTACGACAACCGCGTCGCGGCCGACGCCTGGACGCTCGGGCGCGTCATCGAACGCGCCGGGGGCGCGGCGGGGCTGCGCGAGCGGATCCGCGCCCAGGGCGACGCGCTGTGCGCCCTCACCGGGGGCGTGCTGGGCGAGGCCGAGGGCGACACGCCGGTGCCCACCCTGCTGCTGTCCCACGACGCGGTGCTGGTCGACCGGCCGGTGCCGCTGAGGGATCTCGTCGCGGGCCTGGCGGACGCGGAACTGCCCGGCCACACCGCCCAGTTGCTCGCGCTGCTGCCGCAGGAGGCCGGGTCCGCCGGGAGGTAGTCCGGCGGCTCAGCCGCCCGACATCGCCTCCGCGGCGCGCCGGGCCAGCTCGTCCGGCGGTACGTCCTCGACATGGGTGGAGACGTCCCAGCGGTGGCCGAACGGGTCCTCGATCTGGCCCGACCGGTCACCGTAGAACTTGTTCTCCACCGGCTGGATCACCGTGGCGCCCAGGGAGACGGCCTGCTCGACGGCCGCGTCGACGTCGTCGACGTAGATCATGATCGACATCGGGGTGCCGCCGACAGACTTCGGCCCCAGGATGCCCATCTCGGGGAACTCGTCGGCGAGCATCATCACCGAGTCGCCCAGCTCCAGCTCCGCGTGCCCGAGCTTCCCGCCCGGCGCCTCGAACCGCATCCGTTCGGTGGCGCCGAAGACGGCGACGTAGAAGTCGATCGCCGCGGCGGCGCCGCCGACGTACAGATACGGGCTGAGTCGGGGGTAGCCCTCGGGGACCGGTCGGGTGGCCATGCGTTACCTCCAGCGAGGATGCGTACGGCCAGGCTCTCACCCGGCACGCGCCCCCGCATTCCGGCCGGGACGGGGCTCGGGCCCGCGGCTCAGGGCCGCAGGAGGGCGACCTCACGGGCATGGCGCCGCTGGAGGGCGGAGTCCCAGTCGCCCGTGCAGTAGACGGCGAGGTCGCTGATGCCGCCGTCGGTGACGTCGGCGCGGAACAGCTCGCGGCAGTACCAGTCGTCCTGCGCGTCGGTCCAGCGCTCCTCGACCTCGAGGACGAAGCCGCGCCGGGTGGCGTCGCAGCGCCACCGCGGCACGGTCCCCTTGCCCGGGTGCGACGCCAGGCGCGCCTGGACGGCCTGCTCGGCGCCCGCGGCCTGGAGCCGCCACTGCGGCGGGGTGAAGTCGACGAAGACCTCGGGGTGGAACAGCCCGTCGGGCGCTTCGCCGGTCTCCAGGAAGCTGATGAACTTCTCCGCCAGCTCCTGCGCCGCCGTCTCGTCCATGGCAGTGATGGCATCGATGGCATTCATGGCACACCTCACTCGTCTGTCGTGCTGTGGTGCGGGGATACGGGCGGGGCTGCCGGGGTGTCAGCCGCGCTCGGGGTCCGCCGGCCGCTCGGGCCGGGCGGTGGGGTAGGCGGTCACCCGGTGCGCCAGGAACCCGCGGTGGGAGAGCACCTGGGTGAAGGCGGGCGGGCAGTGGAAGGGGTCGGACGGCGGGCTGACGAACCGGGCGTCGACGACGGCGAGTCCGCCGCTGGCGACGACATGCGTCAGCCGGTAGCGCACGCCGTCCGCCAGGTCGGCCTCCAGCAGGTGCGTCCGCAGCGCGTCCCGCCCGTGGAGTTCCGGCCCGTCGCCCATCCGGGCGGTGACGTCGGGCGCGTAGACCTCGGCGAGCGGTCCGGCGTCACCGCGCCCGTTGAACGCCGCGAACGCCTCTTCGTACCGCGCCGCCCACAGGCCCGCCGCCTCGCGCGCGGCGCTGTCGGTCCGCGCCGCCGTCTCGTCCAGCAGCCGGGTCGCCAGTACGGTCCTGGCCTGGTGCAGCCTGCTGCGTACCGTCCCCAGGGGCACGCCGGTGATCGCGGCGATCTCCTGGTACGAGTGCTGCCTGCCGAAGTGGCGCAGCATGACGGTCACGCGCAGCGGCTCGGCGAGTTCGCCGAGTGCCCGCCACACCCAGTCGCGCAGGGCGAGCCGCTCCACGCACTCCTCGGCGGAGGACACCGGGCGGGACCGGTCGAGCTCGGCGGAGACGTCGTCGACCGGCGTCTCGCGGGCCGCGCGGCACCGCATCAGGCAGACATTGCGCTGGACGCGGGTCAGCCACCCCCCGAAGGCGGCCGGGTCGCGCAGCTCCGACAGATGGGCCAGAGCCACCAGGAAGGCGTCCTGCACGGCGTCGGCCGCGTCCTGCGGATCGCGCAGGAAGGCCAGCGCCTGCCCGTAGAGGCGGGCGCGGTGGTTCTCCAGCAGCAGCCCGAGCGCCGCCGTGTCGCCCCGCCGTGCGGCGAGGACCAGATCGGCGTCACCGGGCGGCGCCGCCTGGGGTGCCGTCTGCCGTGCCGCAAGGATCGAGGTCATATCTCAAGGATGCGGCGGCACCCCGGAAGGTTCGATATTCCGGCGGAATTCCTGAAAAAACCTCCCCCTCCGTCCGGCTCCTTGCTTCCGATGTCGTCTCGGTCCGGCATACGGGTGATCACCCCGCCCGTCCGGCGGGCGCTCACCGGGCAGACTCCGGTCCATGGTGCATGGGGGGAAGCAGGTACGGGGGTGGCCGGAGGAGCCTGCCGAGGGGCTGTCCGGGGTGCTGGAGCCGCCGCGGGTGTCCTGCGGCGGGTGTCTGGTCGCGGTGCTGACGACGGTGGTCGTCGCGTTCTTCGCCCTGGTGGTGTTCGTCCTGCCGCATTCGCTGATGTTCGCTTCCCCGCAGAAGTCCTCGGCCGGCCTCGCGCACGGGTCGTCGGCGCCCCAGGTCCGCGCGGCGGACGCCGCCGCCGTCCGGCAGGACGACGCCGCGCTGGACCTGGCCGCGCCCGCGCCGCGGTGGGCCCGCGCGGCGCTGGACGACGTGCGCGACCGGTGCGAGACCACGACGGTCGTGCTCTGCTCACGGACCACCCGGCGGATGCTGTACTCGACGGTCGACCCGGGCGCCACCGCGGCCACGGCCGCACTGGACCGCACCCTTCAGGCGCACGGCTGGACACCCGTCACCGCGCGCTCGTACGCCCGGAAGAACATGACGCTCTTCCTGGCGTGGACCGCTCCGACCGGTACGGCCGCTCCGGGGGACACGAGGGCGGCGCGTCCCACGCTCACCCTCGTGCTGCAGCACCGCTACTGGTCCGGCCCGCCCCCGCGGTCGGCCTCTCCCTCCGTGGCGGCGCCGAACCACCTGGCCAGCGGGCCGCGCAGCTCCTCCTGGTCGTCCCCGGCCCACACCACGTGGCCGTCGGGCCGCAACAGCACGGCGGGCACGTCCAGTTCCTCGCTGACGTCGGCGACATGGTCGACCCGGTCCGCCCAGCCCTCCACCGACAGGCGGCCGGTCTGGTCGAGGAGCAGTCCGCGGCCGTCGCGCGTCAACTCGTAGAGCCTGCCCTGCTTCAGCTTCACGTCCCGCAACCGCTTGCCGAGCAGCGGGTGCCCCTCGCCGACGTCGTAGCGGATCCCGATCGCGATGATCTTCTCGATGAGATGGCGGTGCACCTCCTCGAAGTCCATCAGCTCCCCGACCAGCTTGCGTACTGCCCGGGCACCGGGTTCCGGGGACATCAGCACCATCTGCGCGCGGGTGTTGTCCAGGACGTCGGCGGCCACCGGGCGCCGCTCGGTCTCGTAGCTGTCCAACAGCCCTTGCGGCGCCCAGCCCTCGATCTCGGCGGCCAGCTTCCAGCCGAGGTTGAACGCGTCCTGGACACCGAGGTTGAGGCCCTGGCCGCCGGCCGGCGGGTGGACGTGCGCGGCGTCACCCGCGAGCAGCACCCGGCCGACGCGGTAGCGGTCGGCCAGCCGGGTGGCGTCGCCGAAGCGGGACAGCCAGCGCGGCGAGTGCGCCCCGAAGTCGGTGCCCGCCGTGGCCAGCAGCCGCTGCCGGAACTCCTCGATCGTCGGTGGGACCGCGCGGTCCTCCGACACCCCGGCCGCGGGCACGACCACCCGGTACAGCCCGTCGCCGACCGGCATGGCGCCGAACACCAGCTGCGTCTTGCGGACTTCCGTCATCACGGCGGTCAGCGTCTCCTGCGAGGCGGTCAGCTCCATCTCGCCGATCAGCGTCTCGACCCTGGCGGGCTCACCGGGGAAGCCGACACCGAGGAGCTTGCGTACGGTGCTGCGGCCGCCGTCGCAGCCGACGAGATACCGCGCGCGCAGTGGTTCGCCGCCGCCGGCCACCTCGACGCTCACCCCGTCCGCGTCCTGGCTCAGCCCGGTCACTTCGCTGCCGCGCCGGATCTCGACGCCGACCGCGAGGGCGTGCTCGGTCAGCAGCCGCTCGGTGACGGGCTGGTGGATGCCGAGGACGTACGCGTGCGCGCTGTCGAGGCGCTGCGGCGGCGGCTTCGGAATGGCCGCGAAGAATCCGGAGATCGGGTACCGCGTGCCGAGTGCGAGAAAGCGGTCCAGCAGACCGCGCTGGTCCATCACCTCGATACTGCGTGCGTGCATGCCGAGCGACCTGACGACCTTGGTCGGTTCCGTCTCCTTCTCCAGCACCACCACACGCACTCCGTGCAGCCGCAATTCGCAGGCCAGCATCAGACCGGTCGGCCCGCTACCAGCGATGATCACGTCAATCATGAATTCCCCACGTACGAGTTTCTCCGCCTTCGGCCGATGATTGTGCGGCGCACCAGGGGCCTTGCCGCAAGCCCCCCAGTGCGCTATAAGTTAGTAGTGGCAAGGAGAGCGAAATCTCCTTGCCTTTGTTGTTTCCGCGGTCGCGTTTTCGTGCCGTCGTGCGTCGCCGCGGCTCCGTGGGCCACCGGAAACGCGGTTGACGCCGTCCCCGCCGGGCGGTCGGATAGCACCTCATGAGCACTGGCCAGACGCCTCCGGACCACCATCTCCTCGACGACGCCCTCGTACGGCGGCTGGTCTCCGCGCGGTTTCCGTCGTGGGCGGGGCTGCCGGTGGAGCGGATTGCGTCCGGCGGCACGGTCAACGCGATGTTCCGGCTGGGCGACGACATGGTCGTACGCCTTCCGCTGGGCAGCGGCGGGGCCGGGGACGTGACGCTGGAGCGGGAGTGGCTGCCCCGGCTGGCGCCCCTGCTGCCCACCGCCGTCCCCGAGGTGCTGGGCGCCGGGGAGCCCGCCGAGGGGTATCCGTGGCCGTGGTCGGTGTACCGCTGGCGGGACGGCAGGAACCCCGAGGCGGGCGCGCTGGACGAGCCGGAACTGCTGGCCGCGGATCTGGCCGTCTTCGTCACGGCCATGCGGAACGTCACCCTTCCCGACGTCCGTTCCGAGGCCGGCTCACCGCCGCCGGCCCACCGCGGCGGCCCGCTCACCACCCTCGACACCGAGACCCGCGCCGCGATCGAGGAGTTGCGCGGCATTCCGGAGGAGGCCGTGGACTGCGACGCCGTGACCGCCGTCTGGGAGGACGCACTGCGGGCCCCCGCGTGGGACGGCCCGTCGGTGTGGCTGCACGCCGACCTGATGCCGGGCAATCTGCTGGTGGACGGCGGCCGGCTGACCTCGGTGATCGACTTCGGCTGCATGGGCGTGGGCGACCCGGCCTGCGACCTGTTCCCCGCCTGGAATCTCCTCCCGCCCACCGCCCGCGAGGTCTTCCGCGAAGCGCTCGCCGTCGACGACGCGACCTGGACCCGCGGCCGCGCCCGCACCCTCTCGCAGGCCCTCATCGCCCTGCCGTACTACCGCACGACGAACGCCTCGATGGCCGGGAACGCCCGGCATGTGATCGGCGCGGTGCTGGCGGCGGACGCGGGATGAGCCGGCCGCGGCGGGCTCAGTCGCCCGCTCCGGACAGGGGCTGTTCCGTCCAGATGCACTTGCCGTCGGGGGTGTAGCGGGTGCCCCAGCGCTGGCTGAGGGCGGCGACCAGCTGAAGGCCGCGACCGCCCTCGTCGGTGTCGTCGGCGCGGCGCAGGCGGGGCGTGGTGAGGCTGCCGTCGGAGACCTCGCAGACGAGGGTGCGGCTGCGCAGGAGGCGCAGGCCGATGGGGCCCTTCGCGTGCCGCACCACGTTGCCGACGAGTTCGCTGGCGAGCATCTCCGTGGTGGGGACGAGGTCGTCGAGCCGCCAGTGGGCGAGTTGGCGCCGGACGTGGTCGCGGGCCTGGCCCGCGGCGACCGGGTCCTCGGGCAGGGTCCAGGCCGCCACGTCGTCGTCCCGCAGGAGGTGGGTGCGGGCCATGAGGACGGCCGCGTCGTCGCTGGTCTGCTCCTGCGCCGGGAGGAGCGTGGCGGCCAGCGACTCGCAGAGCAGGTCGAGCCGGGCGGCCTCGCTGTCGCCGTGCGGCTCCGCGTGACGGCCGCGGTGAGCGGGCGCGACCGCCAGGCTCGCCGTGATGGCCTTGGCCAGTTGGGCGATGCCGCTGTCGATGTCACGCCGGGGCGACTCCACGAAGCCGTCGGTGTACAGCACGAGCAGACTGCCCTCGGGGAGCCGTAGTTCGGTGGTCTCGAACGGCGGGGTGGCCGCGCCGAGCGGCGGGTCCGCGGCGAAGTCGGCGAAGGACACGCTGCCGTCGGGGCGGATGACCGCGGGCGGCGGCTGCCCGGCGTTGGCGAGGGTGCAGATGCCGGTGACGGGGTCGTACAGGGCGTACAGGCAGGTGGCGTAGAAGTCGTCGCCGAGGTCGCTGACCAGGTCGTTGAGGTGGGTGAACAGCTCGTCGGGGGGCAGCTCGAGACCGGCCAGGGTGCGGACGGCGGTACGCAGCCTGCCCATGGTGGCGGCCTCCGGCAGTCCGTGGCCCATCACGTCGCCGATGACCAGGGCGACGCGGTCGGCGGACAGCGGGATGACGTCGTACCAGTCGCCGCCCAACTTGCCGCCGCTGGCGGGCAGATAGCGGGCGGCCGCGGTGATGGCGGGCAGCGCGGGCAGCACCCGGGGCAGCAGGCCGCGTTGGAGCGCCTGCGCGCGGCCGTGCTCCGCGTCGTACTGCCGGGCGCGCTCCAGCGCCTGGGCCACCAGCCCGCTCAGCGCGATCAGCAGGGTCCGCTCCTCCCCGGTGAGGCGGCGGGGGTGGTCGAAGGAGACGATGCAGCCGCCGACCTGGTAACCGCCCACGATGAGCGGCAGGAACGCCCAGGCGCGCTTGCCGCTGAGCGCCGCGATCTCGGCGACGTCCGGGTAGGCGGCCGCCATCTCCTCCGGTGAGGCGATGAAGGTCGGCACGCTGGCGCCCGGCGGCCGTTCGCTGGTGCCGCCGGTGGGGTCCACGGTGGCCTCGGCGGTGATGTCGGCGGGGAACCCGTCCGCGAGCCGGTCGAGGAAGGACTGCGGGTAGCCGACGGCGCCGACGGCACGCACCCGGTCGCCGACCCGGGCGTGCACGATCAGGCCCGCGGCGCCGAAGAGCGGCAGCACCCGCTGCGCGGCGGCGGCGACCACGTCCTCTGCGGTGAGCGCCTCGGCCAGCGCGGCGGTCAACTCGCCGATGCGCGCGGAGCGTTCGGCCGCCGCACGGTCCACGGCGACCCGCTCGGCCTCGGCCTGCCGCCGCTCGGTGATGTCGGTCAGATAGACCGTCAGACCGTCGGGGACGGGGATGAACCGCAGGTGGTACCAGCGCCCGTCGGTCGGCAGCCGTACGTCGAGCCCGGTCGGTGCGCGCTCCGTGACCGCGGCGCGGCACTGCGTCTCGAACCCCGGTACGCGGACCGCGGGGATGTCCCAGAGCGTGCGGCCGACGAGGTCGGGCGCGGAGTGCAGCAGACGTTTCGCCTGGTCGTTGACGTAGAGGACCCGCCAGTCGACGTCGACGGCGAGGAAGCCGTCGCTCATGTGCCGCAGCGCCCGGCCCGCGGAGTCCAGGGCCGCCAGCGTCTCGGTGGTCGCCCACAGCCGCCCGATCATGCGGGCGGGCGCACCGTCCGCGCCGACCACGATCAGTCCGCGGACCGCCACCCAGGCCACGGTGCCGTCGGGCCGGCGTATCCGGTGCCGTACCAGGTACTCGGCGTGGCTCTGCAGCGACTCCTCGGCCTGCGCGAGCACCACGGGCAGGTCGTCGGGGTGGATCAGCGCCCGCCAGCTCTCGATCCGCCCGTCGAAGTCGTCAGGGGCGATGCCGAGCACCCGCGGCATCTCGTCGTCCCACAGCAGTTCGCCGGTGTGGATGTTCCAGTCCCAGGCGCCGACCGGGAGGGCGCGGTGCGCGTCGCCGAGGTCCGGGACGGCGCTCTGCCCGTCCCGCCGCTCGCCGCGCTGCCCGTCCTGCCGCAGCCGCTCGGGAACCCACCGCGCGACGGCTTTCAGGAAGCCGTGCCGCGCGGGAGGGAGCGGGCCTGGCCTGGTGCTCAATGGGCTCACCAAGAGTGCAGATCGTTACAAATCGGTCACAGCCAACTATAGCCGGGCGGCGGGTCGGCATGGGGGCAACGGCCGTTAGGGATACCCCTCGGGGTGCGCACACAGCCTGCACAGAAGGACGGACGGTTTCCCACACTCAGCGGGACCCCCCACGCATGAGGTGAAAGGAAACCCCTGTCCCATGCAGATTCGCATACTCGCGCGACTCTCGGTGGCCACGCTCGCCTGCGTGTCCGCCGCCGCCGTCGCCCTGCCCGCGGCCACCGCCGCGTCGCCGCAGGCGCGGTCGCGGCCGCTTCCCGCGGGCCACGCGGCCTTCTCCGCGGCGCCGTTCACGACCGACCCGTCGGCCGCGGTCCGCGCGGACGTCACCGCCCACGCGCGGCAGGCGCTCGCCGCGCACGCCGCCCAGGCCCACACCACGGAGGGCGACGCGTACACCGTACGGAACATGGTCGTCGACCGTGACGGTTCCGCGGACGTCCGCTTCGACCGTACGTACAAGGGCCTGCCGGTGTACGGCGGTGATGTGGTCGTCCATCTGGACAAGGACGGGACCTACCGGGACATGGGCGTCGGCGCGCGCACCTCGGGGGCGGTGTCGACCACCCCCGAGGTGGCCGCCACCAGGGCTTCGGCGGTGTCCAGAGCGGCCTTCGGCGGGACGCCCTCCTCGGTGTCGGCGCCGCGTCTCGCGGTGCAGGTGGACGGCGCCACGGCGGCGCTGGTCTGGGAGACCGTGGTCAGCGGCACGCGCGCGGACGGGACGCCGAGCGCACTGCACGTCCTGGTCGACGCCGGTACGGGCAAGGTCGTCCGCACCCACGACGACGTCGACACCTTCGCACCGGCCGGCCTCCACCCGGCCACCGCCGCGGCGCCGGCCATGGGTCCGGCGGCGGTCCCGCTGACCGCGGGCAGCGGCCGTTCGATCTACAGCGGCCAGGTCTCCCTCGACCTCACGCAGTCCGGCTCCACGTACTCCATGAAGGACCCCTCCCACGGCAACGGCTACACGACCAACCTCAACCACGCCACCAGCGGCACCGGTTCGACCTTCGCCAACTCCTCGGGGACCTTCGGCGACGGGGCGAACGACGACCCCGCCTCCGCCGGTGTGGACGCCCACTACGGCGCCGCCGAGACCTTCGACTACTACAAGAACGTCCAGGGCCGCAACGGCATCTTCGGCGACGGCCGCGGCGTCCCGTCCCGTACCCACTACGGCAACGCGTACGTCAACGCCTTCTGGGACGGCACCCAGATGACGTACGGCGACGGCCAGGGCAACTCCCGTCCGCTGGTCGAACTCGACGTCGCCGGGCACGAGATGAGCCACGGCGTCAGCGGCGCGCTCACCGGCTGGGACGAGACCGGCGAGACCGGCGGCATGAACGAGGGCACCAGCGACATCTTCGGCACGCTGGTGGAGTTCTACGCCAACAACCCGGTGGACACGCCCGACTACACCATGGGCGAGCTGATCAACATCAACGGCAACAACCAGCCGCTGCGGTGGATGTACCAGCCCTCCCTGGACGGTTCCTCCCCCGACTGCTGGAACAGCTCCAACGGCGGCCTCGACCCGCACTACTCGATGGGCCCGCTGAACCACTGGTTCTTCCTGGCCGCGGTCGGCAGCGGCAACCACGGCTACGGCAACAGCCCGACCTGCAACGGCTCCACGGTCACCGGCATCGGCAACGACAAGGCCGGGAAGATCTGGTACAAAGCGCTGGCCTCGTACGCCAACAGCGCCGAGAACTACCACCAGGCGCGGATCGACTCGCTCAAGGCCGCGGCCGACCTGTACGGCGCGCACTGCACGGAGTACAACACCATCGACGCCGCGTGGGCGGCGGTCAGCGTCACCGGCGCCGACCCCGTACCGGGCACCTGCGGCAGCCAGCCCGGCTCGCCCTCGGTGACCAACCCGGGCAACCAGACCGGCACCGTCGGCACCGCCGTCTCCCTGCAGATCCACGCGAGCGACCCCGGTGGCTCCGCGCTCACGTACAGCGCGACGGGGCTGCCCGCCGGGCTGTCGGTCAACGCCTCGACCGGTCTGATCTCGGGCACCCCCACGGCCGCGGGGACCTCGTCGGTGACGGTCACGGCGAAGAACACCGCCAACGCCAGCGGCACCACCAGCTTCACCTGGACCGTGACCGGCGGCGGCAACCCGCCGCCCGGCGGCTGCGGGAACCTGCCCGCCTGGAGCGCGAGCACCAGCTACGTGCCGGGCGACCAGGTGTCGTACAACGGCCACAAGCGGAAGTCGACCTGGTACTCGACGGGCGCCCAGCCCGACGCCCCGGCCTCCTGGGCGGTCTGGCAGGACCAGGGCGCCTGCTGAGCCGCAGGTCCGCGACCGGATGACCTGACAACCGCAGCGGTCGCGGCGCCCGCGCACCACGCGGCTCGCTCCGCGCCGAGCCGGGCCGGTGGCCTCCCCGCCACCGGCCCGGCACCGGGTCGTGTCCCGCGCCCCCGCCACGGCCCGTGAGGCGACCGTGACAACTGGTGCGCGGGATGTTGACCCCCGGCGGCGATCCCCCTACATTCGCGCCGGGCCAGGCTTGTCGGGTCCATGACCTGCACAGGACCCCTGTCAGGAGGCTCCCCCCATGCCCCTTCCCCCTGACTCCTCGCGGCCGTGCCGCGCGCGCGGCACGGCGGAACCGGCCGACGGTCCGCCCCGGCACGGAGAAGCGCCCACACTCGGCGCGGCGGACCCCGCTGACGGCGCACGCTCGCGGCGGGTCGCCGAGCGGGGTGCGCTGCTCGCCGCCGGGCGCTCCCATCTCGCGGCCGGGGGCGGGCTGGTGGTCACCGGGCCGGCCGGGATCGGGCGCAGTACGGTGCTGGGGCGGCTGGCCGAGGAGTACGAACGGGTGGCCGGGCATCGCGTGCTGCGCTGCGCCGGGGCCGCGACCAGTGCGGACTGCCCGTATCTCGGGCTGATCGATCTCCTGGCGGAGGCCGCCGAGACGGAGCTGGGGGTGCTGGCGCCGCACGAGCGGGCCGTGCTCGACGCGGCGCTGCTGCGGGCGCCGGTGCCGCCCGGGGAGGACCTGGACAGCCCCCGCGCCCGGCTGATGGTCCGCCTCGCGGTGCGGAAGGTGCTGGAGGCGATGAGCGGCGGCGGGCCCGTACTGCTGGTCGTCGACGACGCGCAGTGGCTGGACCGGCCCACCGCGGAGGTCCTGGCCTTCCTGGCCCGGCGGTCGGGCGGCCCGCGGCTGGCCGTCCTGGTCTCAGCCACGACGGACCCCTTGGGCGGGCGGGGGGCGGCGCTCGCGCCGGAGAGCCCCTGCTTCGAGCCGATCCGCACCCCGAACGGGCCGGGGGCCGCGGGGCTCGCGCCGGAGAGCTTGTGCCCCGAACCGACCCGCACCCCGAACGGGCCGGGAGCTGCCGGGCTCGCGCCGGAAAGCTTGTGCCCGGAGCCGGTCCGTACCCTGGCCGTGCCGCCCATGACCGTACGCGACGGTGCCGACATGCTCGACGCGCTGGAGGGACCGCCGTGGCCGCGGCCGCTGCTGGCCCGGCTGCACCGGGCGGCGGGCGGCAACCCGCGCAGCCTTTTGGCGCTGGCCCGCGCCGTCGCGGAGCGTGCCGCCGCGTCCGGCCGCACGCTGGCCGAGGCGGCGGAGCCGCTGCCGATCCCCGAGAGCCTGCGCGCACCGGTGCTGGCCCGGCTCGCCGCGCTGCCGGACGGCGTGCGCCGCACCCTGCTGACCGCGAGCGCCGCCGCCCGTCCCACCGTGGAGCTGCTCACCCGGGCGGGGCGTCCGACGGCGTCGGCCGACATCGACGCGGGGTCGCGTCACGGCCTCGTCGAGCGTCCGGCCCACGGCCCCTTACGGTTCTGCGACCCGCTGGTGCCGCTGGTCCTCTACGAACAGGCCCCGTACGACACCCGCATGGCGATCCACCGGGCGCTGGCGGAGGCCGCCGCCGACCCGGTCGAACGCGCCCACCACCTGGCGCGCCTGGTGCCGGGCCCGGACGCCGAGACCGCCGCGCGGCTGACCGAGGCGGCGGGCGCGGCACGCCGCCGCGGCGCCCCGGCGACCGCGGCCCTGCTGGGGTGGCTGGCCGCGGAACGCACCCCGGTCGGCCAGCGCGAGACCGGCGTCGAGCGGCGCCTGACCGCGGCCGAGGACGCCATCGCCGCGGGCGACTTCCCGCTCGCCCGGCGGCTGGCCTACGAGGTGCTCGGCGACACCGAGCGGCCCGCGGAGCGGGTACACGCCTGGAACGTCGTCCTGGACTCGTGCGGCCAGAACATGGCGGAGGTCGCGGGGGTCTTCCCGCTTGCGCTGCACGACGCGCGCGACCACCCCGGACTGCTGGCCCAGCTGCACTACCGGCTGAGCTGGCGGGAGTGGATGGTGGCGGGCTCCGCGGCCGCCGCCCGGCGCCACGCCGTACGGTCGGCGGAACTGGCCGCGGAGGCCGGCGACCGGCACACCGAAGTGATGGCGCTGACCCAGCAGGCCGCGCTGGAGCTGTTCCTGGGCGTCCCCGGCGCCGAGCGATCCCTGGCCCACTCGCTGGCCGCGCCCCACGACGCGCTCGCCATGGCCGACCACAACGGCCCGCTCTACGCCCGCTCGCGCTTCCATCTCGCGCACGACCGGCTCGACGACGCCGCCGCCGACCTGCGGGCCCTGGTCTACGCCCTGCGGCAGCGCGGCTCGGCGGAGAGCCTCGGGCAGTGCCTGTGCGGCCTGGCACAGGTCGAGGTGCACCGCGGCCGGTGCAAGCAGGCACTCACCGTGGCCAGGCACGGGCTGCGCGCGGCGGAGCAGTCGGGGCTGAGCCAGGGGCCCGCGTGGTACACCGTCGCCCTCGCGGAGGCCGCGGGCGGCAGCTTCGACGAGGCGCTGGCCGCCGCGGAGAAGGCCAGACGGCACAGCGAGGACGAGGACGACCGGCTCTTCCTGCCCCGGGCACTGCATGCCGAGGGGCGTATCCGGCTGCTGCGCGGGGAGGAGACGGCCGCCGCGGAACTGCTGCGCGCGGCGGGCGCGATGGAGACCGCCCAGGGCCTCGGCGATCCGGCGGTACGCCGCTGGCACGCCGACCTGGCCGAGGCGCTGGCCCGGGTGGGCGCGCTCGCGGAGGCCGACGAGGTGATCGCGCGCGCCAGGACGCAGGCGGTGCGGCTGGCGCGGCGCGGGGTCCTGGTGACGATCGAGCGGGCGGCGGCGCTGGTCGGCGAGGCGCGCGGCGATCTCGACGCCGCGGCCCGCGGCCTGGAGACGGCCGCCGCGGCCTTCCACGCCCTGCCGTACCCGCTGGAGGAGGCCGCCACCCTGCTGGCCCTCGGCCGCGTGCTGCGCCGCCGGGAGGAGCCGCGCGCGGCACGGACGGCGCTCGCGGGCGCCCTGCGGCTCTTCACGAGCTGCGGCGCCCGCCCCTGGGTCGCGGTGACGCTGGCCGAGCGCAACGGCACGGGTACCGGGGCGGCGGCCGCCGCCCCGCCGCGCCCGCCGGACCCGTGGGCCGACCGGCTCACCGTCACCGAGTGCAGCGTGGTGACCCGCGTGGCGCAGGGCGCCAGCAACCGCGAGATCGCCGCGTCCCTCGTGGTCAGCGTGAAGACCGTGGAGGCCGCGCTGACCCGCGTCTACCGCAAGCTCGGGGTCCGGTCGCGGGTCGAGATCGCCCGGCTGGTGATGGCGGCGGGCGCGGGGTGACCACGGCTACGGCTACGGCTACGGCTACGGCTACGGCTACGGCTACGGCTACGGCTACCAGGGCAGGGTGCCCTCCGCGTCGAAGTAGCCCCCGGTGGGTCCGTCGGGGCCCAGCAGCGCCATCCGCACGATGATCTCGGCGCCCTCCTCGACGCTCTGGTGACCGGAGTGCAGATTCAGGTCGGTCGCGGTGTAGCCGGGTTCCACCGCGTTGATCCGCATGCCGGGGAACGCCTTCGCGTACTGCACGGTGAGCATGTTGACCGCGGTCTTCGACGTCGGGTAGGCGACGCCGGGGTAGGCGTGCGTCGGGGTGTCGGGGGTGGAGACCAGGGCCAGCGAGGCCAGGCCGCTGCTGACGTTGACGACGACGGGAGCCGCGGACTTCCGCAGCAGCGGGAGGAACGCGTGGGTGACGCGTACGGTCCCGAAGACGTTCGTCTCGAACGTCGCCCGCATCATGTCGGCGGTGGTGTCCGCGGCGCCGACGATGGCCATACCGGGGCCCATCTCCTCCTGGATCCCCGCGTTGTTGACGAGTACGTCCAGTCCTCCCTCGGCCTCGATGGCACGCACCGCGGCGGCCACGGACGCGTCGTCGGTGATGTCGAGCTGGACCGAGCGCGCCCCGAGCCGCTCGGCGGCGGCGCGTCCGCGGGCCGCGTCGCGGCTCCCGATGTGGACGGTGTGGCCCGCGGCGACGAGCCGGCGGGCGGTCTCGAAGCCGAGACCCTTGTTCGCTCCGGTGATCAATGTGGTGGTCATGCCTCCACCGTGCGGGGCGGCCCGGGGGGTCAGCCAGAAGTCCCGTCTTCCTGGGAACGCCAGTACCAGGAAGTCCGGGGGCCCGCGGGTGCACAGTGGTGTCATGGCGACCACCGAGTTCGGACAGACCGTACGGCGCTGGCGCGACCGGGTCTCCCCCGAAGCGGCCGGGCTGCCCGCGGGCGGCCAGCGGCGCGCGGCCGGGCTGCGCCGGGAGGAGCTGGCGCTGCTGGCCGGGATCTCGGTCGACTACGTCACCCGCCTCGAACAGGGCCGGGCCAGCCACCCGTCGGAACAGGTCGTCGAGGCGCTGGGCCGGGCGCTGCGGCTGACGTCCCGCGAGCGCGAGCATCTCTTCCACGTCGCCGGGCTGGTGCCGCCCGGACAGGGCACGGTGCCCGCGTACATCACGCCCAGCGTCCAGCGGATGCTGGACCGGCTGACCGGGGCCGCGGTCATGGTCTCGGACGCGACCTGGACGGTGCTGCTGGCCAACCCGCTGTACACCGCGCTGATGGGCGAGCCGCGCGGCAAGGAGCGCAACGCGGTGTGGCGGACCTTCCTGGGCAGCGGCGGCAACCGCGTGCGCCACAGCCCGCAGTCCCAGCGCGCGCTGGAAATCGCCCAGGTCTCCGGGCTGCGCGCCACCGCCAACCGCTACCCGTCCGACCAGCGGCTGCACCGCCTGATTTCGGAACTCCGGGCGAACAGCACCCGGTTCGCCGAGCTGTGGGACTCCGGTGTGATGGGCCACTTCGAGACAGCGCAGAAGACCATCGACCACCCGCAGGTGGGCGTGGTGACGCTGGACTGCGACCTGCTCAGCGTCGCGGGCAGCGACCTGCGGATCATGGTCTACACGGCCGAGCCCGGCACCGACGACGCCGAACGGCTGGCGCTGATCGGCGTGCTCGGCACCCAGAGCCTGGTCGGCGAGGCCCACCCGTAACCGTACGCACGCCGGACACGGCTCAGCGGCTGCGGTGCCTGACCCACAGCGGCAGCAGGAACCAGCACAGCGCGAACCACACGGCCATCGCGCCCACCATCCACGCCGCCAGCGCGTCGCGGACCACCACCCGCAGCACCAGCAGCAGCGAGCACGCCATGGTGCACAGCAGCAGCGCCAGGCCCAGCACGGTCAGCCGGGACGCCCAGACCACCGTCTGCGCCTTGACGTGTTGGCCGGTGAGGATGCGGTGCATCGCGGCCGGGCCCAGAAACGCGCCCGTCGTGGCGGCGCCGAGCATGACGGTGACGACGTAGATGTGCCGGTCGGTGGCCGAGAGCTCGTGGAACCGCTGCTGGAAGACGACGGTGAGCAGGAAGCCGAAGAGGATCTGCACACCCGTCTGGGCGACACGCAGCTCCTGCAGCAGGTCGGTCCAGCGCCGGTCGGCCCGCTCCTCCTCGGTCTCGTCCCGCCCGGGGTCGCCGTCCCGCCGCCCGGCCGCGGGCTCGGTACCGCCCTGGTCAGGTGCCGTCATCTCGCCTCCTCCGCCCGGTCCGCCGGTAGTACGCCTCGGGGGACGCCCAGTCCCCTGATCCCTACCCCGGGCCGGGCGCGATCAGGTCGAGGAGCGCGGGCAGGTCACCCTTGTCCACGGCCGCGCGCTGCCGTTCGGCGCCGGTGCCGCCGTCGAGGAGGCGCGCGACGCCCTCGGTGACGCGTTCGGCGTCGCCGAGTTCGCGCAGTGCGGGCGAGACGTGGTCCAGCAGGGCGCCGACGACATCGGCGGCCGGGGCGGGCGTCCCGTGCCTGGGGTCGACCAGGTCCCGGCCCAGGCCGTGCCGGGCCGCGTGCCACCCGGCCGCGTGGAGGATGCTGCCGGGCGGGTCCGGCGGCCTCGCCCCGCGGCGGGCCTCGCGCAGCGCGGTGGCGACCATGCCGCGGGCGAGCCCGGCGATCGTCACGGCGCTGTCCACGTCGAGCTGGACGTCGGGCGCCCGCACCTCCAGCGTCGGGTACCGCTCGGACAGCCGCGCGTGCCAGTAGATCTGGTGCCGGTCGGGTATCACCCCGGTCGCCAGCAGTGCCTCGACCCGCCGCTCGTACTCGGCGGCGTCGGAGGTGAAGGGCGGGGAGCCGCTGACCGGCCAGCGGCCGAAGACCACGGTCCGCCAGCTGGTGAAGCCGCTGTCCCGGCCGTCCCAGTACGGCGAGTTGCCGCCGAGCGCGACGACGACCGGCAGCCAGGGCCGCAGACAGCCCAGCGCGCGGGCGCCCGCCTCGCGGTCGGGCACGGCGACGTGGATGTGCATGCCGTCGATGAGCTGCTCGTCGACCAGCCGTGCGGCGTCGTCGCGCATCTCGTGGTAGCGGGCCCTCGGGGTCACCGGCTCCGACTCCCCGGCGGCCATCATGGGCGCGGCGCCGGTGGCGGCCAGCCTGCAGCCCGCCAGGTCCGCCGCGCGGGCGACCGCCTGCCGGAACCGCAGCAGATGGGCGCCGACCTCGTCCAGCGTCGTACAGATCGGGCTGGCGACCTCGACCTGGGCCTGGAGCAGCTCGACGTCGACCTCACCGGAGTCGAGCAGCGGTTCCAGGAGGGCGGCGGCCCGCACCTGCGCGGCCCGCGGCGAGGGCAGGCCGGTGGCGCCGTCGAGGAGCAGGTACTCCTCCTCCACACCGAGGGTGATGTCGGGCCGCGTCATACCTGAGGGCCTACCCCTGATCCGGCCGGGCACCGCTGATCCGGCCCACGCACGGCGCGCGACCTCGCGCAAGGCGGGTTCTGATGTTCTCAGCGGCTCGGTCCACGTCCGACCTGGCCATGACGGCGGGCCCGTAGCCGCCGCGGTATCCGGCCGCCTCCGGGCACGGAACTGGTTCGCGTAGATCGGAGACGACCGGGAAGCGGTCGGAGGGAGACGCGGAGGGAGGCACCGCCGATGTCGGACACACCCGCCGGAGACGCCGACCCGGGCGCGGCGGCTCCGCACGACCCCGACCGCCCGCGCGACCCGAAGGGCCCGTCCGGCCCCCGCGGTCCTCGCGGTCCTGCCCGGGTGCCGGGCGGCCCGGGCGGGCGGTCCTGGTTCACGATCGGCTTCGGCGCCGGGCTCGGCGCGGTGCTGGCCTGGCTGCTCGTCCGTACGGTGCTGCGGCTCAGCGAGCTGCTGACGCTGCTGCTGCTCGCGTTCGTGATCGCGGTCAGCCTGGAGCCGGTGGTCCGCTGGCTCAGCCGGCACGGGCTGCGGAGGGCGTGGTCGGTCGCCGCGGTGGTGGCGGGCTTCGCCGTGGTGCTGGCCGGGTTCGTGGCGCTGGTGGTGCCGCCGGTCGGCGCGGCGGCGACCGGGCTGACCGACGCGGTGAACCGCTGGCGCACCCAGTTGCACGACCACCACTCCACCCTGGGACGGCTGGAGGACCGCTACCACGTCATCGAGAAGGCCCAGCACCAGCTCAGCTCGGGCGGCGCGTCCAAGGTCGCCGGTGGTGTGCTCGGCGCGGGCCAGCTCGTGCTCAGCACCGTGACCTCGGCCGTCATCGTGATCACCGTGGCCCTGTACGTGATGGCCGGGCTGCCCACGATCAAGCGCTTCTGCTACCGCTTCGTGCCCGGCACCCGCAGGGAGCGCTTCGAGTCGGTCTCGGAGGAGATCCTCAACCGCGTCGGCCGCTTCATGCTCGGCAACGTCGCGACCTCGGTGATCGCGGGTCTGGCCACCTTCGCGTGGTGCGCGGCGTGGAGCGTCCCGTATCCGGCGGCGCTCGGCTTCTTCGTCGCCCTGATGGACATGATCCCGATCGTCGGCTCGACGGTGGGCGGTGTGGTGGTCAGCCTGGTGGCCCTGTCGAGATCCCTGCCGGTGGCGGTGGCCACGGCGGTCTTCTACATCGCCTTCCGGCTGGCTGAGGACTACCTGATCATGCCGCGCGCGATGAGGTACGCCGTCGACGTCCATCCCGTGGTGACCGTGGTGGCGGTGCTCGCCGGGGGCTCGCTGCTGGGCATCATCGGCGCGCTCGTCGCCATCCCGGTCGCCGTCGCGCTCGGCATCGTGCTCGACGAGTACGTGTTCCCGAAGACCGACGCCGCCTAGGGCCTGTCCGGCGGATCATGGGCGGTCCAGGCGGTGTCTGGGGGCACCCCCGGACGGAGTCTGGGGGAGCGTGCGAGCGCAAGGCTCCCCCAGCTACCGCTGGGAGGTGCCCCCAGATACCCACATAGCGGAGCTATTTGGGTGTTTCGGCAACGCGGCGGTGGGGGCACCCCCGGACGAAGTCTAGGGGAGCGTGCCAGGCGCCGAAGGGGCCGTTCGTGATCCGCCGGACAGGCCCTAGGGCCTGTCCCTGCCTAGGACGGCGGGTCCGCCGCCTGCTCGGCGGGGTGCTGGGACGGCATTCCGGCCAGGTGCTCCGCCACGTGGCGGCTGTGGTCGGTGGCGCCGAGCCACTGCACGAGCAGGACGGTCGCGTCGTCCGCGAGCTGCCCGTGGTGGTGGTCCAGGATGCTGTGGATGAGGCGGCGCAGGGTCTCGGGGACCGGCAGCCCGCTGGCGTGGTGGCGCAGCAGGAAGTCCACGAAGCCGTCCAGGCCGAACTCCAGGCCCCCGGGGTTGCGGGCCTCGGTGATGCCGTCGGTGTAGAGGACCAGCCGGTCACCGGGTTCGAGCTGCTCATGGCAGAGGGTGGGCTCCAGGCCCAGGTTGGTGCCCATCGGGTGGGCGGGCGGGCAGGTCAGGTGGGTCGTCCAGCGGCCGCCGCGGATCACCAGCGGCGGGTGGTGGCCGCGGTTCACCCAGGACAGCGCCCCGGTCCGGGTGTTCAGGTCGGCCAGGATCCCGGTGACATACCTGGCCCGGTGGAACTCGTGCTCCAGGGCCAGCTCGATCGCCACGCTGGTCTCGGCCAGGCCGAAGCCCTGGCGGCGCCGGTTGCGGGAGGTGGCGACCGCCAGGTTGGCCGTCACCCCGGCCGACGTGTCGTGGCCCATCGCGTCGAAGACCGCCATGTGCAGCACGTCGTCGGCGAGGGCGTAGTCGAAGGCGTCTCCGCCGACCTGGTAGGCCGGTTCCATGGCGGCGCCGACCACCACCCGGTCGTCGGCGTAGGTACGCGGCGGCATCAGGTGCCACTGCATCTCCGCGGCCACGTTCATCGCGTCGGTCCGCACCAGCCGGGCGTGCGCGTCGCTGGAGCTGCGCTTGCTGACCACCATGAGGGCCACCAGCGAGGAGAGCAGCTCCAGGTTGCCGCGGGTCTCCTCGTCGTCGGCGGCGGTGGCGGCGCGCAGCACCCCGAGCCGTTCGGTGCCGTCCAGCAGCGGCACCCACCACGCGACGCCCGCCTCGGCCTCACCGGGGAAGGCGATCAGCTGGCCGTTCTGGAACGCCCGGCCCGCCATGGTGCCGTCGATCTTCAGCTCGGCGTCGCCGGCGTCCGCGTCCCCACGTGCGTCGAGGCCCTCGCCGGTCATCAGCCGCAGCACGCTCTCCTGCAGGTCGGTCAGGTAGATCTGCACGTCGTCGATGCCCGCCGCGGCGGCGTGCGTCCTGACCTCGCGGGGCATCGCGCGCAGCGACATCAGATGGCTGGCGCTGGCCAGCCCGGCGAGCATCCGTCGCAGGCCCCCGTCGTGGTCCTGGCCAGCCATTGCTGTGGTCCCTTCCCCGCCCCGCCTCGGGCGGTCCGGTGGACCGGCTCTTCCCCCCATGGTCCTCCCCTGCCCCGCGGTGCGGGCCGGACGCCCGGGGTTTCCGCCCGGTGACTCGGGGCAGCCGACCTCTGCGTGGCCCGCGCGGACAAGGGCGGCGGGCCGGTGCCCGAGGAGGTGGGCCCGGGATGTCGGAGGTAGGCCAGGCCCCGCGCGACACCGTCGTGACGCGGATGTGGAAGCGCGGCGGCGAGCTGGAACTGCTCCACCGCTCCATGGGATTCGCCGCGCTCGGCATGGTCACCCTGATGCCGCTGCTCGTGGTGGTGGCGGCCGCAGCGCCGTTCCAGCACACCGGCTTCGCGCAGTGGGTGGTCGACGGCATGGGCCTGTCCGCGCACCCGGCCGAGGCGGTACGGCATCTGTTCGTCGCGCCGCGGCGGGTGCTGAGCGCGACGAGCGCGCTGAGCCTGGCCTCCCTCGCCGTCTTCGGGCTGTCCTTCGCGGCGAGCGTGGAGACCGGCTACCGCAAGGTCTGGGACCTGCCCGCCAGCCCGTGGCACAGCGTGTGGCGCCGCGCGGTGTGGCTGGCCGCGCTCACGGCGTACCTGTTCGTCGAGGCGCAGAGCGGGAGCGTGCTGGACGGCGGCGCCGCCCGTACCGCCGCCCGCGTCGTGCTCACCCTGGTCCTCGGCACGGTCTTCTTCTGCTGGGGCCAGCGCTTCCTGCTCGGCGGACGGATCAGCGGCCACCAGGCGCTGCCCGGCGCGGTGTTCACCATGGCCGGACTCGTCGGGCTGCGGGCGTTCTCCTCGTGGGTGTTCTCCCCGCTGATCGTCACCAACGCCGTCAGCTACGGCGCCGTCGGGACGGTGCTCGTCGTGCAGAGCTGGCTGATCGGCGTCGGTTTCGTCGTCCTCGGGGCCGCCCTGCTCGGCCGGGAACTGCGCACGAGATCCGCGAAGGACGAGCCCCCGGCGAACTGACACGGGCCCGGCCGCTTCGGCGGCCGGGCCCGTTCGACGGCTCACACCACGCGCCAGCGGGCGCTCGCCCAGGAGAACACCCCGAACGCGACCAGGCCGAGGGCGATCAGGACCAGCAGCCAGGGCCCGGCGGGCGTACCGGCGAAGGAGCGCAGGGTGGTGTCCATGCCGGTGGCCCGGCCGGGTGTGTGGCGCTTGGCGGCGGCCACCGCGAAGCCGCCGGCGGTCGCGAAGACGATTCCGCGGGAGGCCCCGCCGAACACCCCGACGAAATCCACCGCGCGCCGCTGCCGCCGCGACATCTCGCCCATCCGCAGATGCTTGTGGAACTTCCGCATGCAGGCCCGCGCGGCGATCCACAGTCCGCAGCACACGACCGCGACTCCGGCAGCGCCGACGATCCACTGCCCGCCGGGCCAGGCCAGCGCCTTGGCGGTGACGTCCCGTGAGGTCTTGTCGGAGGACCCGCCGCCGCTGCCCTTCTCGCCGATCGCGTAGGCCAGCACGGAGTACGACACGAAGCCGTAGAAGACGCAACGCCCCGCGGCCGCCGCCCGCTTGCCCGCCTTGGCGCCGTCGGGACCGGCCTGGCCGAAGGCGGCCTCCGACAGCCGCCACAGCGCCATGCCCGCCAGTGCGACGCCCAGCAGCCACAGCAGGACGCTGCCGAAGGGGTGGTGGGCGATCTCCGCGATCGCCCCGCCGCGGTCGGCCGTCTGACGGCTGCCGTGGGTGAAGGCGAGGCGTACCGCGAGGACGCCGACGAGGACGTAGATGACCCCGCGGGCCACGAACCCCGCACGCGCCCCGGCCGCGACCGCGGTGCTGCCCGCGGCCCGTCCGGCCCGCCCTCGGGCTGATGATGACGGTGTTGCCGATCCTGTTGCCATAACCTGCCGGATGCCCCGGAACGACCCGGCGACGCATGCCGCCGCGCGCCTGACGGTGAGCGACCGGTGCCACCGCCGGTTCCGTGCCCGGCGCCCGCGTACCCCGGGGCGACGGGGGAAGGGGACGCCCATGGCGGCGAAGCGGTCCGGCGGCACGGCACAGGACGAGGGCACCAGGAGCTCTGTCCTGGTGGCGCTGGGCGCCAATGTGCTGATCGCCGCCGCGAAGGCGGTGGCGGGCGTCTTCGCGGGCTCCCCCGCGCTGCTCTCGGAGGCCGCCCACTCGGTGGCCGACTGCCTCAACGAGGTCTTCCTGCTCGCCTCACTGCGCCGCAGCCACCGCGCGCCCGACGACGAGCACCCCTTCGGCTACGGCAAGGAGCGCTACTTCTGGTCGCTGCTCGCCGCGGTCGGCATCTTCGTGCTCGGCGGCTGCTTCTCCTTCTACCAGGGCCTGCAGGCGCTCAAGGGCACGCACGACGAGACCCGCGAGGGCTACCTCGCGGGCCTGGCGGTGCTGCTGGTCGCGCTGCTCGCCGAGAGCGCCTCACTGCTCAACGCAATCCGCCAGGCACGCCGCTCCGAGCGGGGCACCGACGACCCTGCGCTGCGTACGGTGCTCGCCGAGGACGGTACGGCAGTGGTCGGCGTGCTGCTGGCCGCCGCCGGCATGGTGGTGCACATGGTCACCGGCAGCGCCGTGGGCGAGGCCGCGGCCTCGATGGCCATCGGGGTGCTGCTGATGGGTGTGGCCTTCGGACTCGGCCGCACCGCCCACAAGCAGCTCATCGGCCTGGCCGCCGACCCGGAGCTGCGCGACCGGATCCGCGGCCTGCTCGCCGAGCAGCCGGAGATCGACACCATCGAGGAACTGCTCACCATGCGGCTGGGCCTGGACTCCACCCTGGTGGCGGCCCGGATCGACCTGGTGGGCGGGATGGACAGCGAACACGTCGAGGAGGTCAGCCTGCGGATCCGGCACGCCATCCACGACCGCTGGCCCGCCGCCGACCGGGTCTTCCTCGACATCACCGACGCCGGTTCGGAACGCACGCGGCGCACGACGGCCTGAGCACTTCAGGTGTCACCCGGCCGGGTGACGGTCACCAGGCGTAGATACGGGGCATGATCTCGCTGCGTGCCGCCACCTGGGGGCCGGGGTAGGCGATGACCAGCGGCAGGTCGTCCGGGTCGCGTCCCTCGACCATGGTGTAGCCGTCGGCCATCTCCCTGGTCGTGGTGTGGGCGGACCGCTCCTTGAGCGCCCGCTCGCAGCGGTGCAGGTCCTCGATGCTGTCGGCGGTCCAGATCACGTACTGGACGCCGACGGCGCCGAGCGGGTGCTCGCCGCCGGGACCGATGGCCCGTACGTACAGCTGGGTCTCGTCGGAGCCGACGAGGAGGGCCGCGGTGCTGGTGCGGACCGTGACCCGCATGCCCAGCAGCTCACGGTAGAACTCCACCGACTGGTCCAGGTCGCGTACGAAGGTCACCACCGAGGCCAACCGGGACCCGCGGTCCGGCCCCCTGGCTGGTTCCGATCCCATCCAGACTCCCTCGCCCTGCCTGTGGACACCTTGGCGTGCTGCGGAAACCGCTCACCACGCTACCGGTCCCCCGTACCGACCGCTCGGCGCCGCAGGTCGTCCGGCCCGGCTTCGACGGGCTCGGACGGGGTCCGCGGCGCGGCCCCCTGCTCCGGGTCGGGCTCGGTGTCCGTCAGGCCGATGCGCCGGTGCAGCCGGTGCAGCGGGCCCGGGGCGGTCCAGGCGTGGCGGCCGAGCAGCCGCATCGCGGCGGGCACCAGGATGCCGCGGATGAGCAGGGCGTCCATCAGGATGGCGAGGCCGCAGCCGAGGCCGAACAGCTGCAGGAAGCTGACCGAGGCCGTGCCGAAGGCGAAGAAGCTGACGGCCAGCAGTCCGGCCGCCGTGGAGACGATCCGCCCGGTCCTGGCGAGCCCCTCGGTGACCGCGGCGGCCGGGCCCGAGCCGGAGTCGTGCAGCTCCTTGATGCGGCTGGTGAGGAAGACCTCGTAGTCCATCGAGAGCCCGAAGGCGATGCAGAACAGCAGCACCGTCATCGCGGTGTCCATCGGCCGTGGGGTGAAGCCGAGCCAGGAGGACAGATGGCCGTCCTGGAAGATCCAGACCATCGCGCCGATGGACGCGGAGATGCCCAGGACGTTCAGGATCAGTGCCCGGATCGGCTGGGCGACGCTGCCGGTGAACAGGAAGAGCACCAGGAGTGTGGTCAGGCCGATCAGTCCGCCGGCGTACGGCAGCCGGGAGCCGATCGCGTGCTTGGTGTCGACCAGTTGGGCCGCCTCGCCGCCGACCAGGACCGTGGTGCCGGACGGCTCGGGCAGCGCCCTGATGCCCTTCACCAGGCGCTGCGCGTCGCCGGAGTGGCCGGTGACGTCGGTGTACGCCGTCAGCAGCCGGGTGCCGGGGGCCGTGGCGCTGTCCACCCGTACGACGTGCGGCAGCCGGGCCAGCCGCGCCGGGAGGTCGCCGGGGTCGCCGGTGACCACCACCTGGAGCGTCGTCGCCTGGTCGCCGGAGAAGTCGGTACGCAGCAGGTCGGAGGTCTGGCGGACCTGCGCCGACGCCGGGAGCACCTGCTCGTCGGGGGTGCCGAAGCTGACGTGCAGCAGCGGGCTGGCCATGGCGAGCAGCAGGGCGAGCGGCGCGAGCGCCACCACGGGGCGGCGCATCACTGCTCCCGCGAGGCGGCCCCAGAAGGGCGCCTCGCTGCCCCGGCGCTCGGTCTTCGACCAGGGCAGCTTGCCGACCTCGACCCGCTTGCCGAGCACCGTGAGCAGCGCGGGCATGAGGATCAGCGCGCTGAGCGCGGCGACGACCACGACGCCGATCCCGGCGTAGGCGAAGGACCGCAGGAAGTAGAGCGGGAAGACGAGCAGCGCGGCGAGGGCGGCGGCGACCGTCGCCGCGGAGAACAGGATCGTCCGGCCCGCGGTGCGCACCGTCGTGACCACCGCGGTGCGGCGATCGGCTCCCCTGGCGGCCAGTTCGCGGTAGCGGGCGACCATCAGCAGCGCGTAGTCGACGCCGAGTGCCAGGCCGAGCGCGGTGGTGATGTTGACGGCGAAGACGGAGACGTCGGTGATCCGGCCGAGGACGGAGAGCTCCGCGAAGGTGCCGAGGATGGCCACCAGGCCGACGGCGAGCGGCAGCGCCGCGGCCACGAAGCCGCCGAACGCCAGGATCAGCAGCACCAGCGTCAGCGGGATGGCGATCCCTTCGGCCAGCGCGAGGTCCTTGACCACCTGGGTGTTGACGCTCCTGCTGACCATCGCGTCGCCGCCGGCCCGCACGGTGACCGCGCCGTCGTCGTGGACGTGCGCGGCGACGACCCGGTCGACCAGCGCCTTGTCGTCGGCGTCGACATGGCCGACGACGAGGGCGGACGCGCCGTCCTTGGACTTCATGGCGGGGTTGTGGGAGGTCCAGTACGAGCCCACGCCGTGGACGTCGTGGTCGGCGGCGAGTGCCTTGGTGAGCGCGGCGCCGGAGGCGGCAGGGCCCGGGTCGTCGGCCGACCCGCCGCGGGCCGTGACCACCAGCACCAGGTTCGGCCGGCCGCCGAACGTGTCGTCGACGACCTGGGCGGCGCGGGTGGACTGCGCTCCCGGTACGTCGAATCCGCCGCCCTTGAGCTGGCCGAAGGCACCGGCTCCGGCAGCGCCTATGAGGGCCACCACCACCGCGGCCAGGATCAGTACGAGCTTCGCCCTGCGATGGACGAGGCTGCCGAATGTGCCGAGCATCCGCTCTCCCCGGTCAGATGTTAACAGTGTCAACTCCGGCCCACTGTGGCACGAGATGTTAACGGCGTCAACTTTGGGGATGATGGGGGTGTGAGCACTACGTCCTACCACCACGGAAACCTCTCCCAGGCGCTCGAGGACGCCGCCACCGACCTCGCGCGGGCGGGCGGCCCCGAAGCCGTCGTGCTGCGGGAGGCCGCCCGGCGGGCGGGGGTCTCGGCGACGGCGGCGTACCGCCATTTCGCCGGGCAGCAGGACCTGCTGGAGCGGGTGAAGCAGCGCGCGCTCGGCGTGCTGGCCGAGCGGATCGGCGCCGCCCTGGCCCAAATCCCGAGCGACGGCGACGTGACGGACGCCGCGCAGGCGCGGCTCATCGCGGCGGGCCGCGCCTACGTCGACTTCGCCCGTACCGAGCCGGGCTATTTCGCCACGGCCTTCCGCAGGACCGGTGCGGAGGCCGCGGAGGGCGGCAGCGCCGACCCCGAGCACAGGGATCTCTGGGACGACAGCGCCTTCCGTATGCTCGGCACGATCCTCGACGGCCTGGTCGACACCGGCGTGATGCCCGCCGACGACCGCCCGCACGCCGAGTACGCGGCCTGGTCCGCCGTCCACGGCCTGGCCGTCCTGCTGCTCGACGGCCCGCTGCGCCACATGCCCCCCGCCGACCAGGACGCGGCCATCGACCGCACCCTCCGCCTCGTGGTCGACGGACTCATCGGCGGACGCGGCACGGGCACCGGCGCCGGGCACGGCGCCTGACCAGCGGTGACGCCGGGCGGGGCGGGCGGGGCGGCGACCCGTGGCAGGCGGCTTCCCTGCGGGCACGCAACCGTGCGGCGCGTGGATCCGTCCCCGTCTACAGCCCGTGACCGGAGGGCCGCGGTCCGTGTGAGGGCCGTAGAGAGGGAGTCCCGTGCTGCGCATCCACTTCACACCCGACGATCTGCAGAGCGTCCGTATCGCGCGGCAGCCCGACCCGCTGTGGGAACTGGTGTGCAGCGTCTGCCGGTTGCAGACCCGGCAGGGGCCGCTCGACTTCGGGGGCTGGCGCCGCACCGCCCAGCACCGGCTGCGCGCCGACCGCCCGGCCCACGCCGCCCTGCCGCTGCTGCGCACCCTCATCCCGGCGGCCGGCTACATCCCCGACTTCCTCACTCCCTTACCCGCGGGCGGTGAACTCTCCGCGGCGCTCGACCAGGTACGGGGCACCCCGCCGCGCCGGCTGGCCGCCGAACTCGCCCGGCTGGCGGGCGGCCACGCCGGGGCCCGGGCGGCCGAGGCCGTACCCGGACGCGGCGGACTGCGGCCGCTCACCACGGCGCTCGCGGCGTACCATCGGGCCGCCGTCGCCCCGCACTGGACCCCTATCCGCGCGGCGGTCGGCCATGACGTCGCCCTGCGGACCCGCGCGCTGATGGACGGCGGCACGCAGGCGCTGCTGCACGGGCTGCGGCCGTGGGCGGTGTGGAAGGCGCCGGTGCTCGAAGTGGACTACCCGGTCGACCGCGACCTCCACCTCGGCGGACGCGGACTCCTGCTGGTCCCCTCGTACTTCTGCTGGCGGCGGCCCACCAGCCTGGCCGACCCCGACCTGCCACCCGTCCTCGTGTACCCGATCGCCAAGGACCCGCTCGAAGCGGTGCGCGGACCGGACGCCGGCGGCGGCCTGGCCCGGCTCCTCGGCCGCACCCGCGCGGCCGTACTCGACGAGGTGGCCCGCGCCGACGGCAGGACCACCTCCGAGCTGGCCACCGCCGTCAACGTGTCCCTGCCCAGCGCCAGTTACCAGATCAGCGTGCTGCGGGACAGCGGCCTGCTCGCCACCCGGCGCGCGGGCAAGTACGCGCTGCACACCGTGACTCCACTGGGTCTGCGCCTGCTGTCGACGGACACCCCCGGCGTCACTTCGGCCACATTCGAAGCATGATGCGCCCGCGCCCGTCACACGACAACCTAGGGGCATACCCCGTTCCGACCGGCCGCATACAACCGGTTCCATACCGGCGCCCGGCCGCGTCCACGGGGGTGGCGCGGCCGGGCGCTGACACCTCGTCAAAGCACCGCCCGTTAAAGGGGATCGGGATCCGCGAGAACGGCCCGGGCCGCCGCGAGGGCCGAGTCGCGGCCGTGGGCCAGTTCGTCGTCGGTGAAGACGGGGACGGTGAGGTCGGGCGGGATGCCCGCGCCGTCGTAGGAGCGGCCGTCGTCGTCGAGGTAGCGCTCGTTCGGCAGGCCGAACATCCAGCCGTTGGGCAGTGACCGGTCCAGGGTGTCGGAGAAGATGCCCTGCGTGGGGGCGCCGATGCGCAACGGTCGCGGTGTGCGGTTCATCAGGGCCTGGGTGAGGGTCTCGGCGGCGCTCATGCTGCCGCTGCTGGTCAGGACGGTGACGGGGCCCGTGTAGGGGTGGGTGCCGGCGGGCGTGACGGTGACGGGTTGGGGCGGGGTGAAGCGGACCGGGCCCGGCGTGTCGGTACGGGCCTGCTTGGCGTAGGCCGTGAACGGCCGGGCGGTCAGCCGTGCGGCGAGCCGCAGGGCCAGCCGGTCGGAGCCGCCGCCGTTGAGCCGCAGGTCGAGGACGAGGCCGTGCGGGGCGGCGCCGGGGGTGAGGACGGCGTCCAGGGCGCGGTCGAGTTCGGCGGCGTCGGCGGCGTACGCGTCCTGGTCGGTGTAGCCCTGGAAGGAGGTGATCCGCAGATAGCCCACGCCGCCCGGCAGGTCCGCGTAACCGATCTTGCCCTGGGCCCAGGTACGCAGCCCGGCGCCCAGGTTCGCGCCCGTGGCCTGCCAGGCGCGGGTGACGAAGGTGTCGTCGGTGACGGGCAGGGTGCCGGGGCGGGGCTGCCAGAACGAGCCGGTGGCCCCGGCCCGGATGCCGACATGGGCGTCGGCCAGCGGGCGCACCATGTCGGAGAGGATCGCGAGGAGTTGGGCGTCGGTGGTCCGCGCGGTGACCCGCGGCCGGTAGCGGTCCCTGACCTGTTCCCAGTCCACACCCTTGGCGGCGAAGAACGGGTAGTTCTCCTGGAAGGTCGCCCAGAAGACGTCGAAGACGGCACGGGGGTCGTCCCGCACCGGCGTGGCGCAGACCGCGGGCAGGGCGGCCAACCGCCGCATCCGGATGTCGGTGACGTCCGCGGCGGCGTTCCACACGGCCCGGTCGCGCCCCCGCGGGCGCAGCGTCAGCTCGGGCTGCCCGTCGACGGTGAACTCCACGGCCCCGTCCGGCCCGACGGGGCCGGTGCGCGTCCCCGAGAGCAGGCCCGGCAGGCAACCGGCGGCGGAGATGTCGTACGTCCGCAGCCTGCCGTCGTGCACGGTGACGATCCGTCCGTAGCCGTCGGTGCGCCACGTGCCCTCCAGCGAGGGGTGCGGCGCGGCGGGTCGCGCCGCGGTCAGCGCCGAGGTCGCGGCCAGCACGACGAGCGCCGCCGTGGCGGTGCGCGGGGAGCGTGCGTGTCGTTGTCCGATCATGATCACGACGCTACGGATCGGCGCCGGCCCGCGGCAATCCGGCTGGCCGCAGGACGGGTACGGGGGTTGGCCCCCGTCGCGGCGGCCGGGCGGGTCGCCGGTCGCGTGGCGGTGACGTACACCGCCGTGCCATGCGCTGGCGCCTCGTCAGGCGTCGCGTACGGACTCCAGGCGGACCCGGCCGCCGAGCTCGATCGTGCCGTCGGGGGCGGGGGCGGTGAGGAGTTGTGAGCCGCGGCCCTGGGTGATGTTCAGGGCCCGGCCGAGCTGCTGGGTCAGCAGGAGGGCGGCGGCGCCGGTCGCCTCGTCCTCGTCGATGCCGTCGTCGCGGCCGGGGAACGCGCGGGCCCTGACCCGGCCCGCGGCCTCGTCGATCCACGACCAGGCGTACAGCCACTCCCCCGGCTCGGGCACCGCCAGATCCTCGACCTCGCGCACCGAGGCGTAGCGGCGCAGCGTGCGCGGCGGCGCCCACTCGGGGCGGGCGGTGATCCAGGTGAACTCGCCGTCGTAGCGGGCGTAGACCTCGCCCGCGGCCGTCTCCAGGATCTCCAGGTCGAGCAGCCAGGCCGCGCCGACCAGCGGGTGCCCGGCGAACGGCAGCCGCAGGCCGGGGGTGTAGATGTCGACGGCGCCGCGCTCGGGGTCGTCCACGAACACCGTCTCGCTGAAGCCCAGCCGCCCGGCCAGCTCCTGGCGGGCCCGCTCGCCGGGCACGCGCGAGCCGTCGCGCACCACACCCAGCGCGTTGCCGTGCCGCCCGTCCGGGCCGCAGAAGACACGCAGCACGTCGACACCGACCCCGGGCGCCGTCCCCGGCCACGCCGTCACCGCGCCCCCCGCCGCCCGTACTCCTCCGCTCACGTTCACCCGGGCATTACAGCATCCCCGGCGGGCGGCCGGTGCCTTCTCGCCCCGGTCCACCGGGCCGCCGGTCTCCCCCCGAACGGCGAAAGCGGCGCAGTTGCGAATGCATCGCACCTGGTCAGCGCACGTATGACGGTGATAGCCGCAATGGGCTCCTGCTGGCATCGTAGGAACCATGGACGGCAGCGAGCACGGGCACGAGCACCACGGCGAGCGTGGGCACGGCCACGGGCACGGGCACCACGACGGGCACCAGCACGAGCACGGGCACGAACACCCGCACCCCCACCCCCACCCCCACGGCAGCGGTCCGTCGCGGCTGCGCCACCGCCTCGGGCATCTGTTCCGCCCGCACAGCCATGACGCCGGGGACCGGGTGGACTCCGCGATGGAGGCGTCGGCCGAGGGCATGCGCACCCTGTGGCGGTCGCTGGTCATCCTCGGGGCGACGGCGGTCCTCCAGGCGGTGGTCGTCGTGGTGTCGGGATCGGTGGCGCTGCTCGGCGACACCGTGCACAACACCGCCGACGCGCTCACCGCGATCCCGCTGGGCATCGCGTTCGTGCTCGGCAGGCGGGCGGCCAACCGCCGTTACACGTACGGCTACGGCCGTGCCGAGGACCTGGCCGGGATCGCGATCGTGCTCACCGTCGCCGCGTCCTGCGCGCTGGCCGCGTACGAGGCGGTCGACCGGCTGCTGGACCCGCGGACGGTGACCCATCTGTGGGCGGTCGCCGCCGCCGCGCTGGTCGGGTTCGTCGGCAACGAGTGGGTGGCGCGCTACCGGATCAGGACCGGGCGCCGGATCGGTTCCGCCGCCCTGGTCGCCGACGGGCTGCACGCCCGTACCGACGGCTTCACCTCGCTCGCGGTGCTGCTGGGCGCGGGCGGCGCCGCGCTCGGCTGGCGCGCCGCCGACCCCGTGGTGGGCCTGCTCATCACCGCGGGCATCGCCCTCGTACTCAAGGACGCGGCTCGCGAGGTCTACCGGAGGCTGATGGACTCCGTCGACCCGGAGCTGGTCGCCACCGCGGAGCGGGCACTGCGCGGCGTCGACGGGGTGCTGGGCGTCGGCCAGATCCGGCTGCGCTGGATCGGCCATGTGCTGCGCGCCGAGGCCGACATCGTGGTGGACCCGTTCCAGACCGTCGTACAGGCCCACGCGGTGGCGGTCGCCGCCGAGCACGCCCTCATCCACGCCGTGCCCCGCCTCACCGCCGCCACCGTGCACACCGACCACGCACCCCTGCCCCCGGTGACCGCCGACCCGCACGCCGTCCTCGCCCACCACGCGGCGGCCTGAAGGAACGGCCGGCGGATCGCCCGGCCGGGCGGCTAGGCGGTGACGCGCTCCTTGAGGAAGTCCTCCCAGGTGCGCGTGCCCTGGGTGGCTCCCTCCAGGGTCAGGTTCTCGGCGGCGCGGTAGGCGCGGCCCGCCTTCCCCGGCATCCGTACCGGCAGGGTCAGGCGGTGCTTGCCGCGGGCGTCGAGGTAGCCGCGCAGGAGTTCGGCCATGCCGTAGACGCGCGGTCCCGCGAGGTCGGGGACGAGCCCGGCGGGTTCCGCGAGGGTCAGCTCGCACAGCCGGGCGGCCACGTCGCGGGCGTCGACCGGCTGGAAGCGGAGCCCGCCGGGGATCGGCACGACGGGCAGCTTGGCCATCGTGCGGGCCACGTTGAGCACCAGGTCGTGGAACTGCGCGGCGCGCAGCGTCGTGTACGGCACACCGGAAGCGGCGACGGCCTGCTCGGCGCCGAGCTTGGCGCGGAAGTAGCCCAGCGGGAGCCGGTCCGCGCCGATGACCGAGATGTACACGACGTGCCGGACGCCCGCCCGCGCGGCGGCTTCCATCAGGTTGCGGGTCGCCTCGTCGTCGCCCTTGGCGCCGCCCGCGAGGTGCACAACGGTCTCGGCGCCGTCCACCGCGGCGGCGATCCCCTCGCCCTTGAGCAGGTCGCAGGCGACGTACTCGACGCCGTCCGTAGGCTCATGGCTGTGTCTGCTGAGCACCCGCACGTCGCACCCTGCGTCCCGCAGGAGCGGCACGAGGAGCTTGCCGAGGGTGCCGGTGCCGCCGGTGACAAGAAGGGGTGAGGTCGTCACGGTGTTTCCTCTTCGTTCGTTCACGCGGCCGGGAGCGGTACACCCGGCCGCATCAGCGGGTTTTCGTGGGTCTACTGCTATGACCCCGCGCGAGAAGGGAATGTGACCGATGGACGACAGCGCATGGCCGCTGGAGCGCTTCGAGGAGCACCGCGAGCATCTGCGGGCGGTGGCCTACCGGATGCTGGGCTCACTGAGCGAGGCCGACGACGCCGTCCAGGAGGCGTGGCTGCGGGTGCGGCGCGCCGACGCCCGCGCGGAGGAGGAGGCCGACGACGGCGCCGGAGGCGAGGACGGGCCGCGCGGCATCGAGAACGTGGGCGGGTGGCTGACCACGATCGTGGCGCGGGTGTGCCTGAACATGCTGCGCACGCGGGAGCGGCAGCGCGAGGACCCGCTGGACGGCTTCGTGCCCGATCCCGTACGCGGTCACGAGGGCGGGCCCGACCCCGAGCAGGAGGCGCTGCTGGCCGACTCGGTCGGGCTGGCGATGCTGGTGGTGCTCGACACGCTCGCCCCGGCCGAGCGGGTCTCCTTCGTGCTGCACGACATGTTCGCCGTGCCCTTCGACGCGATCGGCCCGCTGCTGGAGCGCTCACCCGCGGCGGCCCGGCAGCTCGCGAGCCGCGCGCGCCGCCGGGTCAGGGGCGGCGCACCCGTGGTGGACATCGATCTGGCCCGCCAGCGCCGGGTGGTGACGGCCTTTCAGGCGGCGGCCCGAGAGGGCGACTTCGAGGCGCTGCTCGCGCTGCTCGATCCGGATGTGGTGCTGCGGGCCGACGCGGCCGCGGGCCCGACGCCCGCGCCCGTCGTGCTGCACGGCATCGACTTCGTGGCCAAGGGCGCGTCCGCGGCGGCGGGACGGGTCAGGTTCACCCAGATCGCGCTGGTCGACGGCGCGGTCGGCCTGGTGATGGCGCCGCGCGGAAAGCTCCGGGTGGTGCTGACCTTCACCGTCTCCGACGCCGGGATCACCGCGATCGACGTCATCGCGGACCCGGAGCGGCTGCGCGCGCTGGAGATCGCGGTGCTCGACGCCTGAGCCCCGCGGGACACCCGCCCGCCCTCCGTACGGCCGCGCGAAGCCGTACGGAGGGCGGGCGGTCGTGGTGCGCGAGGCCCTGAAGGCGTACGGATCAGCCGGTCGTCGGGCGGTAGTTGTAGATCGTGGTGGTCACCGCGCACACGCTCGGCGAGACGATCTCCACCCGCAGCAGCGCGGCCTTCGGGTCGTAGTCGATGCCCTCGGTCTCGAAGCTGCCCGAGCAGATGCTGGTGCGCGGCACCTGGAAGAGCGTGGTCACATGGCCGGTGACGGGCGTGCCGTCGAGCGCGTGCGGCAGGTCGACCTGCAGGACGTCCTTGGCGTCGTCGTCGGAGTCGCACACCAGGCGGGTGGCGGAGACGAAGTCGCAGCCCTGGATGTTGTCGACACTGCGGTCGAGGCTGATCTGCCCCGCCTGCGGGAGGGTGCCGCCGGTCGCGGGGGTGGCGGGGTTGGTGAGCGGCGCGGGGAAGACCTGGAGGCGGTTCATGGTGCCCCACTCGCCCTCCACCAGCCACTGCGAGTCCGGCGAGACGGTCGCGAAGGAGTTGTTGAGCAGCTCGCCGGCGTCCAGCGGGTGCGTGTAGTCGTAGCTCTGCCCGGACGGTGTGGTCACCTCGAACATCTTCGAGGTGGCGCCGTCGCCGCCCTGGTACGCGTCCACGGTGTAGCCGCCCGAGGTGATGTCCGGGTCTCCGACGTGGTTCCAGCCACCGAACCGCAGCCGCAGCGGGATCGAGCCGAGGCCGCGGGTCAGCAGCGAGCCGTCCGCCCGGCTGGCCACGCCCTCGCCCCCGGTGAGCGACCCGACCGTCGAGCTGCCCGCAGGCTGCCACCCTCCGGGGCCCGCCGAGGCGGCATGGGCTCCCCCGGTGCTCGCGGCGCCGAACGCGGCGACGGCCAGCAGCAGCGCGGCGGCACGGCGGCGCGCGGCGGTGGTTGATGCGGTTGCGGTCAAGGCGATCCCCCAGAGGGTGCGGGCCACCGCCCACCCGGACGGCGGCCACGGACGGCGGCCGGAAGCAGCTCAGACCCGAGGGTCTGGCGGGTGGTCCTCCGTGGGACAAGGAGAACCGCCCGCCAGACCCTAGAGCCTCTTGTCCCCCACGCACCACAGTGCGTCGCCCAACAGCACCTGAACTCCGGGCGGTTGACCGCACCCCCGGCGCCGCGCCGGACGCCACCGCAGCACCGCACCCGGCGCCCTCCCGGGACCCCCGCCGCGGCGCTGCGCGAACGGCCCCTGACCTCGGGCGACCAGACATCCTCCGCTCTTTTGTCTACGCCGCTGTAGACACTTCCGTTTTCGGTCACGCGTCCGACCTGCGGCGCGTCCCGCCTTGGGAAAGATCCGACTGCTCATTTGCCGGGCGTTCATGGAAGTGCCGCCTGCGGTGCACGGGGCCCGCATAGACATGCCCCGGCACGCGCCGCCGTCAAGGCGCTCAGCAGCGCACACCCGCAAGCACCGTGGAGCACCCATGCCCAGACGTTCCGTCAGACCTGCCGCCCTCCTCGGCGTCGCCGCCGTCGTCGCCGGTGCGACCGTCGCCCAGAGCGCCGGTTCCGCTTCCGCCGCCCCGCACCACCGCGCCCCCGCGCGGCACGTCCTGCTGATCTCCGTCGACGGACTGCACCAGTCGGATCTGGCCTGGTACGTCGCCCGGCACCCGGGGTCGGCGCTGGCCGCCCTCGTCGGCGGCGGCGTGGAGTACACCCACGCGGCCACCACCTCTCCCTCGGACTCGTTCCCCGGCATGGTCGCCCAGGCGACCGGCGGTGGCCCCGGCACCACGGGCGTCTACTACGACGACACCTACAACGCGGCGCTGCTGCCCGCCGGGACCACCGCCTGCGCGGGCGTCAAGCCCGGTGTCGAGGTGGACCTGACCGAGGACCTCGACCGGAACCAGGCGTCCATCGACGCCGGCCAGGGCCTCAGCGGTCTGCCGGCCAGCATCCTGTCGATGACCGGCCACCCGTCGGATCTGCTGAACGCCGCGAAGCTGCCGGTGGACCCGAAGACCTGCAAGCCGGTCTACCCGCACTCGTATCTGAAGGTGAACACCGTCTTCGAGGTGGCCCGCGCCGCGGGCTTGCGCACCGCGTGGTCGGACAAGCACGCCGCCTACGAGATCCTCAGCGGCCCCTCCGGCACCGGCGTCCAGGACCTGTTCACCCCGGAGATCAACAGCGACGCCATCGGCTACGCGCCCGGCGACGACTGGACCAAGGACAACAAGGCCACCGAGCAGTACGACGGCTACAAGGTGCGGGCCGTACTCAACGAGATCGACGGGTACGACCACAGCCGCACCCACAAGGTCGGCACTCCCGCGGTCTTCGGCCTGAACCTCCAGTCGGTGTCCACCGCCCAGAAGCTGCCCTCCTCGAACGGCCTCAAGGGCGGCTACGCGGCCAAGAACGTCCCCGGCCCGCTGCTGGAGAAGAACCTGGACTTCGTCGACGCGCAGATCGGCGCGCTGACCGCGGAGATCAGGAAGCGGCACCTGGCGGGCAGCACCACCGTCATCCTCTCGGCCAAGCACGGCCAGTCGCCGGCCGACCCGGCCGCGCTGACCCGCGTCGACGACGGACCGCTGCTCGACGGCCTCAACGCCGCCTGGAAGAAGCTCCACCCGCAGGCGGGTGACCTGGTCGTGCACGCCGTGGACGACGACGCGATGCTGCTGTGGCTGAGCGACCGGAGCAGGGCGGCCACCGACTTCGCGAAGGCGTACCTGCTCGCGCAGAACGGCACCGGCACGGACATCAACGCCGCGCCCAAGGCGTTCACCCGCGGCGGCCTGGACAAGGTCTACGCCGGGGAGGCCGCCGCCGACTACTTCGGGGTGAAGCCCGGCGACGCCCGCGTCCCCGACATCTTCGGCATGGCGCAGTACGGCGTCGTCTACACCGGCGGCGTCAAGAAGATCGCCGAGCACGGTGGCGCGCACGCCGACGACCTGAACGTCCCCCTGGTCGTCTCCGGCGCCTCGGTGCCGGGCGGGGTGCGGGACACCGCGCCGGTGCAGACCAAGCAGATCGCGCCGACGATCCTCAGCCTCCTCGGCCTGGACCCGCGCGCCCTGCAGGCCGTGCGCGCGGAGCACACCAAGTCGCTGCCGGTGCGCTGACCTTCCCCGCGACGGGGTCCGTACGCCTGGTGCGTACGGACCCCGTCCGACGATCCCCCCGGCCCGCTCCCGCGTCAGCGGGCCGGGGCCAGCGCCAGCTCTGGGAAGCGCTCGAACCCCACCGCGCGAGGCGATCGTCGACCGCCTGGCCGCGGGCGACCGCGAGGCCGCCCTCCGCCTGATGTCCATCCACCGCCACGACGGCCAGGGCCACTTCCACCGCCTGCTGGTCACGGACGAGGCAGCGGCGGACGACACGCCCTGAGGCCCGGGGCGGACCCGCCGACACGCGGGCCGTGCGCCACCTCGCTCCGCGGCGGCGGCCGATCGGCACATACTGGACAGATCCGCGTGCCGTGTGTCCGAGGAGCCCGAGCTGCCATGGCCCTGCATTCCACGAGCCGCGAGCGCGTCCCCGGAGCCGTGGGGCGGCGCTCGCTGTTGTTGGGGACGGCCGGGTGGTGCGTGTGCGCCGCCGGGTGTTCCGGGGGCGGGAAGTCGGCGTCGCCGAGCGGTACCGCCACCCTCACCGAGGGCTCGTCCTCCGCGCTGCCGACGCCGGTGCCGAGCGCGACCCCGGGCACCCGGACGACCACGACCGCCGGGGCGCGCGCGCCGCTTCCGCCCGCGCCGCGGTGGGTGCCGGGGCCCGGCGAGATCCAGCCCGCCGCGAAGCTCGCCGCCGTCCGGCTGGTCGAGGCGCTCGGGACCTGGCCCGCCGGGCAGGGCGGCACCCGGCACGCCGCCGCGCGGGCCGCCGCGCTCGGTATCGCTCCCCCGCTCGCCGCCAGGCTCGCCGCCGAGGCGGGCCCGCTCACACCGTCCGCGGACGAGGCGGTCGTGCGGGTGATCGACGCGCAGTACGGCGGGATCCTGACCGACACGGCGAGCGTGCTGGTCGTGTGCGACCAGACGACCAGGAACGGCACGGCCGTCGCGGCGGGCGGCACCACCGTGGACGTACGCCTGAGCCGTACGCCGGCGGGCTGGGCCGTCACCTCGCTGCATCCCGCGCACCCCGGCCCCCCGGCGTCCCCGCTGAGCGCGTCGGCGAAGGCGGTGCTGGCCGACCGCCGTATCGACCTGCCGCCCGCCTCGGTCGCGGACATCCGCAGCGGCGCGGTGCACGACAGCGTGCTGCGGGCGATGCTGCGGCTGGCGGGCACCTACCGGATGTCGGTCAGCGTGGTGCGCTCCGGCCACCCGCTGGACGTCTTCGGCACCGACCGCCCCAGCGACCACCCGCTCGGCCGGGCCTTCGACGTCTGGCGGATCGACGGCCATCCAGTCGTCAGCCCGGCCACCTCACGCTCCCTGATCGCGGCCTTCATGCGCGCCGCGGCGGCCGCCGGTTCCTACAACGTCGGCGGTCCCGTACAGCTGTCCGGCGGCGCCACCGGCAACCAGTTCTTCTCCGACGACACCCACCACGACCACGTCCATGTCGGGTTCAGGACCTGACCGCGCCCGCTGGCGCCCGCCGCGGTCTCATCCACTGAGACGAAGACCACCCGTATGACCTACGTCCGCCGATGAACCCATCGGCGCAAAGCTCCCTCATAGGTAGTGGATGACGCGTCGCCGGAGCATCCCTGGAGCCCAGGTCAGCCTGGCTCCGTCTTCTGTCAGCACGTGGCGGCGGTGGGTTCGAAGGGTTCGGCATGAGTCTCACGGGGACGGCGTTCTTCGCGCTGTGCGTCGTTCTGGTACCGCTCGTGGTGGCGTTGATGCTGCTGGCGTGGAACCGGGTGCCGGGGCCGATCGGGGTGCGGATCGCCTCGCGGGTCGGCATGGTCGTGCTCAGCCAGGCCGCGGCCGTGCTGGCCGTGCTGGTGTGGGTGAACAACAGCTACGGCCTCTACGAGTCGTGGAACGACCTGATGGGCGACAACGGCCAGGTGCAGCTCAACGACGTGGGGCGGGGCGGCGGCTCACCCGACCCGGCGGGCAGGACCGGCGTCCCCGGCGGCCACCTGACCTTCAGCAAGACCAAGGGCGGCGCGCTCAGCACCACCGCCGTCGGCCCCCGCTCGCACATCTCGGCCACCATGCTGGTCTGGCTGCCCCCGCAGTACAACGACCCCGCCTTCCAGCACACCCGCTTCCCGGTGATCGAACTGCTACCCGGCTACCCCGGCAGCCCCGGGGCCTGGTTCGGCGCGATGAAGGCGCAGAAGGAACTGACCACCCTCATGGCCGCGCACCAGGCCAACCCCGCGATCCTGGTCGCCCCGAAGATGAACGTGCTGGGCACCGTCGACCCCGGCTGCGCGGACCTCCCGCACGGCAGCCAGACCTCGACCTGGCTCGGCAGCGACGTCCCCGCGCTGGTCAAGCAGAACTTCCGGGTCGCCGACGGCCCCAAGCACTGGGCGATCATGGGGTATTCGGCGGGCGCGTACTGCGCGGCCAACACCGCGCTGCACCACCCCCAGAACTTCCACGCGGTGGTCAGCCTCTCCGGCTACAACGCCCCCGAGGCCAAGCTGGTGACCCGCGACCCCGCGCTGACCCGCGCCAACAACCCCTACCTGGAGCTGAAGGGCGCCAAGCACCAGCCGGACGTGGTGCTGCTGATGGCGGGCAGCTACCAGGACAGCGACACCGTCTACGCGGCCAAGGCCCTGCTCGGCACCCTGCACCACCCGGGCAACAGCCATCTGCTCACCATCCAGCACGGCGGCCACAACACCGAGGTCTGGAAGTCGATGCTGCCCACCGCCCTCATCTGGATCTCCCAGCAGATCGCAGTCTAAAAGGGTGCGAGTACGCTTCTCGGCGGTACGCCGCCGAGAAGGGAACTCCCCTTGCCTTCCACGTCCGTTGCGTCGCCCGCCCGGCACATCACCGCATATCGCCTCGATGTACGCGAGGGGCGCCCGCGGAGCTGGTGGCGGCGGCACCGGCTGCCGCTGGTCTCGGTGGCGGCGGTCGTCCCGCTGTACGTGGTCTGGGCGGTGTTCCTGGCCACGGGCGGCGGGGACCTCGCGGCGCAGGACGCGTGGGCGCAGTTCACCGCGGGGCACCCCGGGGCGGCGTACAACCTCGCGTGGTACGGGGGGACGCATGTCGCCAACTACAGCGTCCTGTCGCCGTATCTGATGGGGCTGTGCGGGGTGCGGGCCGTCACGGTGGCGGCGGGGCTCGGCGCGACCTGGGGCTCGGCGGCCCTGTTCGCGCGGACCGCGATATCCCGCCCCCTGTGGCCGGCGCTGCTGGCCGCGCTCGCCCTGTGGTGCAACGTGGCGTCCGGGCGGACGACCTTCGCCCTGGGGACGGCCTTCGGGGTCGCCACGTGCCTGCTGGTCACCGGCGGCGCGCGCCGAATAGCCGGCGCCGCGGTGTGCGGCGTCCTGGCCACCCTGGCAAGTCCCGTGGCGGGCCTGTTCCTTCTGGTCGCGGGCGCGGGTCTGCTGCTGACCCGGGAGGTCCGCCGTGCGGCGGCGCTGCTGGCGCCGCCGGTCGTGGTCGTCGGCGTCACCACGGTGCTGTTCCCGTTCTCGGGTGAGCAGCCGATGGCCTTCGGGCGAATATGGCCGCCGTTCCTGCTCGCGGCGGTGGTCGCGGTGTGCGCGCCGCGCCGGTGGCGGGCGCTGCGCCGGGGGGCGGTGGTCTACGCGGCCGGCGTCGTGGCCGCCTACTGCGTCACCTCGCCGATAGGGGACAACGTCGAGCGACTGGCCGGGCTGTTCGCCCCCGCACTGCTGCTCGCCTGCCTCCTGGCGCCGGGCAGGCGGCGGGCGCAGGTGGTGGCGCTGGGTGTCGCCCTCGCCCTGTCGGTGGTGTGGCTGGGCGAGAAGACCGTCGACGACCTGACGATCTCCACCAAGGTGCCCGCCTGGGCCGCGCACACCGACGGCGTCACCGCCGAACTGCGGCATCTGGGCGCCGACAGGAGCCGCGTCGAGGTGGTACCGGCCCGCGACCACCGCGAAGCCACCCTCTTCGCCCGGCACTTCACCCTGGCCCGCGGCTGGAACCGCCAGCTCGACATGGACCGCAACCCGCTCTTCTACGGCAGCACACTCTCCCCCGCCGACTACCGCGCCTGGCTGCACGACCAGGCGGTGGGCTATGTCGTCCTGCACAACGGCCGGTTGGACGACCACGCCGTACTGGAGGGCGCGCTGCTCGACACCGCGCCCGCCGGCCTGGAGCCGGTCTGGTCCGACGCGAACTGGCGCATCTTCCGTGTCTCGGACGCGACACCGGTGGTCTCGGGCGGCGGCTCGGTGGTGCGCTCCTCACCCGCGGCCCTGGTGGTACGGGTCCCCGCGCCGGGTTCGGTGACGCTGCGGGTGGTGTACTCGCCGTGGCTCCGCGTCGGCGGTGGCGGCTGCCTGGCCAAGTCCGGTGCGTGGACCCGGCTGACGGTGCCGCGGGCGGGCACGTACGACATCGGCTCCGGCTACCGGCTGCCCCGGCAGACGTCATGCCCGGCCGGGTCCTGACCCCGCCGCCCCCTGCGTACCCACCTCCAGGCACGGCCCCCGGAACAGCCTTCCGTACCCCGCGGGCGCTTGCGCATGCCCCAATCTCGTCCGAATGGTTGCGTGCGACAAGGGGCCGCTGAAACACTCCCAGACGCAAACGAACGGATTCACCCATCCTTTAGCCCGGGAATCTGATCGCTTCTGGTGAGTTATGGGCGACTTTCTCATCCAGCGGTCCCTTGGGTGCGTGACGTGGAGGTCTGAGATGCCAACTCGCCGCCTGGGCCGCCGGTTCTTCCGGCGATGCCTCGCGTTCGGGGCAACCCTCGCACTCGTTGTCGGGCTGAGTTCGGGTGCGGCCTCGGTGGCCGCGCCCGGCGCGGCCACCCGGTCGGGTCAGGCCGCTCCGGCCGCCGCGACCACGGCCCATACCGTGACCTACGACGGCTACTCGTTCATGATCGACGGGAAGCGCACCTACCTGTGGTCGGGGGAGTTCCACTACTTCCGGCTGCCCAGCCAGGACCTGTGGCTCGATGTGCTGCAGAAGATGAAGGCGGCCGGGTTCAACGCCGTCTCGCTCTACTTCGACTGGGGCTACCACTCCCCCGCCCCCGGGGTCTACGACTTCACCGGCGTGCGTGACGTGGACAAACTCCTCGACATGGCCGACCAGTTGGGCATCTACGTGATCGCCCGCCCCGGCCCGTACATCAACGCCGAGGTCGACGGCGGCGGCTTCCCCGGCTGGCTGTCGACCACGCCGGGCGGCACCCGGACCAGCGACCCGGCGTATCTGAAGTACTCCGACGAGTGGCAGACGCAGATCGACCGCATCCTGGCCCGCCACCAGTTCACCCACGGCACCGGCTCGGTGATCGAGTACCAGGTCGAGAACGAGTACTACAACGGCAGCGCCGCGGGCCGCACCTACATGAAGCACCTGGAGGACAAGGCGACCGCGGACGGCATCGACGTACCGCTGGTCGGCAACAACAACGGCACCTTCAGCGGCGGGGACGCCGCCTTGGACGTGGACGCCGCCGACTCCTACCCGCAGGGCTTCAACTGCAGCAACCCGGCCAAGTGGAACGGCGTGCCGGACATCAGCTACGACCACGCCGCCGGAAAGCCGCTGGCCACCGCCGAGTTCCAGGGCGGCGCCTTCGACCCGTGGGGCGGACCCGGCTACGACAAGTGCGCCCAGCTCATCAACGACCAGTTCGCGGACGTGTTCTACAAGCAGAACATCGCCGTCGGCGCCACCTCGCAGAGCTTCTACATGACCTACGGCGGCACCAACTGGGGCTGGCTGGGCATGCCGGAGAACTACACCTCGTACGACTACGGCGCCGCGATCCGGGAGAACCGGCAACTCGACCCCAAGTACGACCAGGACAAGCTGATCGGCTACTTCACACAGGCCGTCGCCCCGCTCACCAAGACCGAGGCGCTGCCCGCGACACCGACCGACAACGCCAAGGTCGTCGACACCGCGCGGATCAACCCCGACACCGGCACGCAGTTCCATGTGCTGCGGCACGCCGACTCCACCTCGACGGCCACCGACAGCGCGCATGTGACGCTCGACCTCGGCGCGCACCCCGGCTACACCTACGACGACCGGGACAGCGCCCTGGCGTACACCGGCACCTGGTCGCACGTCGGCGCCGAGCAGAACTACACCGGCGGCGACTACCAGCACACCGAGTCCTTCACCAGCACCGCGGGCGACGGCGTGAGCGTCGACTTCACCGGCACCGGCGTGAAGTGGATCAGCAACCTCGACGGCAACCACGGCATCGCCGACGTGTACCTGGACGGCGCCAAGGTCACGACGGTGGACCTGTACGGGGCCGCCAAGCAGAACCAGTACGTGGCCTACCAGGCGAGCGGTCTCACCGCCGGCCCGCACACGCTCAAGATCGTGGCCACCGGCACCAAGAACACCGCGGCGAGCGGCACCTTCGTGACCGTGGACGCCATCGACGTGGCCACCGGCTCGGCGTCCACCGCGCCCGTCTACACGATCCCGCAGCAGCCGGGCACCACCCTCGGGCTGAACGGCCGCCAAAGCAAGATCATCGTCGCGGACTACGACCTCGGCGGCAGCCAACTGCGGTACTCCACCTCGGAGATCATGACCAACGCCACCATCGGCGGGCGTGACGTGGCCGTCCTGTACGGCGACAGCGGCTCCGACGGCGAGACCGTGCTGCACTACGCGTCGAAGCCCACCGTCACCGCCACCGGCGGCGACGTCACCTCCACCTGGGACGCGGCCACCGGGGACCTGCGGCTCAACTACCGCCACAGCGGCCTGACCCGGGTCACCGTCACCGGCGGCGCGCACCCGCTCCTGCTGCTGCTCGCCGACACCACCACGGCCAAGACCTTCTGGCGCCAGGACACCCCGGCCGGAGCGGTCCTCGTCCGCGGGACGCACCTGCTGCGCGGCGCGGCGGTCTCGGGCGGCACGCTCGCCCTCACCGGCGACAACGCCACCGACCCCTCGATCGAGGTCTTCAGCTCCGCCACCTCCGTCACCTGGAACGGCCGCACCCTGCACACCCATGTGACGGACAGCGGCAGCCGCACCGCCACCATCCCCGTGGCGGCGCCGGTCCCGCTGCCCGAGCTGACCGGCTGGAAGCACGTCCAGGAGTCGCCCGAGTCCCAGCCGGGATTCGACGACTCGACCTGGCGGGTGGCCGACAGGACGACGTCGAACAGCACCACCACCCCGGGCAGCCTGCCGGTGCTCTTCGCCGACGACTACGGCTTCCACACCGGAAGCACCTGGTACCGCGGCCGGTTCACCGGCGCGGCCGGGCAGACCGGCGTCACCCTGTCCGCCCAGAGCGGCGGGCGCGCCGCGGCCTCGTCGGTCTGGCTCAACGGCACCTTCCTCGGCAGCTCCACCGCCGACGGCAGCAAGACGTACACCTTCCCGGCCGGAGTGCTGAGGACCGGCGGCGACAACGTCCTGTCGGTGCTCACCGTGAACATGGGACACGAGGAGGACTACAACGAGTCCAACGGCAACAAGGCTGCCCGCGGTCTGACCGGCGCCTCCCTCGTCGGCGACCCGCTCGGGTCGATCACCTGGCGGCTGCAGGGCGTACGCGGCGGCGAGACCCCCGTCGACACCGTCCGCGGGCCGCTGAACACCGGCGGCCTCTACGGCGAGCGCGCCGGCTACCCGCTGCCCGGCTACCCGACCGGCGGATGGCAGCCGGTCACCCTGCCCGCCACCGACAGCACCCCCGGTGTGTCCTGGTACACCACCACCGTCGCCCTCGGGCTGCCGCAGGGCCAGGACACCTCGCTCGGGCTCACGATCACCGACGACCCGTCCCGCAAGTACCGCGCCGAGATCTACGTCAACGGCTGGGACATGGGCAACTACGTCAACTACCTCGGGCCGCAGCACAGCTTCCCGGTGCCCGACGGGGTGCTCAACCCGCACGGCGCCAACACCGTCGCCCTCGCGGTGTGGAACCTGGACGGCAGCACCGGCGGGCTCGGCAAGGTGGCGCTCACCGACTACGGCAGCTACGCCTCCTCCCTGCACGTGACGCAGAACGCCGGCCCCCGGTACGACAGGTCGCGCTACGCGATGCCGTCGGCGCCGCGGTCCTCGGTCTCGCTGAAGGTGCCGGGTTCGGTGAGCGCGGGCGAGCACTTCACCGCGACCGCCACCGTCTCCGTGCCCGAAGGGGCGCCCACGGCGACGCAGGTGACTCCGGCCCTGGCGGCGCCCGACGGCTGGACGGTCAGCGCCCGGCCCACGCCGCCGTCCGTCAGCCGGATCCGCCCCGGCACCTCAGCGGACTTCACCTGGGAGGTCACCGCGCCGCAGAACCCGGGCAAGGCCACCGCCCTCACGGCGACCGCCGCGCTGCTCCAGGGCGGCCGCACCGCGAGCCCGGCCGACGAGCGGATCGTCGGCTCCGTACCGGCGCCGCCCCCGGCCGGGACCGACGAGGTCAGCTCGCTGCCCTTCCTGTCCGCCACCAACGGCTGGGGACCGGTCGAGCGCGACCAGAGCGTCGGCGGCACCGCGGCGGGCGACGGCACCCCGCTCAAGCTCGGCGGCACCACTTACGCCAAGGGCCTGGGCACCAACTCGCCCAGCGATGTGCAGATCTATCTCGACGGGCGGTGCAGCAGGTTCACGGCCACGGTGGGCGTCGACAACGGCGACCCGGGGACGGTCACCTTCTCCGTGCTCCTGGACGGCAAGGTGCTCACCACCACCGCCGTACTGAACGGAAAGTCCGCCCCGGTCACCCTCGACGTACCCGTCACCGGCGGCCAGGTGCTCGACCTGTCGGTCGGGGACGGCGGCGACGGAAACGGCAACGACCACGGCGACTGGGCCGAACCCACCCTGACCTGCGACAACGGCTAGCGAGCGGGATCGCGTCAGCGCGGCGCGCCGGACAGTGAACCTGTCCGGCGCGCCGCGTCATCGTTTACGGGACGGCGGTGCCTTGACAGCGATCAACCGGGCGATGCAGGCTTTGGCAACGTTGTCAGAAACACTGTGGGACGTGCGTACCACCTCAGGGTGACAACGTTGTCAACCCTCACTCCCGGCGGGAACCGCTTTCTCCTCCCGCCGCGCATGCCCGCCCTGATCGGAGCCGTCGTTGATGTCGGAACAGTCGTCCCAGCTCTTCCGCCGTACCGTCCCGTCCGGCGGCGGCACCTACGGCCGGAGCCAGGCGCCACTGCACTGCACCGCGGCCGTCGAGGCGCGCCTCGGCACGGCGACCGGCCTCGACGACTTCTCCCGCAAGGCGCAGTTCGTCACCTACGAGAGCCACCGGGCGATGTTCGAGGCGCGCAACACCCGGCTCCGGCCGCGGGACGAGGCGGGCGGACCGACGCCGCGGCTGTCGCAGCCGGCGCCGTACAGCGCGGTGTGGCAGACCTACGAGGCCGTCGACGGCGACGGGGCCTACTACGGCGCCCGCAAGGGCTGCGAGCCCGTGCACGTCCAGGCCGACCCGGTCAGCGGGCGGGTGATCGCGGTCAACCGCACCGCCCGCCCGATCACGAACGCCACCCTCACCGCCCACTACTACGACCTCGACGGGCGGCGGCTCGTCCCCGAGCAGCGCAAGCGGGTCAACGTCGGGCCGTCGGCGACCGCGTCGGTCTTCACCGCCGACCGGATGGACAGCCTTCCGCCCTTCCACCTGCTGCGGCTGCTGCTGGAGGACCCGCTGGGCCAGGTGCTGTCCGAGAACACCTACTGGCGCTACCGCGAGGCCGCGGACATGCGCTCGCTCAACACGGCCCGGCAGACCCGGGTCGCGGCGGAGCTCGGCGCACCCGGCCGGAACGACGGGCGCCGCACCCTGACCGCGTCGCTCCGCAACCACGGCACCGCGGTCGCCGCCATGGTCCGGCTCTGCCTGCTCGACGGCGAGACCGGCGACCGGGTGCTGCCCACCCTCTACGGCGACAACTACCTCTGGCTGCTGCCCGGCGAGTCCCGCACGGTCTCCCTGTCCTGGCCCCCGTCGGCCCTGCCCGCGGACCACCGCCCGAAGCTCCGGCTCGACGGGTACAACGTGCCGCGCGCGTACGCCCGGTAGGCCGTGCCGCCCACCGCTGCCCCCTCCCGGCAGCGGCCGTGTTGACCGGACGTTGGTCCGTTGTTAGGGGCGGTCGGCATGCTGCGCGCAACGGACGCGTCCGGGCCCACCGGGGCCCTTGCGGGCGGGGTCCTGTGCGCACTTTCTGGGAGTCACGATGGGGCAGAGGTTCTACGGCGGGCCGTCGGTGGAGGAGTTGCACGAGCGCTACGCCAAGGAGGGGCGGACCGACGCGGCCGCGCCCGTGCGGGCCGTACGCGAGGTGCGGATCGAGGCGCCGCCGGCGCGGGTGTGGGCGGTGCTGAGCGACCCCGCCGGGTGGCACGCGATCGACCCGGCGATCCATGACGTACGGCTGGCGGCGCCGGTCGGGGTCGACGCCCGGTTCACCTGGGCCAACGGCAAGGCGAAGATCGCCTCGCGGTTCGCGGTGGTCGACCGGGAGCGGGAGATCACATGGACGGGCGTGTCCATGGGCGCCAGGGTCGTCCACCGGCATCTGCTGACGCCGATGGACGGCGGCGAGGCCACGCTGCTGCGTACCGAGGAGTCGATGGCGGGGTGGCTGCTGGGGCTGCTCTTCAGCGCCGCGAAGCTGGAGACGGTGCTCGCCGACTGGCTGGCCGCGGTGAAGTCCGCGGCGGAGCGCCCCTGACCCCGGACCGGGTCCGTAATGGGGGGACGGGCCCGGTCCGGGGCCGGGGCAGAAGGGGGGCGGCGGCCCCGGACCGGCCCTAGTTGGAGAAGTCCTGGGTCATCCAGACGGTGCCGTGGCTGTCGCGGAAGATGGCGATGCCGACGTGGGTGAAGCTGCTGCTGAGGATGTTGCGGCGGTGGCCGTCCTCCGGGGGCTTCTCGTCGAGCATGCTCTGGGTGAGGCCCACGGCGCTCCTGGCGATCGCGGCGGACGAGGTGTCGATGCCGCCGCCCTCGCCGATGTTCTCGCCCGCCGAGGTCCAGTGGACGCCCGCCGCGCTCTCGCGGTCGCCGAACGCGGGCTCGTTCGGGCACTGGTGGGACAGACCGCAGCCGGAGGCCATCACCTGGTTGTGCGCGGCGGCGCTCTTGTTCAACCCGGCGAGCAGGGTGTACGCGGGGAGGCCCTGGGCCGCCCGGCTGCGGTTGATCAGGGCGAGCACCTGCTGGACGGCGTCGCCCTGGACCGGCGCGCCGGTCGTGGGCGGCTTGGTGGACGGCTTGGGCGCGGGCGTCGTCGGCCTGGTGGTCGGCTTGGCGGTCGGCTTCGCCGTCGGGTGAGTGCTGGGCTTGGGCGCGGGGTGGTAGTGGCCCTGGTGCGGGCGGTGCGTGGCGGATATCGCCGTCGCGGGGGGCGTGGGTATCTGCGAGTGCGTGCCGTGCCCCGGGGTGTGCGAGCCGGGACCGGACGCCACAGGTCCCTGGTGGGATCCGCCGAAGCAGGCGAACGCGGTGCCACCGCCGACCACGGCCAGCACCGCCGCGCCGGTGACGGCCAGCCGGATGCGGGGCGCGCGCCGGGCACGGTGCTGGCCGGTACGGCCGGTGGGGGCTTGGGCACGGCGGGAAGAACTCATCGCGGGCACCTCGGAGGAGTGGGGGTCGGGGGGACCGCTCGCGCTGAACGGAAGCGGTCCGGCGGGACATGACCCTAGGCGCTCTCCGCGCCCCGAAAAGCCCCTGAGCACCAACTTCACGTTCCCCTAAGGAAGGCCGCAGGCTCCGTTACGGATCGCCGCGGCAGCCGTGCGTCTGTCGCCCACGCGAAAAAGTGACCAACTATTGACCAGTGGTCAGTCTTCCGCCACCATCTGGTCACCACCTCTCCCTCATGGACGCAGGTCCCGCGCATGGTCGGCAACGAGAGCAACTGGCAGAAGCGCGAACGGGTCCGCGCACGCCTCCTCGACCTCGTCGAGGAGGCGCGGCCCGGCCGCGCACTGCCCCCGGAGCGGCAGCTCTGCGAGGAGTTGGGCGTCTCGCGGCCCACGCTCAGGTCGGTGGTCGACGACCTGGTCCGTGACGGGCTGCTGGTGCGCGAGCACGGCCGCGGCGTCTTCGTCGCCGAGGCGAAGGTCGCGCAGCGGCTGGCGCAGGGTGCGGGCAGCGCCCTGGAGGTCGGCGGCGTGGACGGCGCCTGGACCAGCCGCACCCTGGACTTCCGCTCCGCGCCCGCCGGGCCGCGCATCGCCAGACGGCTGCGGCTCTCCCCCGCCGAGCCGGTGCTGCGGATCACGCGGCTGCGCAGCGTGGACGGGCTGCCCATGGCGGTGGAGACCGTGCACGTGCCGGAGGCGCTGGTGCCCGGGCTGGCCGCCGCCGACCTGGAGGGCGGCGCCTCCTTCTACCGGCTGCTCGGCGGCCGGTTCGGCATCCTGCTCACCGACGCCGCGCAGACCATCGAGCCCACGGTGGTCGACGAGGCGGAGGCCGAACTCCTCGGCGTGGCCCCGCACACCCCGGCCCTGCTGTTCGAGCGGGCCAGCAGCAACGCGGACGGCCGGGTGGTGGAGTTCACGCACTCCGTCTACCGGGGCGACCGCTACAAGATCCTCACCCAGCTCTCGCTCGCCGCCCGCCCGGACAACGGCCGGGTACTCGGCGGCTCCTGGTCCGCCGCCACCGCCGTACCCGGCGCGGACACCCTCGTCCTCGACCCGTACTGGAACGGCTGACCCGGCCGCCGCCCACCGCACCACGCTCCCCCACCCCCCACACCGAAGGAATCGTCATGCGCCGATACGCCCTCTCCGCCGCCGCCGTCGCGGCCTGCACGGCGGCCGCCCTCCTGGCCACCACCGGTCACGCGGCCACCACCAGCCCGCCCAGCGCCCGTTCGGTGACGGCGCGTGCCGCGGCCCCCGCCGCGGCCGCGATGCAGCGCCAGACTTGGCTCTACCCGTCGGGCACCGGCGAATCGGAATGCACCGCGAAGAAGGAGTACGCCGACGACCGGGTGAAGAACGGGGCGCTCAAGCCCGAGTACTGGTCGGTGAATTCGGACGGCTCGGTTTCCCTGGAAACCACCGCGGGCGGCGTGTGCAATGCCTACAGCGCGGCCAATGTCGCGGACCTGAAGGCACATTCCGCTTTTCAGTACCCGACGATCTCCGGAATGACCACCGCCGACGTCCACGCCCTGGTCAGCAGCGCCACCAAGCGCAAGAACGCGGTCTCCCAGCTCACTTCACTGGTCGTCAGCTCCGGGGTGACCGGTGTCGACGTCGACCTGGAGGACTACTGGTCCTGGAGCACGGCCGACTTCGGCCACTACAAGACCTTCCTCGGGCAACTCGCGTCCGCCCTGCACGCGCAGGGCAAGCGTCTGCAGGTCGACGCCCCCGCGATGACGGAGGACGCCTCGTACTACGACTACGCCGCGGTGAGCGCGCAGGGCGTCGACGAGCTGGTGATCATGGCGTACGACAACGAGTTCGACACCGCGACGGGCGACCGCTGCGAGCCCATCACACCGTACGGCTGGCTCCAGCAGGTGACCCGGTACGCGCAGAGCAAGGTGCCCGACCCCTCACGGCTGGTGATCGGCCTGCCGTCGTACGGTTTCAGCGCCCCCGATCCCTGTGACACCGACGCCATCACAGGCAACATCCAGTTCAGCGACATGCGCAGGAGCCCCGGTTTCTCCACCGATCCGGCCACCGTCAAGGCCCGGCGCGATGCCTCCTCCGGCGAGATCCGCTGGACCTCCGGCGGCACCCTGTACGACTACGTCGACAGCGTCTCGCTCGACGCCAAGCTGGCGGTGCTGAGCAAGCTGGGCGTCACCAAGGTGTCGGTGTGGTCGCTCGGCGGCGGCAATCCGTGGTTCACCAGCTGAACATCGCGCGTACCGATCGGAGTGCGTGAAGCAGGCGCTGACAGCGTCCTGTCATGTCCCCTCGGACTCCGGCCGACCCTCCGTCCGGCCGAAGTTGAGAGTTCCTTGTGAGAAGCCGTTTCGGTTTGGCGCGGGGCCCGGTGATCACCGAGGCTGAGAAGGCTGGGGAATCGAAGCGCCCGGACCCTGCGCACCGCCGAACCCTGCTCATGGATCGCATTTCGTACAGTACAGACGATGGAGGATCGAATCGTGGCCAGTGTGGCGCGATGGTGTTTCCGGCACAAATGGCTCGTGATTGTGCTGTGGGTAGTGGCGTTCGTGGGAGTAGGGGCGGCGGGCAGCGCGCTCGGCTCCGCTTATTCCAACGCCTTCTCGCTCAAGGGCACGGAGTCCACCAAGGTCCTCGACCTGATGGACAAGGTCGTCCCGGAGCGTTCCGGCGAGGGCGACACCGTGGTCTGGCACGTCGACTCGGGCACGATACGTGACGCCGCGGTGCGCTCCCGGATCGAGCCGGTGCTGGCGAAGATCGCCAAGCAGAAGGACGTCGGCACGGTCGTCAGCCCCTATGTCCCGGCGGGCGCCGCGCAGATCAGCAAGGACGGCAGGACCGCCTACGCGACGGTGACGTACACCAAGATCGGCAACGATCTGACGGACGCGCAGGGCAAGTTGCTGATCACCACCGCGCACGAGGCGAAGACCAAGGGCCTCGAAGTCGAGGTCGGCGGCAACCGGCCCGCGCAGGCGGAGCAGCCGCTGCCGGGCCTGGCCGAGGGCGTCGGCGTCGCGGCCGCGGCCGTGGTGCTCTTCCTGGCGCTCGGCTCGCTGTTCGGCATGCTGCTGCCGGTGGTCACCGCGCTGTTCGGCGTCGGCATCTCGTCGTCCGCGATCATCCTGCTCAGCCACGGCATGGGCGTGGCGGACTTCGCGCCGCAGCTCGCCTCGCTCGTCGGCCTCGGCGTCGGCATCGACTACGCGCTGTTCATCGTGACCCGGCACCGACGAGGCATCCTGCGCGGCAAGACACCGGAGGAAGCGGCGGTCATCGCGCTCAACACCTCCGGGCGCGCGGTGCTGTTCGCGGGCGGCACGGTCTGCATCGCCCTGCTGGGCATGTTCACGCTGCGGCTGTCCTTCCTCAACGGTGTCGCCGTCGCGGCCGCCCTGACCGTGGTCGTCACGGTCGCCGCGGCCATCACGCTGCTGCCCGCGCTGCTCGGCGCGATCGGTATGCGGGTGCTGAGCCGCAGGCAGCGCCGCCGGCTGGCCGCGGACGGCCCGCGGACCGAGGCCGCCACCGGTGCGGCCGCCCGCTGGTCGTCCTTCCTGGAGCGCAACCCGCGGGCGCTGGCGGTGGTCGCGGTGGCCGTGATGGCCACGCTCGCCGTCCCGGCGCTGGGTCTGCGCCTGGGCTCCTCCGACCAGGGCAACAACCCGCCGAGCACGAGTACGCGCAAGGCGTACGACATGCTGGCTGACGGTTTCGGGCCCGGCTTCAACGGCCCGCTGACCATCCTCGCCGAGGTGCCCGGCCCCCAGGACAGGGCGGCGGCCGCGCAACTGGTCACCACGCTGAAGTCGACGCCCGGGGTGGCCTTCGCCGCCCAGATGCCGATGAAGCCGAGTGACACGATCACCTTCATCACCGCGGTGCCGACCACGTCCCCGCAGGACAAGGCGACCTCGGACCTGATCGACCACCTGCGCGACGACGTCGTGCCCGCGGCCGAGAAGGGCAACACCATGCGGGCCTACGTGGGTGGCCAGACGGCCATCTTCCAGGACTTCGCCACGGTGCTGTACGGCAAACTGCCCCTGTTCATCGGGGTGATCATCGTGCTCGGCTTCGTGCTGCTGCTGATCGCCTTCCGCAGCCTGGTGGTGCCGCTGACCGCGGCGGCGATGAACCTGGTCGCGGCCGCGGCCTCGTTCGGTGTGCTGGTGGCCATCTTCCAGTGGGGCTGGGGCGGTTCGCTGGCCGGACGGGCGGGCCCGATCGACGCCTTCCTCCCGGTGATCATGCTCTCGCTGCTCTTCGGCCTCTCCATGGACTACCAGGTCTTCCTGGTCAGCCGGATGCACGAGGAGTGGGTGCACACCAAGGACAACGCCCGGGCGGTACGGGTCGGCCTGGCCGAGACCAGCCGGGTGATCAACTCCGCGGCCGTCATCATGATCTTCGTCTTCGGCGCCTTCGCGCTGAGCGGCACCCGGGTGCTGGCGATGTTCGGCATCGGCCTGGCGGGCGCGGTCGCGCTCGACGCGTTCATCCTGCGTACGATCCTGGTGCCGTCGCTGATGCACATGTTCGGCACCTCCAACTGGTGGCTGCCCGACTGGCTCGACAAGCGGCTGCCGCACCTCGCGGTGGAGGCTGCCGAAGAGGCCGACGACGCGCCAGCCGCCGGGGGCGCGCGCCTGACGGGCGACGGTCCCGCGGTCCGCGGGCGGGTGACCGGCAAGGCCGGGCTGCCCATACCGCGGGCGGAGCTGACGCTGATCGCCGCGGACGGCCGCCAGGTGGGCCGCGCGGCGGAGGCGGGCGACGACGGTACGTTCCTGCTGCCGACACCCGGCCAGGGCTCGTACGTCCTGGTCGCCAACGCCGAGGGGCACCACCCGCAGACCGCCAGCGTGCTGGTGGCCGACCGCCCGGTCGACTGCGACCTGCTGCTGAGCGGCACCGGCACCCTGTCGGGTACGGTCCGGCGCGCCGACGGCCGGCCGGTCGAGGACGCGCGGGTGGCGCTGAAGGACGCCGACGACCACGAGGTGGCCGTGGTGACGACCGGGAAGGACGGCTCCTACGCCTTCGACGGTCTCTACCCGGGCAGGTACACCCTGCTCACCGCGGGATACCCGCCGTTCCCCGCCACCGTGCGGGTCGCGGAGGGCGACGACGACCCGGATGTCGACCTGGAACTGAGCCACTCCACCGACTGACGCTTCGCCTCGACCCCCAGGCAGGGCCCGGTTCCGTCCCCCGCGGAACCGGGCCCTGCGCCGTCCGTCAGCCGCGGCTCACTCGGTGAGGACCAGCCAGCTGCGGCCGTCGATGAGTTCGCGTACGGCGTCCAGGTGGCCGGCGTGGCACGCCGTCTCGGTGATCACGTGCAGCATCACCTCGCGCAGGTCGCGCACCCCCTTGTCGCCGAAGAGCTCGGTCGGCCACCACGCCGGGGCGGCGTCCAGGGCCGTGGCGGCGATCACCGCGTCCGCGTGGTCGGTCTCCTGCCGGTACAGGTTGAACACCGACTCGACCGGCACGTCGGACCCCACCTGCCAGGCGTCGTCGGGCCCTTCCGCCGCCTCCCGGATCACGCTCTGCTCCCCGGCGACGATTCCGCCGAACCAGAAGCGCTCGACGTCCAGCGCCAGATGACGCACCAGCCCCAGGCAGTTCCACCCCGACGGCAGCACCGCGCGCCGCAGTGCCTCCTCGTCCAGCCCCTCCAGAATTCCGCGCACGTGATCGCGCTGCGCGTTCAGATACGAGAGCAGCATCGCCCGCTCGGAATCCGGTGCGGGATGTGGCATGTGCTCCTCCCCAGTCTCGGTCTCTCCGGCGGGCGTCCCGGCCAGGAAACCGGACTCACAACCGTCAACGCACCCTTCCGTCACCCCCATCCAACAGCGTCACGCCGGAACAGTCCGGCCCAGCGGAACAATTCCCCGAAGTGCGGTGACTCCCCCTCGCCCCGGCGGCGAAGCAGGGTGGGTTGACCACGAAGACGTACGGGTGTAAACAGGGGGAAACAGGCATAAAGCACAGACAAAGCCACATTCTCATCCGCACCCCGCGGAGGCGACCGGCCGTCGGTCGCCCGGCGCGGGACTCACCCCTCCGGGAGGCACACCGTGTGCCCCTTCGCCCCTCATCTCGCCGCCGCGCTGGAGACGTCGGTGCGGCCGGAAGCGCTGGGGAGTGTCCCGGGGCACCCCGGTCAGCGGGACGCCGTGCTGGCGCTGCCCGCGGAGGCGTCCCGGGTGCGGTTGGTACGGCAGTTCACCGCGGCCGTCGTCGGGCACTGGGAGGTGTCGCAGGACGAGCGGGAGGCGGCGGTGCTGATCGCCGACGAGCTGGCGGCGAACGCCGCACAGCACGGCCGCGGCGAGATGACCCTGTCGCTGACCCGCCACACCGACACGCTGCACATCGAGGTGTCCGACCACGGCGAGCCGTGCGTGCCGGACCCGCGCTGCGCCGATCCCGACGAGCACGGGCGCGGCATCGCCATCGTGGAGGTCCTGGCCACGCGGGTGGAGGTGCAGCAGGACGCCTGCGGCTGCCGGGTCCGCGCGGTGCTCGGTGTCACCGCGCAGCCGCGCCGGGAACTCCGGGCCGGATAGCGGGACGGCGAAGATCCCCCCACAGGAAACGGACCGGAACCCACATGTACGCACCCGAGCGCCAGCAGCGCATCGTGCAACTCGCCACGGAGCACGGCCGCGTCGAGGTCCCGTCGCTGGCCGAGGATCTCGGTGTCACGCAGGAGACCGTACGGCGTGACCTGAGCCTGCTGGAACGGGCGGGCCTGCTGCGCAGGGTGCACGGCGGCGCGCTGCCCGCCGGGGGGCTGCGCCTGGAGCCCGGGCTCGTCGAGCGCGACTCGGTCGCGGCCGCCGCCAAGGACCGGATCGCCAAGGCCACCCTGGCCCTGCTGCCCGAGGAGGGCAGCCTGCTGCTGGACGCCGGGACCACCGTCTCCCGGCTGGTCGCGCTCTTCCCGCTGGACTCCACGCTCACCGTGGCCACCAACGCGCTCCCGGTGGCGGCCCGGCTCGCCGAGCACCCCCGCCTCACCCTCCACCTCGTCGGCGGCCGGCTGCGGCACAGGACGCAGGCCGCCGTGGACACCTGGGCGCTGCGCGACCTCGCGGAACTCCAGCCCGACATTGCGGTGGTCGCCACCAACGGCTTCTCACCGGAGGGCGGCCTGACCACCCCGGACCTCGCCGAGGCCGCGGTGAAGCGCGCCATGGTGACCGGCGCCCGCCGCGTCATCCTGGTCGCGGACTCCACCAAGTACGGCGCCCACCACTTCGCGCGGTTCGCCTCGCTGGAGCAGGTGGACGTACTGGTCACGGACACCGGGCTCACCGCGGAGCAGGCCGCCGAGATCGCCGCCCGCGGGCCGGAGGTGATCCGCGCATGATCGTCACGATCACCCCCAACCCGAGCCTGGACCGCAGCTTCGAGATGGAGCGCCTGGAGCACGGCCGGATCAACCGCGCCGAGACCGAGCGGGTGGACCCCGGCGGCAAGGGCGTCAACGTCTCCCTGGCGCTCAACGCGGCCGGGCACCCGACCACGGCCGTCCTGCCGCTCGGCGGCTACTCCGGGGAGCTGCTGGCGGAGATGCTCGGCGACCAGGGCATCACGGTGGTGAGCGTGCCGGTGGCCGGGGCCACGCGGGTCAACGTCAGCGTGGTGGAGCCGGGCGCGCTGACCAAGATCAACACATCGGGCCCGGAGATCACCGCGCAGGAGTCGGCCGCCCTGCTGGCCGCCGTGGCGGAGCTCAACGGCCCCGGCACCGACTGGCTGGCCTGCTGCGGCAGCCTCCCGCAGGGGCTGACGCCCGCCTGGTACGCGGACCTGGTGACACGCGCCCACGCCGGCGGCGCCCGTATCGCGCTCGACACCTCCGGCAGCGCGCTGCTGGCGGCGCTCGGGGCCCGGCCCGACGTGATCAAGCCCAACCGCGAGGAGCTGGCCGAGGCGGTCGGCCGTCCGCTGAACACCGTGGGCGACGCGGTGAGGGCGGCCGGCGAACTGCGGGCGCTCGGGGCGCGGCAGGTGCTGGCCAGCCTCGGCGCCGACGGGATGCTGCTGGTCTCGGACGAGGGCACCTGGTACGCCACCGCCCCGGTGGCGGATGTGCGCAGCGACGTGGGAGCGGGCGACGCCTCGCTCGCGGGGTTCCTCGGCGCGGGCGGCGGCGGCCCGAAGGCGCTCGCGGCGGCGGTGGCACACGGCGCCGCCGCGGTGACACTGCCGGGTAGCGCGATACCGACGCCCGCCGACCTCGACCCGGCCGCCGTCACCGTCACCGCGGACATCCCGCTGGACCGCCCGCTCGGCGGCACGGCCGCCGGTCCCGTCCCGGGAGACGGCGAGGTCGGCGCCGAGGCGGCTGCCGCGGCCGATCCGGCGCCGACCGTGCCCGACCTGGCGCACCTCAAGCATGTGCAGGGGCCCGGCGTCCGGGCCAAGGTGCAGCGCCTCGGCGGGTATCTCGCCGCAATGGTGATGCCCAACCTCGGCGCTTTCATCGCCTGGGGCCTGATCACGGCGATGTTCATCCCGACCGGCTGGCTGCCGAACGCCTCGCTGGCCCGGCTGGTCGATCCGATGATCACCTACCTGCTGCCGGTGCTCATCGGCTACACGGGCGGACGCCTGGTGCACGGCCGGCGCGGCGCCGTGGTGGCCGCCGTGGCCACCCTCGGCGTGGCTGTCGGCTCCGACGTCCCGATGTTCCTCGGCGCTATGATCATCGGCCCGCTGACGGCGTATCTGCTGAAGCTGGTCGACGGTTTCACGGCCCGTCACACCCGGCCGGGCTTCGAGATGCTCGTGGACAACTTCAGCGCGGGCATCCTCGGCGGCGCCATGGCCATCGCGGGGCTGCGCTGCGTCGGCCCGGTCGTGTCGGCCCTCACCCGGTGGGCGGGGCACGGCGTACGGGACCTCGTCAACGCCCATCTGCTGCCGCTGGTGTCGGTCATCGTCGAGCCCGCCAAGGTCCTGTTCCTGAACAACGCGATCAACCACGGCGTCCTGGCCCCGCTCGGCGTGGAGCAGGCCAGCCAGTCCGGCAAGTCCGTGCTGTTCATGATCGAGAGCAACCCGGGGCCCGGCCTCGGCATCCTGCTCGCCTACCTGCTGTTCGGGCCCAGGAAGCTGCGCGCCACAGTCCCCGGCGCGATCATCGTGCAGTTCCTCGGCGGCATCCACGAGATCTACTTCCCGTACGTGCTGATGAAGCCGCGGCTCGTCCTCGCCGCCGTCGCGGGCGGTATGACGGGCGTCGCCACCGCGACCGTCACGCACGCCGGGCTGGTCGCCACGCCGTCGCCGGGCAGCATCTTCGCCTACATGGCGGTCACGCCCCGCGGCGGCTACCTCGCCGTACTCGCCTCCGTCGCGGCGGCCGCCGCGGTGTCCTTCACCACGGGCGCCGCCCTGCTGCGCGCCGGCCGCGCCCCGGAAACCGAGGGCGCACCCGTCCGGACCGCCGCCGCCTCCGCACCCGTCCCCGCGGTCCCGCTCAACGCCGTCCAGCCCGAGGCCGGTGACACCCGGTCGGTGACGGCCTCGGCGGTCTCGCAGGTGGTCGTCGCCTGCGACGCGGGGATGGGCAGCAGTGTGATGCTGGCCAGCCAGCTCACCCGGCGGCTGGAGCCGTACGGGGTGACGGCCACGCACACCCCCGTGAACGACATCCCGCAGGGCACGCAGGTCGTGGTGACACACGCCAACCTGGCCGACCGCGCGCGTCTGACCGTGCCGGACGCGGTGATCATCCCGTTCCAGTCCTTCCTCAACGACCCGGCCTTCGACCAGCTGGAGGCCGCCTTCCGGGACGGGGGCGAGATCCGTGCCTGACGTGCTGACCCGCGAGGGCATCCGGGTGGACCGCAGGGCCGCCGACCGGTGGGACGCCGTACGCCAGTGCGGCGCGGTACTGGCCGAACTCGGCGCCACGGACGACGGATACGCGCTGACGATGCTGGAGCGCGAGCGGTCGCTCAGCACCTACATCGGCGAGGGCGTGGCCATCCCGCACGGGACCGACGCCAGTCGCGTCCTGGTGCGGCGCACCACGATCGCGGTGCTGCAGTTCCCCCTGGGGGTGGACTGGAGCGGCCACACGGTGCACTCCTGTGTGGCGATCGCGGCCAGGGGCAACGAGCATCTCGCGCTGCTGTCGGCGCTCGCGCTCCTCCTGATGGAACCGGGCGACGCCGCACGGCTGCGGTCCTCGGCCGACCCCGACGAGATCCACCGGCTGCTCGGGTCGGTCAGCGGGGACCTGGCACCATGAGGGTCGCGCGCTTCTACGCTCCCGGTGACCTCCGGCTGGAGGACGTACCGGAGCCTTCGCCCCGCCCGGACGAGGTCAAGCTGCGCGTCCGCAACTGCTCGACCTGCGGCACCGATGTGAAGATCCTCCGCCACGGCCACCAGCGCCTCTCGCCGCCGCGCGTCCTGGGCCACGAGGTCGCCGGGGAGATCGCCGAGGTCGGCTCGCGGGTCGGCGGCTGGTCGGTGGGCGACCGCGTCCAGGTCATCGCGGCGGTCCCGTGCGGCGAGTGCGCGACCTGCCGGGGCGGCCGCATGACGGTCTGCCCGCATCTGACGTCGGTCGGGTACCAGTACGACGGCGGTTTCGCCGAGTACCTGATCGTGCCGCACGCCGTGCTCCGGGTCGACGGCCTCAACCCCGTACCCGGCGCGGTGAGTCTGGCCGAGGCGTCCGTCGCCGAACCGCTGGCCTGCGTGCTCAACGGCCAGGAACTCGCCCGCGTCGGCGAGGGCGACGACGTGGTCGTCATCGGGGCGGGGCCGATCGGCTGCCTGCATGTGCGCCTCGCCCGGGCCCGCGGTGCCCGGCGCGTGGTGCTGGACGACCTGAACGCGGACCGGCTGGCGAAGGCCGCCGCTCTCGTACGGCCCGACGAGGCGGTGTGCGGGGCGGACGACGACGTGGTGGAGGCGGTCATGGAGCTGACCGGCGGGCGCGGCGCCGACGTGGTGATCACCGCGGCCGCGTCGGGCGCGGCGCAGCAGGACGCGCTGCGGATGGCCGCGTGCGGCGGACGCGTCAGCCTGTTCGGCGGACTGTCCAGGACCGCTCCCACCATCACCTTCGACTCGAACCTGGTGCACTACCGGGAACTGACCGTCGTCGGCGCCAACGGCTCCAGCCCTTCCCACAACAAGCGCGCCCTGGACCTGATAGCCTCCGGCGCCGTCCCGGTGGCCGATCTGATCACCCATCGGATGCCGCTGGACAAGGTGCCCGAGGCAATCAGCACCGTCGCGGCGGGCGAGGCGATCAAGGTCACCATCGAGCCCTGACCCGCCTGTGGCCCACCCGTGGCCCACGCCCGGTCGATCGTCGCGACACGAATGGCGGTGAACGCCCGCAGCGATGTGCGGTGCCGCCACGGGCCGCCGCCGCACGGCCAGGAGGGGGTTTCCGCCGGGTAGGAAGCGCGCACGCGCGCGGTCGCGCGTACCCGCCGGGTGGCAACCGTCATCGACATGGGTTGCGATGTGACCGTGCGCCCGAACGGACGCACGGTAACCGACAGGGTGTGCTCACCCTTGGCCATCGCAAAGGGAGAACCCCCCTATGCACCTCACCACGCACTCCGCACAGAGCGGCCTTCCGGCCGCCGAGCCCGGGGGCGACCCGATACGCACGCTGTTGTGGACGGCGGCGACCGTACGGCCGCTGGACGAGGTCGCCGCCCTGGTGCGGCTGCTGAAGCAGACCGACCGGCTCCCCAACCCCGGCGACGAGGCGCTGCGCGCGGCCGCCGTGTCGCGTCCGATCGACGACGTACGCCATCTGGTGGCGCTGCTCAACGACCCCGCGGACACCGCGGGCGACGCCGACACCACGCTGCGGGCGGTGGCGGTGGGCAGGCCGATCGAGGACGTCGCCGACCTGGTGAACCTCTTCGGCTCCGAGGACGGCGCCCCGCTCACCACCCGCGCCGTGCGGGAGTCCGCGACGGACGCCGCCGAGCCGGTCCCGACACCCGTCACCGCGTCGGTCACGTCGTCCGAGGGCGCGCCCGTCACCGCCTCGGTCGGCGCGACCGCACCCGAGCCGCGGCCCGGGTCCGAGATCGAGCCCGAGACCGTCGCCGCGCCCGCCACCGCGACCGTGGGCGGCGGTGAGGCCACCGCCGCGCGCGGCGAGGTGAATGTCGCGGACCTGATGGTCGCCGACCTCGACGTGGCCGAGATCATCGCCAACTACACGCCGGGGGGCGCCGCTTCGGCCAAGCCCCAGGCCACCTCCCAGGCCACCGCCCAGGCCACCGCCCGGCCGCGCACCGCGGCCCGTATCCGTATCCGTACGGTCCAGCAGCCGCTGCGCTCCGTACTGCGCTGGCCCGCGGCCGCGGCCCTGGTCGTGATCGCCGCGCTCCATCTGCCCACGCACCTCGCGGGCCTGCGCGCGGGCCACTACACCGACGGCGTGGCGCTGGTCGTCACCATTGTCTGCGTCATGCTGGCGACCGTGCTGGCGGTGCTGGACACGGTACGGATCTGGGCCGCGGCGGCGGCCGTGGCGGTCGCGGTCACCCTCACGCATCTGCTGACGGCCGGCCTCACCGGCACCGATCTGCTGCGCAACACGCTGGGCGACGCGTTCTCCTGGTCCGCGGCGCTGGCCGTCGCGGCCGCCGTCCTGACCGCGGCCCTCGCGGCGACGGCCCTGGTGCAGCACCGCGGCGCGCAGGCGGCGGCCCGCACCCGCTGACCGCGGCGCGGACCCACCCGCGGCGAACGGCCGACCCGGATCCTCCCGGGTCGGCCGTCCCGCGTCGCGCGGAGCGGATCCCGGCGGGTCAGCCCACCGGCTGTGCGCGCGGCAGCCAGGCCACCGCGTGGAAGGGGCCGTTGGCGGTGTACGGGTCCGGCGGCGGGAGCGCGGCGCTGCCGACGACCACCCCGCGGGCGTTCGCCTGCGCGGCCGTGGAGTTGAGGCCGCCGAGCGCCGGGAGGCGGGTGAAGGCGCTGTCGCTGATCCGGTAGACGAAGGCGAAGGCGTTGGCGGCGAAGACGTCACCGACGACCAGATGGGAGTCGATGCCGAACGCCTGGGTGACGCCCGAGCCGGGGCCGACCATCGCGGTGGCGCCGGTGGTCAGGTCGTAGGTGAAGGAGAGCAGGCTGTCGCCGCCCACCGCGGTCGTCCCGCTGACCAGCGGCGACACCTTCAGCCCGGGGCCGAGGTCCGTCCTGGCATGGGTCGCCACGTTGTACGCGAACCCGTCGAGGGCTCCCCCGCCGGTGCGGGACTGGCCGACGACGGTGTGCCCGCTGACCGCGTAGACACGGGCGAACGTCCCGCCGAGGGTGCCGACGTCGGTCATGTGGTGGGTGTTCAGGTTGACGGCGAAGCCGTGCAGGGTGCTGCCGCCCGCCGGGTCGGGCACCGGCGAGTTGCCGACCACCGTGGCGCCGCTGATGTCGACTCCGGCGCTGCTGCCCGTGGACCCGGTGAGCGTGCCCAGGTCGGTGAGGTGGCCGGTGCGCAGACTGTAGACGAAGGCGTGGGAGGTGGTGTCGCCCGCGAGGGACGAGGTGCCCACGATGTTCTCGCCGCTGATCGCGGTCGCGTCACTGCTGGTCCCGCCGAGCGTGCCGAGGTCCGTCATGTGGTGGGTGCGCAGGTCGTAGACGAAGCCGTGCGTGGCGCCGCCGGGCAGTTCCGAGGTGCCGATGACATGGACGCCCCGCACCGCGACGGCCTGGCTGTCGTCCCCGCCGAGGGTGCCGATGTCGGTCATGTGGCCGGTGCGCAGGCTGTAGACGAAGGCGTGCTCGCTCGTGTCGCCCTTGAGGAACGAGTTGCCGACGACGGTGTTGCCGCTGATCCCGGTCGCTTCGCTGGTGGTGCCGCCCAGCGTGCCCAGGTCGCGCGGCGCGTACGCCGGCAGGGGAGCCGCGGGCGCCGCGCCCGCCACCCCCGTGCCGGCGCCCACCGCCAGGAGTGTCAGCGCCCCCGCCCAGACGGACGCGCGCATACCTAACCGTACGAGTCTCATGGTGCCCCCCACGAAGAGATCCCGGACGCGGGGCGGCGCGACCCACGCCCCAGAACCCCCCGGGTGCGCATATGCCGACCCTCGCGTGTGTACCCCCTCTTATACGCCGTTGTCCGGCTTCGTGACGTGCCCATGAGAAGAAATACGGAGAAGTGGCGGAAGAACGCGGCGCTCGTGTCGATCCTGGCCGGTCCCGTTCGACGGATAGGTGACGGCAGGTCCGGCCGGTGCCTCGCACCGGCGGGCCGGGCCGCCGACCGCGAACCGTCCCCCGTACAGGAGAACCGTCATGACCACGATCCGGCAGACCGCGACACCCCTTCCGCTCCCCGTCGAGGCGGGCCGGGCCCGGCGCAGGCGGGAGCGTGGCGGCGCCGTGCTCTCGGCGGCCGTCGCCACCAGCGCCGTCTGGCTGGTCGGGCACGCCTTCGGCGTCGACTACCTGCTGCGTGACTCGATGGGCAAGGCCACGATCACCCTGCCGATCGTCATCGGCTTCACGCTGGTCTTCGGTGTTCTCGGCTGGGCGTCACTTGCCCTGCTGGAGCGCTTCACGCGGCACGCGCGCACCGCGTGGACCGCGCTGGCCGTGGCCGTCGCCCTGCTGTCGCTGCTGCCGATCCTGCCCGAACACGCCACGGCGGGGACGAAGGTGACGCTCGCCCTGGTGCACCTGACCGTGGCGGCGGTGCTCGTGCCGGTGCTGCGGCGCACCAGCGGCGGGCGGAGCTGAACCGCCGTCAGGACGCGGGCGCCGCGTCCCGCCCCGGGGCGATCACCGTGATGCCCGGTCCGGAGCCGTCGCTCATCGCCGCCAGCGCGGCGGGAGCGGCGGCCAGCGGGATGACCGAGCCGACCAGCAGATCGGGACGCAGGGTGTCCGCGGCGACCTGGCGCATCATCTCCGGGTACGCGTGGGCTGCCATGCCGTGGCTGCCGAGGAGTTCGAGCTCCCACGCGAGGACCCGGTCCATCGGTACGGTGACGCCGCCCGCGGGCAGCAGGCCGACCTGGACATGGCGGCCGCGGCGGCGCAGGCCCGCCACCGACGCGGCGCAGGTCGCCGCGGAGCCCAGCGCGTCGAGCGAGAGATGGGCGCCGCCGCCGGTCGCCTCGCGCACCGCCTCGGCCACACCGTCGCCCGGCAGCCCGGTGGCGTCCAGGCACACCGCGGCGCCGAACCGCCGTGCCAGCTCCAGCGCCTGGGGTGTGACGTCGACCGCGACGACCCGGGCGCCCGCCGCCGCGGCGATCATCACCGCGGACAGCCCGACACCGCCGCAGCCGTGCACGGCCACCCACTCGCCGGAACGCACCCTGCCCTGGGCGACCACCGCGCGGTAGGCGGTGGCGAACCGGCAGCCGAGCGCGGCGGCGGTCGCGTACGGCATGTCGTCGGGCAGCGCCACCAGATTGGTGTCCGCGTGGTGCACCGGCACCAGCTCCGCGAAGGAACCCCAGTGGGTGAACCCGGGCTGCTGCTGCCGCTCGCACACCTGCTGGTCGCCGCGGGCGCAGGCCGCGCACCGCCCGCACGCGCACACGAAGGGCACCGTGACCCGGTCGCCGGGACGCCAGTTGACGACTCCCGAGCCCACCTCGGCGACGGTTCCGGCGAGTTCATGGCCGGGGACGTGCGGCAGCACGATGTCCGGGTCGTGGCCCATCCAGCCGTGCCAGTCGCTGCGGCACAGGCCCGTCGCCTCGACCCGTACCACCACACCACCGGGCGGCGGCACCGGATCCGCGACCTCCCGCACCTCCGGAAGCCGCCCGAACTCCTCGAACACCACGGCCCGCACGCGCGCCCACCACCCTGTCGTCGTCGGTCGTCGCATTTTAATGTCCCTTTACAACCCGCCCCCAGGGTGCGTCGTCTCTCCCCCCGATTCCCGCACGGCACGGCCGGTGCTCGCTCCAGAGCCCGCCGGCCGCGGGAAAAGAGAAGGGACACCGAGACCATGCGCATCAGCACACTCGCCGCCGGGGCGGCCGCCGTCACCACCGTCGTCCTGGGAGCCGTACCCGCCACGGCCGCGACACCCGTGCGCGGCACGAGCACCCCGATGTGCGCGACCTCGCAGCTCACCGCCTCGCTGGGCGGCGGCGACGCGGGCGCGGGCAACCTCTACCGCTACCTGGTGCTGACCAACCACAGCGGTACGACCTGTCACGTCACCGGCTTCCCCGGTCTGTCGCTGCTGGACGCGCACGGCAAGCAGATCGGCGCTCCCGCCACGTACCGCCAACTCGCGCACAGCCCCGTGGTGCTGCGGCCGGGAGGGTCCGCGAGCGACACCATCCACACCATCAACCAGCAGGGGAAGTGCCTGCCGACCTCGGCCGAGCTGCGGATCTACCCGCCCGGGAACCGGGACGCGCTGATCTTCCCCGGCAAGGTGACCAACTGCGACAACGAGTTCGAGGTCACCCCGTTCACCGCGGGCAAGGGCGGCAACCCGTCGAACTCCGGCCCCTCGGCGCCCGCCACCCCGACACCGACACCGAGGCCGACCAAGCCCGGAGCGCAGGTCCCCGTGGTGCCCAGCGGCGCCCCGAACACCGGTGTCGTGGCCGCCTCCACCGCGTCCGGCTCCGGCGACCGGACCGAACTGGTGGCGGGCGGCGCCGCGCTGACGCTGGTGCTGGGCGGGCTGGGGGCCGCGACGGCCCGCCGCCGCTCGCAGGCCCGGGCCAGGGGCTGAGCGTTGCTGCCTTCCCAGCGGGCTCGGTCCCAGGGCGCGGTGCGCCGCCCCGGTCACGGTCACGGTCACGGCCAGGCGCCGGCGGTACGCCGCCGGGCCCCCGTGGACCGGGCCGGGGCGGCGGCCGCCGTCTGCCTCGTCGCCTCGCTCACGGCCCTGCTGATGACGGGCTGCGGCGCGACGTCGGCGGGCCGGGTGAGCCCGGGGCAGACCGCCTCGCACATCCCGGCGTCGCAGACCGCCCGGACCACCGGCAAGCCCACCGCCCACTCCCCCGCGCCGCCGCTGGCCCGCTCGGTGCCGGTGCGGCTGCGGATTGCGGCCATCGGGGTCGACACCCCGGTCATGGGACTGGGCCTCGCCGCCGACGGCACCGTCGCCGTACCGCCGATCGAGGCGCACTCCCCCGCCGGGTGGTACGACGGCTCGCCGACCCCGGGCCAGACCGGCCCCTCGGTGATCCTCGGCCATGTCACCGTCGGCAGTTACGGCGACGGGGTGTTCCTGCGGCTGTCGCACCTGAAGGCCGGTGACCGGATCGACGTCGGACTCAAGGACGGCGCCACGGCCACCTTCACCGTGGACTCGGTGGAGACGATCCCCAAGTCGCGCTTCCCCACGGCCAAGGTCTACGGGAACGTCAACCACCCGGCGCTGCGTCTCATCACCTGCGGCGGCAACCGCGTGAGCGGGAGCGGCTACCAGGACAACGTGGTGGTGTACGCCTCCCTGACGTCCGGGACGACGTCCTGAAACCGCCGTCCGCCGAGCGGTTGCCGGTGACGTGGCCGGGCAGCCGTCCACGGGGCGCTCTCACGGCGCCGCAACCGGCCGGCGGACGGCCGGCACCACAAGGGGGGAGAGCGGCCATCCGGTCCCAGGAACGCGCGGCCTCGGAGTTGTTCGAGGCCCTCTACCCGCGGCTCGCGGGCTGGTGCCGCCGTCTGGTGGACGACGACGAGACCGCGCACGAGATCGCGTCGGAGGCGTTCACCCGGCTGTGGGCGCGCTGGACCAAGGTCGAAGAGCCCAGCGGATACCTGTACGTCACCGCGGCCAACCTGGTGCGCGACCACTGGCGCAAAATGGAGCGCGAGCGGCGTGCGCTGCGCCGCGTCACCACGGAGGAGACAGTGAAACAGCAGCAGGGCGCGAGCGACCCTTCGGTGCGGCTGCTCGTCCAGTCGCTGCCGGAGCGGCTGCGCGACCCCGCGCTGCTGTACTACTTCGCCGATCTGCCGGTGCGCGACGTCGCCGCGCTGCTGGGGCGGAACGAAGGAACCGTGAAGGCCGACCTGCACGCCGCCCGCGAACTGCTCCGCGCCAACCTGGGAGGACACCATGACCGGACTCCCTGACGACGAGGGGCTCGACGGGTTCGACTTCGACGCGCCCGAGCCGCTGCTGCGGCCGCCGGCGCAGTTCCTGCCGCCGCCCGCCGGTTCCTTCGAACGGATCAGGCGCAGGGCCTCGCGGCGGCGCCGTACCCGCGCCGCGGTCGGCGGCACACTGGTCGCGGCCGCGCTGACCGGGTCGGTGTACGTGGCGGGGGCGCTCTCACCGCGCGGGTCCTCCCACGACGTGGCGCCGCCGCCCGCGGGCACCACCCGGGCCACCACACCCACCACGTCGCCGACGCCCTTCCCGGTGCCGTCCTCCGCGCCGCCGCCCGCCACGCACCGCCCGTCGCCCGGCCCCGGCTCCACCCCGGCCACCCATCCGGCGACGCAGAGTCCGACGCCCACGCCCGTGGGCGGTACTGCGCCGTTGTGCACGGCCGACCAGCTGACCGCCTCGCTGGGCGGCGGCGACGCGGGCGCGGGCAACCTCTACCGCTATCTGCTGCTGACCAACCACAGCGGTACGACCTGCCATGTCACCGGCTTCCCCGGCCTGTCGATGCTGGACGCGAAGGGCAAGCAGATCGGCGCTCCCGCCACGTACCAGCAACTCCCGCACAGCCCGGTGGTGCTGCGGCCTGGACAGTCCGCCAGCGACACCATCCACACCATCAACCAGCAGGGCACCTGTCTGCCGACGTCCACGAGGCTGCGGATCTACCCGCCGGGCAGCAGGCAGTGGATCGACTTCCCGGGGCAGGTCACCAACTGCGACGACGAGTTCGTCGTGACGCCGTTCGGCCCTGGTGACAAGGGCAATCCCGCCAACTGAGCGGGGCGGAAGGCGCGCGGTCCGGCTCCCGGCGCGCGCGGCCCTCCCCCTGCCCGGCCATGGCTGCCGACGCCGCCCCGCGCCGGGAACCGGTACCGCTGTCGTACCGGGGCGTGGGCCGGTTCGACAGCAAAGAGTCTGCGCAGCAGCCGCCGCCCGGTCCATGGATCACAGCGCACAGCACTTAACGCTGTGTGCACTACAGGCCATGCCGGTAGTCGCGCGGCGGCGTCCCGTACGCGGCGCGGAACGCCCGGCTGAAGTCGGCCGGGTGCGCGAAGCCCCAGCGGGCCGCGATGGCGCGGATCGGCAGCCGGCCGAGCGCCGGGTCGGCGAGGTCGCGGCGGCAGCGCTCGAGCCGCTGGCCGCGGATGAAGGCGGCCACGGTGGTGTCGCGGTCCTGGAAGAGCCGGTGCAGATAGCGGGTGGAGATGTGGTGGGCGGCGGCGACGGCCGCGGGCGTCAACTCCGGGTCGCCGAGGCGCCGCTGGACATAGACGTCGATCTGCCGCAGCAGGGCGGCGCGGCGCGAGTCGGCGGGCACCGCGTCGTCGGCGTCGAGGTGGTGGGCGGCGAAGGCGGTGAAGAGGTCGAGCAGCACCCCGCCGAGCCGTGCCGCGTCGGCCGGGGTGCAGTGCTCCGCCTCGGCCCGCACCGAGGTCAGCGCGCCGGCCATCACCGCGCCGATCCCCCGCCGGCCGGGTAATCGCGCCGCGAGCAGCCGCTCGACGGACCGGGGCGGCAGCGGCATCAGCGCCCGGGGGATGTGCAGCAGCAGCGACTCGGACATGTGGGCGCCGTCGCCGACCACCGACTCCAGCGGCAGCGAGCTGTCGAAGAGCGACAGGTCACCCGCGGTCATGGCGGACTCCCGGCCGTCCTGGCTCACCCCCACCGTGCCGCTCAGCATGTGGACCAGCACATACGCCTCGGGGTCGGCGCGCCGGATCAACGGCGCCGTCCTGGCGGCCCGGTGGGACGAGAAGAGCATGTTGGTCAGGGCCGCGGTTCCGAGTCCCGCCTGTCTCAGGGTGGCGGTGAAGGCGGCCGGGTCACCGATGTCGAGCGCCATCGGCATGATGGACCGCGACGTGATGTCCGCCCAGGCGTCGACCCGGTCCCGCACCGAGTAGTCCTCGCTCCGATACACCGTCCTGATCACCGTACGCCTCCGGTCCGCAGGGAATCTCGGCTCAGTGAAGTTGTAGCGATCTTCGATAAGCGACGGATATACGCGCGGGTGCGTTCCGGCCACGCGGGCGGGGGAGGCGGCGGGGCGGGGAGGGCTACTCGGCGCCCACCCGGGCGTCGAGCCAGTCGGCGAGCGGCTCGCTCTGGCGCAGGAAGTCCGCCAGCCGCTTCTTGGCCGCGGCGGTGCCGAGCCAGGGGCCGACCGGCCACTGCCGCCAGGCGAACAGGCTCTTGTTGCGCAGCAGTTCGATCCGCGGGTGGTCCTTCGGGTAGCCGCGCGGCGCCGTCTTGAGCCGGTCCCGGGCGGTGACCTCGATGCCGTGCCGCTCCACCGCGGCGATCACCCGCAGCAGCTCCTCGCCGGTCACGTCCTCGTCGACGGCCTTGCGGTACCGGTCGAGCGCGGCGGCGTCCATCATGTACCGGCCGCGTCCGGCGCCCAGCCCCTCGGCGGAGAACTGCACATAGCCGCCCGTGCTGAAGGTGGCGGCGATCGCCGTCTTGTACGGGGACTTGTCCGCGCTGAAGCGGATGTCCCGGTTGGGCCGGAAGATCTTGCCCTCGCCGAACTCGTCCTCCAGCTCGGCGAGGAGCGCGACCATGGGCGCGCGCACCGCGTTGTCGTAGACCGCCTTGTGCGCCGTCCAGTAGACCTTGGAGTTGTCGGCCTCCAGCCCCTCGTAGAACTCCAGGGCTTCCACGGGCCAGCCTTTGAATGTCACGCGGCCGAGCCTAGCCGCCGCCTGTGACACCGCCCTGGTGGACGCGCCTCAGCCCAGGTCGCGGGCGAGCGCGCGGCCCGCCGCGCGGCCGGAGAAGATGCAGCCGCCGAGGAAGGTGCCCTCCAGGGCGTTGTAGCCGTGCACCCCGCCGCCGCCGAAACCGGCGACCTCGCCCGCCGCGTAGAGGCCGTCGAAGGGCGTGCCGTCCGGACGGACGACCTGCGAGTCGAGGGTGGTCTCCAGGCCGCCGAGGGTCTTGCGGGTGAGGACGTGCAGGCGGACCGCGATCAGCGGCCCGGCGGCCGGGTCGAGCAGCGCGTGCGGCTTGGCCACGCGGGTGATGCGGTCGGGCCGGTAGGAGCGGGCGTTGCGGATCGCCATCAGCTGGAGGTCCTTGGAGAAGGCGTTGCCGGTCTGCGCGTCGCGTGCCCGCACCTCGCGCTCGACCTGCGCGAGGTCGAGCGGGGCGTCGGGGGTGAGGGCGTTCATGCCCTCGACCAGTTCCGGCAGGGTCCGGCGGACGACGAAGTCCTCGCCGTGGTCGAGGAACGCCTGGACGGGACCGGGTGCGCCCTTCTTCACCCGGGACAGCACCAGTTTCAGGTCCTTGCCGGTGATGTCGGGGTTCTGCTCGGAGCCGGAGAGCGCGAACTCCTTCTCGACGATCGCCCGGGTGAGCACGAACCAGGTGTGCCCGTGGCCGGTGCCCAGGATGTGCCGCAGGGTGGCGAGGGTGTCGTGGCCGGGGAAGAGCGGGGCGGGCAGCCGCTGTCCGGTCGCGTCCAGCCACAGCGACGACGGGCCGGGGATGATCCGGATGCCGTGGCCGGGCCAGACCGGGTCCCAGTTCTTGATGCCCTCGGTGTAGTGCCACATCCGGTCGCGGTTGACGATCGAGCCGCCCGCGTCCTCGGTGATCCCCAGCATCCGGCCGTCGACGTACGCGGGGACGCCGGTCACCATCGACTCGGGGGCCCGGCCCATCCGGTCGGCGGGCCAGTTCTTGCGGACCAGGTCGTGGTTGCCGCCGATGCCGCCCGAGGTCACCACCACGGCCTGGGCGCGCACCTCGAACTCACCGGCGGCCTCGCGGGACGAGGCCACGCCGCGCTCCTCGGCCGAGGGGGCGAGGACGGTGCCGCGTACGCCCACCACCGCGCCGTTCTCGACGATCAGCTCGTCGGCCCGGTGCCGGTGGCGGAAGGTGACCAGGCCGCGCTCCGCGGCGGCGAGCACCGGTTCGCGGAAGACCCGGACGACCTCGGGGCCGGTGCCCCAGGTGAGGTGGAAGCGCGGCACCGAGTTGCCGTGGCCCGTGGCGGATCCGCCACCGCGCTCGGCCCAGCCGACCGTCGGCATCACCCGCAGCCCGAGCCCGTGCAGATACGCGCGCTTCTCCCCGGCGGCGAAGTTCACGTACGCCTTCGCCCACTGCCGCGGCCAGTGGTCCTCGCGCTCGCGGTCGAACCCGGCGGAGGCGAGCCAGTCGCCGAGCGCGAGGTCGTAGGAGTCCTTGACGCCCATCCGCCGCTGCTCGGGGCTGTCGACGAGGAACAGCCCGCCCAGCGACCAGAACGCCTGGCCGCCGAGGTTGGCCTCGTTCTCCTGGTCGATGACGAGCACCCGCCGTCCGGCGCGGACGAGTTCGTACGTCGCGACCAGACCGGCGAGTCCGGCGCCCACCACGATGACATCGGCGTCGTCGCTCACTTAGGCTCCTTCGCGTTCGGTTCCGCATTCGGTGTGCTGTAGCTGTGCAGGACGTTCAGGAACAGCTCCTCGCGGCGGCGGCGCACCGCGTCGCTGCCGGGTTCGAGCAGGACCTGTACGGAGGTGCCGTCGTGGACGGCGACGAGCGCCTGGCCGAGCGCGGTGGCGTCGGTGACGCGGCGGCCCGCCCGGCCCAGTGCCGCGGTGATCACCGGCAGGATCGCGTCCTGGATGGACTGCTCGCGTGCGGCCATCACCCGGCGCAGCGAGGGGTTGCGCAAGGCGTGCGCGGTGAACTCCGCGGTCACCCGGAACCACGAGTCGTCGACGGGGATCGCGGCCAGCGCCGCGCGTACCGCGTCCTCGGGGCCCGGCGCCGCCACCTCGGCGAGGGCCGCGCGCAGGTCGGCGAGCATCCGTGTCGAGCGCTCCTCCCACATGACGAGGAACAGCTCGTCGAGGGAGGTGAAGTTCGAGTAGAAGGCGCCGCGGGTGTACCCGGCGCGTTCGCAGACCTGCTCCACGGTGGAGCGGCCGAAGCCCTGCTCGGCGAAGACGTCGAGGGCGGCGTCGAGCAGCCGCCGCCGGGTCCGCGCCCGCCGCGCGGTGACGCGCTGCGGCGGGGTGGAGGTCGGCGCGGTCATGGCTCTGCCCCTTCCCGCACCTTTCGTGCGCGGTCGTCGTCCGCTACGGATACGCGAACGTATCCGATACGTTTCTGTATCGGCAAGGCTCGCGGGCGCGTGAGGGACCGCTGCGCCGTGCCCACCGCCTACGCTGGCCGCGTGATCAATGGTGGACACGTCATCATTTACAGCCGCGACGCGGAAGCGGACCGGGCCTTCTTCCGGGACGTGCTGGAGTACCCGCACGTCGACGCGGGCGGCGGCTGGCTGGTCTTCAAGCTGCCGCCGACCGAGATCGCGGTCCATCCGGCGGACGGCCCGGGGTCGCAGGAGCTGTATCTGATGTGCGACGACGTCGACGCGACCGTGGCCGAGCTGACGGCCAAGGGCGTGGAGTTCACGGAGCCGGTCACCGAGGCGCGCTGGGGCCGGCTGACCAGGTTCCGCCTCCCGGGCGGCGGCGAGGTGGGCATGTACGAGCCCCGGCACGAGCGGGCCACCGACCTGTGACGCGCGGCTGACCCGTGACCCGCCCGGTGCGGGCAGGTCACGGCTCCCGCCGACCGCCCCCGTCGCCGCGCCCGCCCGGGTAGCGTCGGACACGCCACGGCTGCCGCCGTGGGGGGAATCGGCCCGTGACTGTCCGAGGAGCACCGTGAGCACCGTGGACGCAGGCGTGGAGTCAGGCGAGGGGTCATACGAGAAGCCGGGCGGCCCTCCGAACGCGGACGGCGTCGCGCCGACCGGTGAACCACCGGCCTGGCGGGTGCTGTTGGGCTATGTGCGGCCGCATCGCTGGGCGCTGCTGGCGGGCGCGCTGCTCGCGCTCGTCACCGGGGCGACCGGGCTGCTGCTGCCGCTGGTGGCCAGGGCGCTGATCGACGACCTGACCCATCATCGGGCGATAGCCGGGGCGTTGGCGGGGATGTCCGTACTGGTGGTCGCCAACGCGGCGCTCGGAGCGGTGGGTTCGTACATCCTGCGGCGTACCGCGGAGTCGGTGGTGCTCACCGCGCGCCGCTCGCTGACGTCCTACCTGCTGCGGCTGCGGATCTCCGCGGTGGACCGCAGCGAGCCGGGCGATCTGATGTCCCGGGTCACCGCGGACACCACCCTGCTGCGCGAGGTGACCACGGAGTCGCTGGTGGGGCTGGGCACGGGCGGGCTGACGCTGGTCGCCACGCTGACGATGATGGGCGTGGTCGACCCGGTGCTGCTGGGCGTCACCCTGGGCGTCATCGCGGTGGCGGGCACGGTGATCGGCGTGATCGTGCCGCGGATCCACCGGGCGGGCAAGCGCGCCCAGGAGGCGGTCGGCGCGATGGGAGCGGTGCTGGAACGCATCCTCGGGGCGCTGCGTACCGTCAAGGCGTCGGGCGCCGAGCACCGCGAGGAGCAGGCGGTGCACGCCGCCGCCGAGGAGTCGTGGCGGCAGAGCGTGAGCGCCGCCAAGTGGTCGGCGCTGGCGGGCAACACCGCGGGTCTGTCGATGCAGGTCGCGTTCATCACGGTGCTCGCGGTGGGCGGCGCCCGCGTGGCCACCGGCGCCATCGCGGTCGGCACGCTGGTGGCGTTCCTGCTCTACGTCTTCTATCTGATGTCCCCGATCCAGCAGGTCGTCAGCGCGGTGACGCAGTACCAGGTGGGCGCGGCGGCCGTCGCCCGCATCCAGGAGGTGCGCCGCCTGCCGGTCGAGGAGCTGCCCGCGCCCGCACCGCTGCCCGCCCCCGGCTCCGAGCCCGCCACGCTGGCCTTCGAGAACGTGCACTTCCGCTACGGCGACGACTCCCCCGCCGTGCACCACGGCGTGACGTTCACCGTCCCGGCGCGCGGCATGACCGCGTTCGTCGGCCCGTCGGGCGCGGGCAAGACCACCGTCTTCTCGCTCGTCGAGCGCTTCTACGACCCCACGGGGGGCCGCGTCCTGCTGGACGGCCGTGACGTGGCCGAGTGGGACGTCTCCCGGCTGCGCGCCGCGATCGGCTACGTCGAGCAGGACGCGCCCGTGCTGTCGGGGTCGCTCCGCGACAACCTGCTGCTCGGCAACCCCGGCGCCGACGAGGCCGCCGTGGAGCGCGTGCTGAGGACGACCCGGCTGGACGGCCTGGTCGCCAGGCTGCCCAAGGGCCTGGACACGCTGGTCGGCCACCGCGGCACCCGGCTGTCCGGCGGCGAGCGCCAGCGGGTGGCCATCGCCCGCGCGCTGCTGCGCCGCCCGCGGCTGCTCCTGCTGGACGAGGCGACCTCGCAGCTCGACGCCGTCAACGAGGCGGCGCTGCGCGACACCGTCGCCGATGTCGCGCGCACCACGACGGTGCTGGTCGTGGCCCACCGGCTGTCCACCGTCACCATGGCCGACCGGATCATCGTGATGGACACCGGCCGGGTCAGGGCGGTCGGCACCCACCACGAACTGGTCTCCGCGGACCCGCTCTACGCGGAGCTCGCCGCCACGCAGTTCCTGGCGGCGGGCGAGGCGGCCTAGGGTCCACGAGTCCGGGATCTACGGGGTGTCGTAGAGGTCGCGGTAGGAGGGGAAGACACCGCCGGGACCGTCGACGCTGCGGGCGGCCAGGACGGCGTGCAGCACCGCGCGGGTGAGCGTGTCGGCGCCCGCGGCGAGGATCTCGTTCACCGCGCCCGCCTCCATGTGCACGCCGAACGCCGGGTCGGCGGTGGCGGTCTGATCGGGCCTCAGCAGCGGGCGCTGTCCGGTCGCCATCGCGAAGACCGTGTCGCCGTCGGAGAGCAGATGGACCGGGCGCACCGCGCGGGCCAGGCCGTCATGGGCGGTGCCGGCCAGCTTCTGGGCCTGGGCGCGGGTCAGCGCCGCGTCGGTGGCGACCACGGCGAGGGTGGTGTTGAGCGGCCGGTGCGGGCCCTGCTGCCGTACCGTCGTCTGCGCCGCGGCGGCGGCCAGTCTGCGGTGCGCGCGGCCGAGCGCCGCCGGATCGGCGGGCTCGGGCAGGCGGTCGCCGAACTCGGCCGCCCACGCGGCCCGCGCGCCCCAGAGGGTGCCGGTGTCGGGGTCGACGACGGACCCCGCGGCGTTCACCACGGCGAGCGCGGCCACCGTGGTGCCCGACGGCAGTACCCAACTCGCCGTGCCCACACCGCCCTTGAGCCCGCCCGCGACCGCGCCGGTGCCCGCGCCGACACCGCCCTGCGGCACCGGTTCACCCTCGGCCGACGCGGCGGCGGCCAGTACGGCGGTACGGCCCATGTCGGGTCCAGGGCGGGCTTTCCACTCACCGCCGCGGCCGAGGTCGAACAGGGCGGCGGCGGGCACCACCGGCACCACCTGGGCCGGGCCGCCGACCCGGAAGCCGCGGCCCTGTTCCTCCAGCCACCCGACCACCCCGGCCGCCGTGTCCAGGCCGAAGGCGCTGCCACCGGTCAGCACGACCGCGTCGATCCGCGGGACGAGGTTGCGCGGGTCCAGCGCGTCGGTCTCCCGGGTCCCCGGGCCGCCGCCACGTACGTCGACCGCGGTGACGGCGCCGCCCTCGGGTGCCAGCACCACGGTCACGCCGGTCAGCCATCCGCCGCCGGTCCGCTGCGCGTGCCCGACCCGCAGCCCCCGTACGTCGGTGAGGGCGTTCGCCGGTCCTGGCCGCGGCTCGGGCGAGGAGGCGGGATCAGCAACGGGCTCGGGTCGCGGCTGCCGCGCCCCGGCTGCCGCTGCCGGGTCCGCTCCGCCCGCCGCCGCGCCCTCTCCCGGCTCGCCGCCCGTGCCGTGTCCCGACTCGCTCACGTCGCGCACCTCCGTACTCCGAGAACTCCGCGGACCGCGGGCGCGCCGCGGACGGGCCACCAGGACCCGGGACGACCACCGTACCCGCGGCACCCCGGCCCGGCGGGGAAGGTGACGGGCGACCGGAGGACACGTCACATGACGGGCCAATACGGTGAATCCCGGCATTCCGCTGGCATGATCGAGTCGACCCGCCGGGCAGACCGCCGCGCCCAGGTCCCAGGAGGCACGCTGATGTCATCGGACGAGCCGATGGACGCCCGCCCGGCCCACGCGCCCCCGGAGGCCGCCCCCACCGACCCGTACGCGGTCATGCGGAGCAAGGGCTTTCTGATGCTCCTGGTCATCGCCGCCGTGCTGGGCGTGGTGATCTCCGCGGGAGCGTACGGGTTCCTCAAGGGCGTCAGCCGGCTGCAGAAGGCGCTCTACACCGACCTGCCCCGGGGGCTCGGCTTCCACGGCGTACCCGAATGGTGGCCGCTGCCCCTGCTCGGGCTGGCGGGTGTGCTGGTCGCGCTGACGATCCGGTACCTGCCGGGCACCGGCGGCCACGAGCCCGCCGAGGGACTCAAGACCAGGGGCACGGCGGCCGCCGCCGAACTGCCCGGCGTCCTGCTCGCGGCGGTGGCGTCGCTGTGCCTCGGCGCGGTGATCGGCCCCGAGGCGCCGCTCATCACGCTCGGCGGCGGGGTGGCGCTGGCCGCCTTCCGGCTGCTGAGGCCGGACTCGCCCGCGCAGGTGCAGGGCGTCGTGGCGGCCTCCGGCAGCTTCGCCGCCATCAGCGCGCTGCTGGGCTCGCCCCTCATCGGGGCGTTCCTCCTGATGGAGGCGTCGGGGCTGGGCGGGGCGATGCTGGAGCTGGTGCTGCTGCCGGGGCTGATCGCCGCGGGCATCGGAGCGCTGGTCTTCATCGGCCTCGGCAACTGGGCGGGCTTCGGCGTCGGCACGCTGACCATCCCCGACCTGCCCCACGAGGGCCGCCCCGACCTGGCGCAGTTCGGCTGGGCGCTGGTGATCGGTGTCGCGGCGGCCTTCCTCGGCACCGCGGTCCAACGCGGGGCGCTGTGGCTGAAGCCGCACGTGGCCGGCCGCCGTCTGCTGTGGACCCCGCTGGCGGGCCTGGCCGTGGCGGGCCTGGCCATCGCCTACGCGGAGGGCACGGGCAAGGACGCCTCCGATGTGCTGTTCTCCGGGCAGGACGCGCTGCCGCACCTGCTGCTCCACCACGGCCAGTACACGGCCGGCGCGCTGACCCTGCTGATCGCCTGCAAGGGCCTCGGCTACGGCCTGTCGCTGTCGGCCTTCCGCGGCGGGCCGATCTTCCCTTCCCTGTTCATCGGGGCGGCGGGCGGGATCGCCCTGTCCCACCTGCCGGGGCTGCCGTTCGTCGCGGGCGCCGCGATGGGGATGGGGGCGCTGTCGGTCGCGCTGCTGAAGCTGCCGACGACCTGCGTCCTGCTCGCCACGCTGCTGCTCGGCTCGGACGGTGTGACCGTGATGCCGCTGGTGATCGTGGCGGTCGTCGTCTGCCATGTCACCGTCTCACGGCTGGTCCCGGCTCCCGCGGGCGCCGGGATGCCGGGGGGCGGCGCCGGTGGTACGAGTAGCAGGAACGCCAGGTGAGAAGGAACCGCCAGGAAGCAGCCCGCTCTTCCCGCACAGACGAGGACTCCTCCCATGCCCCACCCCCGGTCCCACCGCCGTAAGGCGGCAATCCGCGGCGCAGCGCTGCTGGCGGTGCTCACCGCCACGGGATGTTCCGCGTTCGACCACACCTCGCTGGGCAACGTCACCTTCACCACTCCTTCGGCGGCAGTGGTGACGATCCAGAATCCGCTGATCGAGGGCTGTCACTCGTTCGGGCCCGAAGGCGCCAGGAGCGTGGTCAACCACACGCAGGCGGACTTCATCCTCTACCAGGACCCCAACTGCCAGCAGCCGCCCGGCACCCAGACGTTCTATCTCGCCACCACGCTGAGTGACGTCTACGTGCCGAGCCAGGCGCCCTGGCGCAGCTTCGCCGCTGTCGGCCGGGGCTGAGCGGGGCCCCGGCGGGTGCCGGCGCCCCCGGGGCGGACCGGACCGACCCGGCCGGGCCGGAGGGTCCGCCCGGGTGACCTTGTGGCGCGGCAGCCGACTCCGCGCCGGGTGATGGCCAACTCTGGGTGGTCGGACCGGCGGATGCGGGCCCTCGTGCTCCGGCCGCCGGTGGAGACCAACCCGCACCAAGGGAGTATTCGTGAAGCTCATGCGCAACGGTGCCGTACTGGCAGCGCTGGTCGGCGGAATCATCCTGGCCGGGGGCGGGGTCGCCTCGGCGGACTCGCACGCCACCGGCGCCGTCATCGGCTCGCCGGGCGTCCTGTCCGGCAACCTCGTCCAGGTCCCGGTCGACGTGCCGATCAACCTCTGCGGCGACTCGATCGACGTGATCGGGCTGCTCAACCCGGCCCTCGGCGACTCGTGCACCAACGGTTCGTCGGACACCACCTCGGACGGCAAGAACATCGGAACCCGGCACATGGCCCCGAGAGACCACCACATGGGCCACATGGGCATGTTCAGCCACCCCATGGGCACGCCGATGATGTCGTCGGACGCCATGAACACCGACGACTGCGACTAGCCGCGGTCGCACACAAGCAGCGGGGCCCGGCATCGCGCCGGGCCCCGCTGCCCGTTGAACGGGCCGCCGCCACCTGCGGTGCGCGGAGCCGACGCCCGGCGCGGCCGAAGCTCAGATGAGTATCAAGTCGCGTGACATGGGCGGGCCCGTGGCGAACACTCACCGTAAGAGGCCCGAGGGATCGGGCCACAGGACACGGGGGTCAGCATGAATGGTGTCTTCGTACTGCTCGGCGTCGGTTTCGTGTTCATGCTCGTCGTGGGGGTGGCCGCGGGCCGACGCGGCCGTGCCCGCGGCCACGGCGTCGGACGCGGCCACCACTCCTCCTTCGACGGCCTGCCCGACCAGCAGGACCTCGACGCGGGTCTCGGCGGCTCCGGGGGCGGCCACCACCACGGGCACAGCCACCACAGCCACAGCCACGGCCACCACTCGGGCCACGACGCCGGCGGGTTCGCGGGCGGGCACGGGATGAGCCACGGCGGCCACCACGGCGGCTTCGACGGCGGTGGCGGCGGCCACCACGGCTGACCGCTCCCGGTGAGCGGCCGGCCGGGCAACCACCACGGCCGGTCCGCTCACCGCAGGGTCAGAGCAGCGCCTCCCCGTACGGCCGCACCGTGACCGGGCCGAGCAGGCCGTAGTCCTGGCGCGCGGTGGCCGCCTGCGAGGGGACCAGGGTGCGCAGCCTGTTGCGCAGGGTCGTGGACACCTCGACCTGGAGGGTGTTGCGGCCGCCGCGCAGATATCCCTTCAGGTCCATGACCGGATGGCGGAGGTCCACCGGCGGCAGCGGGTGCCCGTTGACGGTGACCCGTACGGTGTCGAAGACCGTGCCCAGGTCCAGGTAGGCACCGCGCCCGCCCGTCCACTCCTTCGCGGGCAGGTCGAACGAGGCGGTGTAGCGGCCGATGCCCGAGACGTCCTCCAGACCGGCGATCCCCGGCCACGGCAGCAGTTCCGCCAGGTCGAGTTCATGGGTCACGACCGACGTCGTCGCCGCGTCCGCGCCCGGCCGCCAGTCGTCGACCGACAGGTGCCAGCCGGTGGGGGTGAGCGCGGCGGGGACGTCGGTGATCCGGACCGAACCCGTCGTCCCGTCCTGGTAGGTGGCGCCGTAGCTGCCGGGCGCGGTCGCCCGCAGCGTCGTACCGGCGGCGCTCCAGGCGACCTCGGCGGTGCTCGCGGTGATCGGCGGTCCTGACGGCGCGGCGCCGAAGGCGCCCGGCTGGGCGACCGCGAGCAGCACGGTGCCGGACGGCGGCAGGTCGACCGGGAGTACGGTGCGCCCGCCGTCCGCGCGGTGCCGGGGCAGCGGTGCCGCCTCGCCCGTCCAGGCGTTCAGCAGATACGGCGTGCCGGTGGCCGCCAGCGACACCTCGGTGGTGACCCGCGCCGGGCCGGGGTTGAACAGCCAGCAGTACACGGCCTGTTGGTCCTGCCGGGTCACCGACCACAGGTCGACGGGCTCGGCGGGGCGGACGCGCGGGGTGACATGCAGCGCGGCCAGTGCGGCGGGCACATCTGCATCGCCGAGGACCCGCACGACCCGTGGCCCGCGCAGGAGTTGGGCCATCAACTCCCGTACCCGGGCGTCGTCGGTGGAGGTGGCGTCGAGGTACGGCGTGCGGTCCGGCGGGGCGCCGACGACCACCAACGGGAGCCGCCGGTCGGCCAGTTCCACCAGTGCCTCGGCGGTGGCGACGTCCAGCCGGGTGCCCGCGGGGATGACGAGCGCCTGGTAGCCGGGGCCGTCAGGGGCGAGGAGACCGGAGCCGACGGGCAGGTCCTGGGCGAGGAGCGCGGGCGGCACGGCCTCGTAGCTGTATCCGGCCCGTGCCACGGCGGAGTCGGTGAACAGCCGGTCGTGGGAGGTGTCCCAGTAGCTCTGCCGGTAGACGGCGAGGTCGACGCGCGGGATCCCGGCGCGCAGCACCCGCTGCTGGCGGGCGAGGTAGCCGGTGACGTCGGGCATGTGCCGCCAGGACGGCTGGCGCGGGCCCCACGCCTCGGCGAAGCCGGGGCCCGGCGCCCCGGCCGGGAAGGCGAACGGCGCCCAGCCGGGCCACTGCGCCCCGGGGGCGGTGGCGTACGCGAAGCCGTGGAAGACCGCCTGGTTGACGCCTCCGGCGAAGGCGAGGCTGATGATGTCGAGCATGCGCTGCCAGGTGGCGCCGTACGCGTCCTGCAGGATGGCGGTGAGGACGGGCGCGGTCTCCAGCGAGAACACCGGGCTGCCCGTGAGGTGCACGGTCCCGGCCATGGCGCGGTAGGCGTCGACGTTGTCGCCGAAGAAGAACTGCTCGGTCTCGGGGACGTCGACATGGCGCGCGGCCGACGCCATGTCGAGCACCGCGCCGTAGCCCGGCTGGGCACGGTACTTCAGGCCGAGGGAGTGCGCCCAGGCGCGGATCCGGTCGAGGTGGTGGGTCTCGTACAGCTCGCTGAGCACCTGGTAGAAGTCGTTGCGCACCCGGGCGCCGGTGTCGCCGGGGAAGTCGAAGTCGGCGGGGCTGTCGGGGGTGGGGCCGTTGCCGGTGAAGGCGTGCAGGTGCTGGATCAGCAGCACGGGCAGGTACTTCGGGAGCGCGTAGCCGCGGCGGCTCGCGAACTCCGCGAGGAGGTCGGCGGTCCACGGCAGCACGAACTGCAACTCCAGCGAGTCCTCGAAGAGATCGCCGCCGGTCTGCCGGAGCAGCCGCCGGAGGGCGGGGGTCAGGACGTTCGCGTCCCAGTACGCGACGACGGCGTCGGTGCCCGCGGCGGCGTAGTGGTCCACCACGTGCGCGACGGACCGGGCGCCGGAGACGACCTGGCCGGTGCCGCGCCGCCAGAAGGAGAAGAGCAGCCACTCCCCCTCCGGGGGCGCCGTCCAGGTGACCGCGCCGTCGTGCAGCAGACCGGTGAGGTCGGCCACCGAGCCGGGGTCGAGCAGTACGGGCTTCGCGGTGGCGGCGGGATCGACCAGCCGGGCGGCGGTGAGCGCCACCAGCGTGGGCGTGCCCGGCACCCGGGTGTCGCCGAAGCCGCCGCCGACGTCGAAGGGGTCGGGGGCGGGGACCGGTCCGTCGTAGGTGCCGCCCGCCGCGACCCGGGCGTGCCCGTAGACCAGTTCCTGCGCGGCGGCGGGCGAGTCGGTGTCGAGCGCGGGTGAACTCGCGGGCCACTGGGGGCCGATGGTCAGGTCGACGGTGAGGTCGCGGGCGCGGGCGGCGCCCAGCACCGTGGTGACGCGGTCCTCCCAGGCGGGCGAACCCCAGCCGTACGTGGGCGCGTCGACACCCGGCACCGACATGGCGATCAGCTCCACGCCACCGATCCCGGCGTCGGCGATGGCGTCGACCTCGCGGACGAGTTCGCCGGGGTCGGTGTCGGCAATCGGCAGCCACCAGCGGATCTTCGGGGCGGAGGCGGGGGTCGGGCGGGGTAAGCCGGGCCCGGTTCCGGTGGCGGCGGATGCGGGCAGCGCACCGAGGGCGCCGGTGGCGGCGGCCGCGACGGCGGTTCCGGCCTGGAGGAAGGAACGGCGGCTGAGCGCACGGGACATGGGGACTCCTGAGTCGCGAAAAGGGGTGTGAATCGATTCAATCGCAGAGGCTGAGGTGACAGTAGGCGCACCGCCGAGACCGGGTCAAGCAACCGCCTTCCGGCGCGGTCCGCCTGTCCCAACAGACTCTCGGACAAGGGGATTTCGTTGCACGGCGGACGGAACAACCGGGCGGACGCCCGACGGTGACGGCTGGTCGCGGCGCGGTGGAACGTTGCACCGGGGGATAACCCCACCAGGGTCCGGGTGGACGCCGGATGTCCCGGCTCACGGCCGCTGCCTAGCGTCAGGACACATGAAGTCCCTCTCCGTCAGACGCACCGCGCGGCTCGGCGCCGCAGCCGTCGCCACCACACTTCTCGCCGCCACCGCCGCCTGCTCCTCCGCCTCCGGCGCGACGGTGCACTCCCCTGGTGCCGGGACCACACCCGCCGCCGCGCCCGCCGCCACGCCCGCCGCCACGGGCAGCGCCTCGCACACCGGCGGGCGCGGCACGCTGGTCGCGGCCACCGTGCTGCGCACCCTGAGCCGCGCGCAGGCGGGCGCGTGGCTCACCGCACAGGGCTACGGCTCCCCCGCCGCGCGCTACGGCTTCACCGAGTACCGCGTCACGTACCGGACGATCGACGTCGCGGGCCGCCCCACCACCGCCAGCGGCGTCCTGGCCCTGCCCGACAGCGGGCGCCGCGGTCTCGCGCCGGTCGTCTACCTGCACGGCACCACCGTGCCGAAGAACGCCGTGGCCAGCGCCACCGGAGACAACTACGACGCCGCGGCGGGCCCGATGTTCGCCGCGGCCGGATACGCGGGGGTGGCCCCCGACTACCTCGGACTCGGCTCGGGCCCCGGCCCGCACCCGTACATGGTGCACGCGGCGGAGACCACCTCGGCGACCGACATGCTCGCCGCCGCCCGCGACCTGGCCCGGAAGAAGGGCCGCACCCTCGACCCGGGTATCCGTGTCGCCGGGTTCTCCCAGGGGGCGACCGCGGCGATGGACCTGGGCAAGACCCTGCACGCCCACCCCGTGCCCGGCACCTCGGTGACCGCCATCGGCGCGCTGAGCGGACCGTACGACCTGACGGGCGCCGAACTGCCCATCGCCCTCGGCACCCACCAGCTCACCGGAGTCGAGGTCAGCTTCTACCTCGCCTATCTCACCATCGGCTGGAACCCCGTCTACCACCTGTACGACTCCCCCGGCGAGGTGTTCCGCGGCCGCTACGCCCAGCTGATCCCCTCGGTCTTCGACGGCGCCCACGACTACACCGCGATCTACCGGGCGCTGCCCGCCGATGTGAACGACCTGCTCACCCCCGCCTATCTCGCCCGGCTGCGGCACCCCACGGGCGCACTGCGCCAGGCGCTGCACGCCAACAGCCTGACCTGCGCCGGGTGGCGGCCGGCCGAGCCCGTCCAGCTGTGGGCGGCGAAGGGCGACGGTGACGTCGCCTTCCAGAACAGCGCGCACTGCCTGGCCGCGCTGCACGCCTCGGGGACCCCGGCGCACCTGACGGACCTCGGCGACCTCGACCACCAGCACGGGGCGCTGCGCGGACTGCCCGACATCCTGCGCTGGTTCGAGCGGCTGGACGCCGCACGCTAGGGCGTGTTCTCAAGCCGGGTCTTCAGCCCGGGTCCTCCGGCCGGGGCGGGCCCCGGCCGGTCGCGGCGGCTCAGCGCAGCCGTTCCACCGTCCGCACCGACACCATCCGGGCCGCCGCCGACTCCACCCGGCGGCGGCCCGCCGCGTCGCGGGTCCAGATGAAGGCGCGCGGGCGGCGCGGCGACGTGCTGCTCCAGTGGCGGAACTCCTGGACCACCACGTCGTCGGAGACCCGCCAGCGGACCGTGGGACCCGACGCCTCACGCACCTCGCTGAGCCCGTCGAGACGGCGGGCCAGCTCGAACCGGTCGACATCGAGGCCGCACTGGTCCCAGCCGGCGACCATGTCGGTGAGGGCGTGCGACTCGATGAGCGCGGGCACCGAAGGGGCGATCTCCAGGAAGACCGGGGTGCCGTCGTCGACACCCACCCGGCCGTCGGAGTGCACGAGGTAGTGGAAGGCGGACGGCAGGCGCTCGCCGGACCACTCGAAGGTCCAGCCGCCCATGGGGTCGGGCCGCATCAGGGCGCCGAGGTCGAACTCCCAGGCGGTACGGGTCTCGTGCCGCTCACCGCCGACGAGACGGCTGCGGCGGACCTGGTAGCGCAGCCCGCCGTACCGGTCGTCGAAGCCTTCGCGGCGCAGCACCAGCAGCATCGGGGTACGGATCTGCCGGCCGCTTCCGTCGGGCAGCAGCAGGAACTCGGTGGGGATCCGCGACGCGGGCGACTGGCAGCGCGTGCCGGTGCGTTCGAGCAGACGCCGCGCACGTACGGAGAGACCCGAATGGTCGTCCAGGATGTGCATGCCGCACTTCTTTTCGCGGAGAAGGGCTGCTGAGAGTGCCGATTCTACGCGCGGCTCCCCGACTTCACGACTTCTCGGCGCCCCCGGCCGCGGCGTGTCCGTCCGCGGTCACCTGGTGTCGATGCGCAGATACGCCTCGCACAGCCGCCCGTCGGGCAGTCCCGCGTCCCGGGCGAGCGCCGCGAGCCGCGCGCGCATGGTCTCCTCGAACTCCGCGCTCTGGCCGCCCTGGCTGACGTGCGCGCGGATGGCGGTCATCTTCAGGTGGAAGGTGTCCGTGACGTCGACGTGGTGGTTGGTGACCGGTCCGCCGCGTACCCACACCTCGGGGACCGTCCACGCGGCCAGGCCGTCCTGGTGCAGCAGCTCGGGGAAGGCGCAGGGGTTGCGCGCGTCGGGGTAGACGGCGTCCAGGACGGCGGAGCCCACCGCGCGGTGGTCGGGGTGGCTCGCCTTGACGTGCACCAGGTCGCGGTCGGGGCTGTGGGTGAGGACGAGGTCGGGGCGGCAGCGGCGGATCACCCGGGCCACGTCGCGGCGCAGGGCGAGCCCGGTCTCGACCCGGCCGTCCGGATAGCCGAGGAAGGTCACGTCCTTGACGCCGACCACGGCGGCCGCGTCGCGCTGCTCGCCGCGCCGGGTCGCGGCCAGCGCCGCGCGGTCGGTCTCCGGGTCCTCGGCGCCCGCGTCCCCGTCGGTGACGACGCAGTACCGCACGTCGTGCCCGGCCGCCGTCCACCGCGCGACGGTGCCCGCGGCGCCGTAGTCGACGTCGTCGGGATGGGCCATGACCACCAGGACGCGGCGGGGGGCCCGCCCCTCGTCGGCGGTGTGCGCGTCGGACATCAGGCACTCTCCTTCGGGGTGTCCGCGGTGCGGCCGCCGGACCGGCCGGACCAGGTGTACAGACCGGCGGCGACGAGGACCAGCGCCGCGAAGAGCGCCATCACCCCGTACAGCTGGTTCAGCCGGTGGTGCTGGTTCAGCCATCCGGCGAGGGCGACCCCGACGGCGCCGCCGAGACCGTCGCCGACCGACATGGCCACTCCGGCGAAGGAGAAGCCGACCATCCGCTGGTGCGGCTCCAGGGTGCGGGCGGTCATGGTGTCCAGGGTCGGCATGATGAGCATCTCGCCGAACGTCCACAGCGTGACCGCGGCGTACGCCATCCACCAGCGCGGTGCGATCCACAGCAGGACGAACCCGGCCAGGAAGAGGGCGTAGCCGCCGTGGATGACCGGGAGTTCCGGCCGCCGGGAGCGCTGCAGCCAGTGGCCCAGCGGGATCTGGCAGGCGATGACCAGCACGGCGTTGACGGTGAAGTACGACCCGCGCAGGCCCGGCCGGTGCAGGGCCTCGGTCACGAAGTACGGCAGGGTGCTGAAGAGCTGCGAGTAGAGGAAGAAGCCGACCACGGTCAGCAGCAGGATGCGGCGGAAGTCGCGGCTGGCCAGCACTCCGCGGCTGGTGGCCCGCCAGGTCGGGCGGGCCGCGGACTCGTGCGCGGAGGCCGGGACGAACAGCGCGAGGAAGGCCGCCAGCGCGTAGCAGAGCGCGGCGACGCCGAAGACCCAGCCCGCGCCGCGTCCCGGGTAGAGGGCGCTGGCGATCAGCGGGCCGGTGGCCGCCGCCAGGTTGAGGCCGGTGCTGAGCGAGGCGTACCGCAGCAGGGGGGAGGTGCTGCCGGGGGTGAGTTCCGCGGCGAGCGTCTTGACCGACAGCGCGTTGGTGGCGCCGCCGACGCCGATCACCAGCAGCAGCGCGGTGACCAGCGCGGGGCTGCGGGTGAGGGCGAGACCGACGTATCCGGCCGCGCCCACCAGCAGTCCGGCGAAGACGGCGGTACGCGGGCGCAGCCGGTCGATCAGCGGTGCGAGGAAGATGCGGTTGAGCCGGAAGGCGATCGAGGTGACCAGCACCAGGCTGCCCGCGGCGCCGGGGCTCAGCCGCAGCGAGGTGAGGAAGTACAGCGACAGGATCGACTGGACCGCGTAGTAGCCGACATTGGACACGCTCCACTCGCTGAGCAGGAAGCCGAACCAGCGGCGGTCCTGGCGGCGCTGCTCGGGCGGGGTGCTGACGACGGTGTCGGTGTCGGTGTCCACGGTGGTCCTCGGTCCTCTCCTGGCCGCGCCGGCGGGCTGCCGGCGCGGCGCTCTCCTCGTCCCGGCCGCCCGTGCGGGCGGGGCGGCCGGTTCAGTGCGCGGGGTCGGCGGCGTCCTTGCCGAACTCGGCGATGATCTTCACGGTGCTCTCGGTGTGCTCGTCGACGTGCGCCGCCTCGAACTCCAGCAGGTCGAGTACGGTCAGCACCTCGCTGTCACGGCCGAGGATGTTGACGGCGATGTTGTGCTGGCGGCCCGTCCTGGCCAGTTCGGCGGGGCCGAAGTCGCCCGCGGTCGCCAGCAGCCGGCCGAGCTGCTGGTTGAGCTTGGCGACGGCCTCGTACCAGGGGCGGCCCTGGTAGTCGCGGTCGGCGGCCCACTCGTCGGCGTCGAAGCGCAGCAGCTGCGGCTCGTCCTCGCCGAGCATCGCGCGCAGCCGCAGCGTGGTGGCCTCGAAGGCGTCGGCGAGGTGCCAGGTGTTCTGCTTGATCGACCAGACGCCGGGCGCGGGCTGGATCTCCAGCACCTCGGGGGCCTGGGCGGCGCAGCGGTCGTTCCAGGCGCGGACGCCGTCCGCGATCCGGTCCAGGCTGCCGTGGTAGCGGTCGTCGCTCATCGTCGCCTCCTGGGCGTGCGGGGTGTCCGGGGAGTCCGGGGTGCCGTCGACGGCGGAGACATCGGCGCCGAGGGTGCGCAGGTCGTCGAAGAAGCCGCGGTAGGTCTGGCCGACGGAGGCGCAGCCGCGGATGGTCAGGCCCCGCTCGCTGCGCAGCGCCACGGTGGCCATGGCCATGATGACGCTGTGGTCGTGGTGCCCGAAGACCTCGGTGCCGCCGGTCACCGCGCCGCGGCCGTGCACGATGATCGCGTCGCGCCGCTCCTCCACCGACACGCCCGCGGCGGCGAGTTCGTGGAGGAAGTCGGTGATGCGGTCGCACTCCTTGAACCGCAGCGTCTCCACGTTGGAGAACACGCTGGTGCCGTCGGCGAAGGCGGCGAGCGCGGCCATCGGGAGCACGCTGTCGGGGCAGGCGGAGCCGTCCAGCTCGATCGGGCGGATGGTCTCGGCGCCGTGGCAGACCAGCACGGATCCGTTCCGCTCGATGGTGACGCCCATCGCGCCCAGTGCCTCGATCATCGCGGCGGTGCCCAGGTCGTTGCCCGCGAAGCCGCTCACCTCGGTCACCGAACCCGGTACGGCGGCCGCGGCGGCGAGCAGCCCGGCCATGCTGGAGGCGTCGCTGGCGATCTCGTACGAGGACGCCCGGTACCGCTGGCCGCCGGCGATCGTGTAGAGCAGGTGGTCGTCCGAGACGTCGACCCGCACTCCGGCTCTCGCCAGTGCCTCGACGCTGGTCATGGCCATCGGGATCGAGCTGAGCCCGTCGACGACCTCGATCTCGACGTCGGAGCCCACCAGCGGGGCGAGGAAGAGCAGTCCCGACAGGAACTGGGAGCTGCGCCTGCCGGAGACGGTGACGCGTCCGCCGCGCAGTCCGGTGCCGCGTCCGACGACCAGGGGCGGGCACGCCTCGTCGCCGCGGCCCGCGGCCTCGGCGCCGAACATCCGCAAGGTGTCGACGATCTCGTGGTTGCCGCGGCGGCCCAGCGACTCCGTGAAGCGGGTGCCGACCGTGCACTGGCCCATCGCCGCGCCCACGGCGGTGAGCAGCCGCAGCACGATCCCGGAGTTCCCGGCGTCGAGTTCGGCGAGGTCGGGCAGTACGTGGTCGACGCCGGTGACGGTCCAGGTCCGCTCGTCCAGCTCATCGATCCGGGCGCCGAGCACCCGGCAGGCCGCGGCCATGGCCCGGATGTTGTCACCGGAGCCGGCGTTCTCGATGCGGGTGGTGCCCGCGGCCAGTGTGCCGCAGAGCAGTGCGCGTACGGTGCCGCTCTTGGCGCCGGGCGGGCGGATCGCTCCCGTCAGCCGGGTGCCGGGGCGCAGGTGCAGGGTCTCGCTCGTGTTCACCATGGTTTCCGTTCCGGGGTGTGGGTCGGTCAGCGACATCGGGTGCCGGGGAGCAGGCCGGAGGTACCCGGCCGGGGGATGAGCAGCGGGGCGGTGGCGGTGGCCGGTGCGGTCCGCGCGGCGCCGTCGTCCTGCGGGGCGCCGCCGCCGAGGTCGCGGAAGCGGTCGAGGAAATCGGCGAAGGACGTCGTCAGGGTCTCGGCGCCGATGACGGTGATCTGTTCGGGCAGGGTGAGGCCCGCGAGGTGGAGGGCCATGACGTTGCGGTGGTCGCCGTGTCCGTCGACGGTCGACGCCGTGGGCCGCCCGGTGGGCGCGGTGGCGAAGCCGTCGAGCGCGGCGCCGTTGAACAGCGGCGTCAACGGCCGTCCGAGCAGCGCGAGTTGCTCCATCACCACGGCCAGGCGGCTGGTCTTGTGGTGCCGGATGTGCCCGGCGCCGGTCAGCCGTAACCCGGCCGGGAGGTCGGAGGCGACCGCGGCAAGCGCGGGGACCAGGGTGGGGATGTCGCGGGCGTCGATCTCCAGCAGTTCCTGGGGCGGCGGTCCGGAGACGATACGGATGTCGTCGCCCTCGACCGTGACGCTCACGCCCAGCCGCCGGCCGACGGCCACCACCGTGTCCAGGAAGGGGTGGCGGCCCAGCGGCACATCACGCACCACGATGTCGGCGTCGGTCACCACGGCCGCGGCGAGGAAGTAGAACAGCGACGTGGCGTCGGGTCCCGCCGCCAGCTCCCGCCCCCGGTAGCCGCCGGGCCGCACCTCGATCCGGCTCACGCCGTCGAACCCGTCGGTCTCGGCGTGCCCGCCGAACTCCCGCATCATCGCCACCGTCATCCGGATGTACGGGGCGCCGACCACGGGCCGCGGCACCTCGACGGCCACCGGGCCCGACGCGTAGGGGGCGACCAGCAGCAGGGCGCTGACGAACTGCGAGGTCTCGTCGGCCGGAACGCGTACGGTCCCGCCGGTGAGCCCGTGCTCCCAGTTGACCAGCGGCAGCGCCGAGCCGGTCTCGGCCGACTCCAGCTTGCCGCCGAGTTCGGTGAGGGCGTCCACCAGCGGGCCCAACGGGCGCTGCGCGAGGCGGCGTTCACCGGTGAGGACGCAGGGGCCCTCGACCAGGCTGGTCACGGCGACCAGGTGCCGCAGCGCGAAGCCGGAGCCCGCGGTCCGCAGGATCGTCGAGGGGGTGACGGGCGCTCCCCCGGTGCCCTCGACCGTGATCAGGTCCGCGTCCGGGTCGTGGTGGAAGCGGGCGCCGAGTTCGGCGCACGCCTCCTGGAGCACCAGTGACTCGGAGCAGACGTTCGGTCGGTGCACGGTGGTCGTGCCGTCGGCCAGCGCGCCCATCAACAGGGCGCGCTGGGTGTCGGGTTTGGACGTCGGTATGCGGACTGAGCCGCGCAGAACACGCCGGTCACGGCGCACAGCAGCCTCCGGGGTGGGGCAACGTCGGGGTGGGGTGGGGCGGTTCAGTGACGGCGGGCGCGTGAACGGGTCACGGCCGGGTCGCCTCCAGCAGTGCGCCGGTGAGCGCCACCACCTCGTCGGAGGTGTGGAACCAGCCGACGCAGGCGCGTACGCAGTCGTATCCCTGGATGGTGCGGACCGTGAAGCCGCGCTCCGCCATCCGCTCCACCACGGTCTCGGCGGGCACCTCGGTCTGCACCGACAGCAGTCCGGTGTGGTTGTCGGGGGTGAGGACGGTCAGTCCTGGGCGCCCGGTGAGTGTCTGCCGGGCCTCCTCGGCGAGGTCGGCGGTGCGCTTGGCGGCCCATGCGGTGCCGACCTCGTCCAGGTGCCAGCCGAGGGCGGCGTCGAACCCGGCGACCTGCGGCAGGCCGCGGGTGCCGATCTCGAAGCGGGTGACGTCGGCGTTCGGCACGAAGTGCCCGTCGAGTTCCCAGGTGTCCACCGACGCCCAGCCGACGAAGGTCTGGGCGACCCGGTCGAGTCCGCGCGGGTGCAGATAGAGCGCGCCGGTCCCCTCGGGGCCGCACAGCCACTTCTGCCCGGAGACGGCGTAGGCGTCGGCGTCCATCGCGGCGACGTCGACGGGCAGCACCCCGGCGGACTGGGCGCCGTCGACCGCGACGAAGGCGCCGTGCCGGTGCGCGGCCTCGACGACCGGCGCGAGGTCGAGGATCCCGCCGTCGACGTAGGAGACATGGCTGACCACGACGAGCCGGGTGCGGGCGTCGATGGCGGCGGCGATCCGCCGCGGCAGTTCGTGCTGGGGTTCGCCGGGCGCCCAGTCGACGGTGCGCAGTTCGACGCCGCGCCGCTCGCGCAGCACGCCGAGCGGCAGCAGGCCGCCCTTGTGCTCGATCCGGGTGGTGACGGCGTTGTCGCCCGGCCGCCAGTCCAGGCCGTGGGCGACGGCGTTCATGCCGTCGGTGGTGTGGTGGGTGAGCGCCACCTCGCCGGCGCCCGCGCCCAGCAGGCGCGCGGTGCGCTCCCTGGCGGAGTCGTGCGCCGCCACGCGCAGCGCGCGGGCCGCGGCGCCCATCCGGCCGGTGCCGAACTCCCGGGTGCTGGTGGCGATGATCGCCTCGTGGGCGGCGCGGCACAGCGGGCCGGTGTAACCGCTGTTGAAGTACCCGCCGGCACCGATCACCGGCAGCGCCTGGCGCAGGGCGGCGAACCGCGGGTCGGGCGTCATACGGCGGCCTCCTCGGGCGCGGCGGGCAGGGAGTGGGCGACGGCCGCGGGGGCGGTGGTCACCGTGACGGCGGCGCACAGCGCGGCGGCGGCGTCCTCGGCCGCGCGGCGGGTCCTGCCGCCCGCGACGACGAAGCCGCGGCGGTCGTCGGAGGAGGTGAGCGGCGGTACGACGGCGCCGGGGGCCAGGTCGAGGTGGGAGACGAGCACCCGGGGGTCGTGGCGGACCGCGTCCCATCCGGAGACGGCCGTCACCCGGCCGGGCGGGGGCGTCAGGAAGCGGATGGCGGCGCCGCTGCGGGCCCGGAAGGCGGTGGTGTCGACGGGGCGGCCGAGGAGCTGGTCGAAGACGGTGCCGTGCAGCTCCACACCGGTGATGTGCTGCGTCATGGTGTGGATGTGGTCGCCGCCCGGGCGGTTGTGCAGTTCGCCGAGGACCACGCGGTCGCCGTCGACCCAGCACTCGGCGTGGAAGACGCCCCAGCCGACGCCGAGCGCCGCGAGGGCGTCGCGGACGGTGGCGGCGACGATGTCGGCGGTGGAGGTGGGGAGTTCGGCGGGGAGCGAGTGGCCGAGTTCGACGAAGTGCGGGGCGCCGGTGGTCGTCTTCTGGGTGATCGCCAGGACATGGCCGCGGCCCTCGACGCACACGCCTTCGACGCTGTACTCGCGGCCCGGCTGGAAGGTCTCGATGAGGATGCCGGCGCCGTTCGCGGCGGCGGCCAGATGTGCCAGCGCGCGGTCGAGCCCGGCGGGCCCGTCGACCAGGCTGACCCCGGAACTGCCCTGCCCCACCGGGGGTTTGACCACCCAGGGGCCGTTGGTCGCGGCCATGAAGTCGGCGGCCTGCTCGCGGGTGCCGCAGACCAGCGACACCGGTTGCGGGAAGCCCGCCTCCCGTAACGCGGTGCGGCAGGCGTGCTTGTCCCGCAGCCGCCGTACGGTCTGCCGCCCGTTGCCGGGCAGTCCCAGGAGTTCGGCGACGGCGGCCACCGACTCGACGGCCTGCTCGCGGAAGCCGTACACACCGGCCAACTCGGCCGCCCTGCCCTCGATTCCGGCCCAGGACAGGCAGGCGGCCACATCGGTGTGGTCGAGCGCGACGACATGGCTCGCGCGTGCGGTCAGCTCGGGACACGCGGCGAGGTTCGCCGGGGTGTCGGCCAGCCAGACGGCCAGACCGCGTGCGGCGGCCTGGTCGAGGCTGTCGCGTCCGGGCGCGGCGCTGGCGCCGCCCAGGAGCAGCAGCGGATGTTCCATTGTCTATCCCCCGTGGTGATGAGTTGCGGTGAACGCGTGCGGTGGTTCAGTCGATACGGCACCTCAGAACGCTCAGTGCGTGCTCGGCCCTGGCGATCGCCTCGTCGGCGTCGGCGCCGCGGGTGATCACATGGGCGAGTTGATGGGCGAAGAAGTTCTCCGGCGGCAGGAGCACCTGGTCCCCGACGTGCTTGAGGACGCCGAGTTCCACCACGCCCGGGCAGCGGCGCGCTTCCTCCAGGCCCTCCCAGGCGCGGACGGTGCCGGGGCCCCCGGCCAGCAGATAGCGGTTGCAGGACCCGCCGTCGGGCACGGCGCCGAGGTGGACGGGGCGGCCGAGGGCGGCGTCGACGGCCGCGGCGAGCAGGTCGTCACCGCCTGCCAGCGGGACGAGGTGGGAGGCGATGAAGCCGCCGCCGAGGCGGGCGTTGACCTCGATGACCTTGCCGCCGGTGTCGGTCAGCATCACCTCGACATGGAACCCGACGCCGTCGAGGCCGAGCGCGGCGACCGCCCGGGTCGCGATGTCGACGGCCTCCCTGAGGCCGTCCTCGCCGAGCCGGGCGGGAAAGGAATTCTGGTATTCGGTGAAATAGCCGTCGGCGGCCACGACTTTGTCCGTCGCACCGGATATCTGGATGTCACCCGCGCTCACCACGCCTTCGACACTGACCTCGTGTCCGCGCAGGTATTCCTCGTAGACGAATTCATGCGGGAAGTAGGCGAAGAAGGCGTCCGCGTCGGGGGCGGCGAAAGTGGCGCCCTCGTCGTAGGCGGCGCGCAGTTGGTCGGCGGAATCCACCCGGAATATTCCGGCGCTGCCCGCGCCGCCGGTCGGCTTGTAGATCGCCGGATAACCGATACGTTCGGCGGCCGCCTCCAGTTCCCGCCAGCCGGTCACCCGGGCGGCGGCGGGGCAGGGCACACCGGCGGCGGCGAGCGCCTCGCGCATCGCCGCCTTGTTCCGCGCGGTGCGGGCGCCGTGCGCTCCACCACCGGGAAGCCCCAGCGCCTCGGCCATTTCGGCGGCGGGGGTCACGCCGTGGTCCCAGAAGGTGACCACTCCGTCGAACGCGTCGATGGCATGACATCGGCGCAGTTCGTCGAGGGCCACCGCCATTTCGGCGGCCGGGTGCGTCTCGACCTTGACCAGCCCGTCCACGTAGGGCATTGCCCATTCGGGCAATTCAGGTCCGACGACGGTGATGCGGTGGCCGAGGCGTTTCGCGGTGCGGAACGCGCTGATCTTCTGCTCGTACATGGCGTGCATAAAAGCTAAGTGCGCCAACGCCACTCCGATGCAGTGCCAGCAGTACGAGGACGAGAGGAACTTAACGAAAGTGAGGGTTGTGTGTCAATACTCTTGGGTATCGTACGGCGGGCCCCGGGCACGCCGCGTCCCCCGCGATCATTCGCGGAATATGCGCCGGACATGGGGGTGCCCCCGGCCCGTTCGGACCGGGGGCACCCGCCGGGCCCGCTAGGAGCGGGTCCACTTCTGGTTCGAGCCGCCGTTGCACGTCCAGATCTCGATGGCCGTGCCGTTGGCGGTGCCCGCGCCCGTGGCGTCGAGGCACAGCCCCGACTGGACGCCGACGAGGGTGCCGTCGGGCTTCGCGGTCCACTGCTGGTTGGCGCCGCCGTTGCAGTCCCAGATGGCGACCGGGGAGCCGGCGGTGGTGGCCTGGTTGAGCACGTCCAGGCACTTGGTGCCGTACACCTGGAGCGCGCCGTTGGAGGCCTGCGTCCACTGCTGGTTGGTGCCGCCGTTGCAGTCCCACAGCTCCACCTGGGTGCCGTTGGCAGTGGCCCCGCCCGGCACGTCGAGGCAGCGTCCCGACCCGGTGCCCACCAGCCGGCCGGTCACCGGCGGCGGCGGTCCGCTGACGGGGGTGATCCGCAGGTTGTCGAACTGGGCGGTCTCGCTCTGGCTGGTGCCGAGTCCGACCTGTCCCGTGCCCCAGCTGGTGTCGGTCGCGGTCGCCACGGTCGCTCCGTCGATCGCGGCGGTCAATATGCTGCCGGAGGACGTCAGCGACAGGTTGTGCCAGGTTCCGGTACCGGGCGCGGCGATGCTTCCGCTCTTGAGGGTGGTCATGGTGTTGCTGGTGTCGTTGCGCAGCAGCGACCAGGCGCCGGTGTTACTCAGCCGCAGGTAGTACGCGTCCAGTCCTGCCGTGCCGTAGTTCTGCCAGCCCGCGCGCCCGATGATCTCGGCGTATCCCGCCTGTTCGAGCAGGACGTCCGAGGAGACCTGGTAGTTGGACCAGGTGGTGTCGCCGAGCAGCGCGGACGGGTCGCCCAGTTTCGCCCAGGCGATGGGGGCGCGCGGCGTCATCTGGCGTACGCACCGGCCGGAGCGGCCGCCGCCGCACGCGGTGACCTCGAAGGCGCCCTGGATGTCGGAGAGGTACTTCGCCTCGGTGCCGACCGCGGAGGAGTCGTAGCCGTCGCTGTACGGGAGGGCCATGGCGGCGGACGCGGGCCCGGTCGCGGTGCCCTTGCCCTGGCCCGTGGTGGTGGTCAGGGTGTAGACGTAGCCGGGCTGCAGGGTGACCGAGAAGGTGCCGCCGCTGAGCGCGACGTCCCCGGTGTGCTGGAGGTTGTCGCCGGAGGAGGGGTCCACCTTGGTCGCCCAGATGTGGACGGTGCCGGTGGACAGCCCGCCCTTCACGGTGCCGGTGAACGTCTGGGCGGCGGTGGCCTGGGTGGTCTCCACGACGGTGCTGTAGTCGCCGCTGCTCGGCGAACGCAGGGTCACATAGCTGCCGTTGGCGCGGTCGCCGCCGAGGTAGCCGGAGGCGGCGTCCAGATAGCGCCAGCCGGGTGCGGTGAACTGCGTGGTCTGCGCCATCACCCAGGCGTTCTTGCCCACCGAGTAGGCACCGGACCAGGGTTGTCCCGCGACCGCCACGCCCATCGTCGGATAGGGCAGGTTCGGGGTGATGGCGGCGACGATCGGCCAGTTGAGATAGCCGGTCATCTTGCCGTCGATGTAGCCGCGGTTGATGCCGCGGGCCAGCGCCGCGGCCCCGGTGTTGTAGTCGTCCGAGCCGTTCTCGCTGGCCCACACCGACTTGCCGGACGCGATCGCGTTGCCGGAGCTGGGGCAGGTGGTCTGCGGTCCGCGGTAGCCGCACGGGTAGTGCGAGCCGAGGACGTCCACGGCGGCGGCGAACGCGGGGTCGGACACCACGTCGTCGGCGGGCTGGAAGCTGGTGTCGTCCGCGACCACCTTCACCGCGCCGTAACCGTGGGCGTTCAGGCTGGACTTGAGCTGTTCGTACCAGCCCTTGTCATAGCCGCGTTCGTTCCAGCCGCCCAGGTAGTCGATCGTCAGCCCGTGGCTCTTGGCGCAGTCCAGGTACGAGATCAGGTAGTTGACCATGTCGGTGGACCAGAAGTTGCCGTTGCCGATCCAGCCGGGGGCACCCCAGGACAGCGCGGCCAGTTTGATCGCGGGGTTGCGGGCCTTGGCCTGTTCCATCAGCCACCACTCGTAGCCGCGGCCGCAGTTGAGGTCGCCCGAGGTGTGCTCGTGGCTGGGTTCGGCGCCGCTGGTCGAGTTGGTGTCGCCGCCGACCTCGACCTTGAGGATCTGCACGGCGGCCCCGACGTGGGGCGAGAAGAGGTAGTCGAGCACCTGGGTGCGCTGGGGTTCGGGGTAGTCGATCAGCAGCCGGCTGTTGCCGCCGCCGCCGCTGATCGCGCCCACCCCGTCGAGGGTGCGTCCGGCCGAGGTGCCGTCGAGGGTGACCGAGGTGGCCGTCGCCGCGGCCGCGGCCGGTGACGACGGACCCGCCAGGCCCGCCGCGAACAGGGCCAGTACGCCGAGCAGGAGGACTCTCCACCGTGTGCCGCGCTTCGTCGCCGTGGTTCTCGCTGCCATGGTTCCTGATCACCGCCAGAGGGGGGAAGGGCGGAAGGCGCACAACCGATCACGACCGAGCCTTCCAACCCGCGGGATTCTGATTGTTCTTGACGGTTTATTAGTGGAGGGGCGGCACGGGGGGCAAGGGCTCGCACAGCCATGGCCGATACTGTGCGTTTCTGATGGCCCTTCAGCGGTCAGCCCCGTCCCGGGAACGGATCGGCCGCGCACAGGTATGAGTGCGCCAGGGCGGGCAAGACGTAGGTACTACGCCGTTTCCTCTCAGCCCTGGAACCGCCGTGACGCACTTACTGCTCGTCGTCCTGATCGTCGCCGCCTCCTGGACCGCGGCCGCCCTGCCCCTGGCCGTGCTCGTCGGGCGGCGGCTGCAGCACGCCCGCCCCGTCACCCGCCGCACACCCCGCGCCTAGGGCGTGGCCCGCGGATCACCATGTTCGGGTGAACTATGGTTAAGGAACTCGGCAAAATGCCCCCGTAACTTCGGGAGAAGGGGGGCCATGTCTGGTGATCCGTCTTGC
>NZ_JBFAXL010000012.1:0-181084 GCF_040680795.1 Streptomyces sp. NPDC051976
GCGGCGCTGCACGGCGGCAAGTCCCAGCCGCAGCGCACCCGTACGCTGGCGCAGTTCAAGACCGGTCATGTGACGGTGCTGGTCGCCACCAACGTGGCGGCCCGCGGCATCCATGTCGACAACCTCGACCTCGTGGTGAACGTCGACCCGCCGACCGACCACAAGGACTACCTGCACCGCGGCGGTCGTACCGCGCGGGCCGGTGAGTCCGGCACGGTCGTCACCCTCGTCACGCCGCACCAGCGCCGGGACATGAGCCGGCTGATGGCCACCGCGGGCATCACCCCGCGGATCGCCCAGGTCCGGTCCGGTGAGGCCGAACTGACCCGTATCACCGGCGCGCAGGCACCCTCGGGCGTGCCCGTCACGATCACCGCACCCGCCGCCGAGCGCCCGCGGCGCGGTGGCGCCTCCTCGTCGGGCCGCGGTCGCCGCAGCCGCCCCGCCCAGGCCCGCCGCCGCTCGTCCGCACCGGGCAGCGCCGCCTGAGGCTCGTCGCACCACGGGCCCCCGGCCGCCCGGGCCGAGGCTCCGTCAGACCGATCCCATCCGTCGCACAACAGCGGCTGGTGGGACCGGAGTTGCGCGAGAGGGGCCTCGCCCGGTATCCACAGCGGTGATGCTGTGGGAAGCGGGAAGGTGACTTCATGGCCGGACTGGCGGGGGCATGGAAGCGGTCCGCACCCGGGCGCCTGTGGAAGCAGGGGGCCCATATCGAGCTGCTGCACCGGTCGATGGGGTTCGCCGCGCTCGGCTTCGTCACCCTGATGCCACTGCTGGTGGTCGTCGCCGCCGCGACGCCCTGGGAGAACCGGCCGGGATTCGCGCAGTGGGTCGTCGACGGGATGGGCCTCAACGCGCAGGGCTCGCTGAGCGTACGGAACCTGTTCGCGGCGCCCAGCAACGTCCTGAGCGCCACCAGCGCGTGGAGCCTGGCGTCGCTCGCCTACTTCGGGCTGTCCTTCGTGGCGAGCGTGGAGACCGGCTACCGCAAGATCTGGGACCTGCCGTCCGGGCCCTGGCACCGTGACTGGCGGCGCGCGGTGTGGCTGACGGTGCTCACGCTCTATCTGTTCTGCGAGTCGCAGAGCGCCGCCGTCCTGGGCAGCGGGGTGCTGCCCAGCATCGTCCGGATCGTCGTGACCTTCGTGCTCGGCGTGCTGTTCTTCGCCTGGGGCCAGCGCTTCCTGCTCTACGGCGCCGTGGATGTGCGCACCGCGCTGCCCGGGGCGGTCTTCACCATGCTCGGCCTCGCGGGGCTGCGGATCTTCTCCCACCTGTTCTTCGCGTCGCTGATGCTGAGCAACGCCGACGCGTACGGGCCGGTCGGCACCGTACTGACCGTGGTGACCTGGCTGGTCGGCGTCGGCTTCGTCGTGTTCGGCGGGGCGCTGCTCGGCAGGCACGTACGTGACGGGCGGATGCTGCGGCAGGGCGGCGAGATACCGCGACCGCGGCAGCCGGAGGGCTGGTACGAGGTCCCCGAGGAAACCGCCCCCGGGGTGCGCTGGCGCTACGACGGGGCGGGCGGCGGCGTCGACTGAGCGGCGCCCCCGGAAGGCGTCCTGGGCGTCGTCCCGAGCGTCGTCCCGCGTGGCCCTCGCGCCGGTGTGAGCCTGGACTCAGCGGTCGGCCGTCGGCGGGCCTCCGGCGTGCCCTGAGAGGCGGGAGCGACGCCAGCGGCGGGGGTGGCGGCCGGCTCCCGCCACCTCTCTACGGCGGGGCGTGCCAGGGAACCCGCGGGGCAGTACATTGCGTCGACGCTTAGGAAGCGCATGGACGCGCGGCGACGGCACCGCGACCCGCACACGCTGCGGTACGGGTGGGGAAGGTGGGCCGTCGGGGGTTCGTGAGGGGGACGGCACACGATGGACGGCAACGGCGGCTCCGGCAGACCCGGCTACTCCGGTGGCCCGGGGTACGACGGCCCGGAATGGGTCGTACCCGGCTACACCCATGAACGCGAGCTCGGCTCCGGCGCGTCCGGGCGCGTGGTGCTCGCCCGGCACGAGGCGACCGGCACCGCCGTCGCCATCAAGTACCTGGCAGGACAGCTCGGCGACGACGACCGCTTCCGCGAGGCGTTCCGCGGCGAGGCCGAACTCCTCGGCGACCTCGACTCCCCGCACATCGCCCGCTTCTACGAGTACGTCGAGGACGGCGCCGAAGCGGCGATCGTCATGGAACTGGTCGACGGCATCGCCCTGCGCACCCTGCTGCGCCAGGAAGGCGCCACCGAGCCCGAACCGGCCCTCGCCGTCCTCAAGGGCTCGCTGCTCGGCCTGGCCGCCGCGCACGCCTCGGGGGTCGTGCACCGCGACTACAAGCCCGCGAACGTCCTGGTCACCACCGACGGCGTCTCCAAGCTGGTGGACTTCGGCGTGGCGGTGCGCAGCGGCGAGAGCGGCAATGTGGCGGGCACCCCGTCATACATGGCGCCCGAGCAGTGGGCGGGCGGCCCCGCGACCCCGGCGACCGACGTCTACGCGGCCACGGTCACCTTCTACGAGTGCCTCACCGGCAGCAAGCCGTACTCCGGCTCGACGATGTTCGAGCTGGCCATGCAGCACGCCGAGGCGCCCATCCCCAACGACCAGGTGCCGGAACCGGTCCGCCCGCTGATCATCCGGGGCCTGGCCAAGACCCCGCCGGAACGCCCGCAGACCGCGGCCGACTTCGTCGCCGAACTCCAGGCCGTCGCCACCGCGGCGTACGGCGAGGACTGGGAGGAGCGCGGCCAGCGCAAGCTCGCCGCCCTCGTCGCCCTGCTGCCGCTGCTGCTCCCGCACGCGGGCGGCGCGGGTGCCTCGGGCACGACGGCGCTGGCCCACACGCAGCTCAAGGGGCCTGGCGCTGGAGCCGGTGGAGCCGGTGGCGACTTGGGTGTCGTCGCCGGGGCGGGCGCCGCGGGCGCCCTGGCCGGGCACGGCCGCCGGCGGCACCTCGGCAAGCGCGCCAAGGTCCTGGTGGGCGCGGTCGTCGCGGTCCTGGTCTCCGCCGGGCTCGCCGTCACCGCGGTGGCCACCGTCGGCGGCGGCCCCGACGCGGTCACCACGACCTCGACCCCGTCCGCCCTCACCTCCCTGACGACGGGTCCCCCGGTCGCGCCAGCGACGGGCCCCTCGGCTACGGGCACGGTGACGCCGACCGCGACCCCGTCCACGACGGCCAGCACGACCACGACACCTACCGAGACCACCTCCCCAACGGCCACCCCGACGGTCGCGGGAGCGACGACGACTCCGCCCACGGTCACGCCGACGGTGAAGCCCACGACGACGCCGCCTACGACGCCGCCGACGAAGCCACCGCTTCCCATCTCTGATGTGTCCGTCGGAGGGCTCACGTGTGACACCACCACGGAGTACGGAGTGCAGGTACCGGTCACAGTCCACATGGACGGTGTCACCGCTGGGACGCTGACGCTCTCCTGGTTCCTCGTCGATGCCAACGGAGCGACCATCATGGGAATCCCGGACGTGGTGCCGCTGCCCGCAGGCAAGACGACTGTCGCGGACATGTACCGCCACCGCTTCATCAGAGACTTCGGCTACCCGGTCTGGGGTGTAACGGTCTCCACCAAGCCGGCGGCGGGGGCGGGCCAGAACAGCTCGCGGACGCTGGCGTCCAAGACCTGCCCGAACCCAGCAGCCATCGGCTGACCGCCGCCCTCCCCCTCCGCTCAGGGAAGACGCCCATGTCGAACCAACACGACCCCCGTCTGCACTTCTCGGGTCGGCCGAAGCGGCCGGAACCGCAACCGCCCGAGGACGAGGCCACGTTCAAGCTGCTCGGCCCCGAGGGCGACTTCGACGAGCCGACGCGCGCGACCGTACTCGACCCCGATTCGTGGTCGAGCGAGGTGCCGTACACCGCGAGCGCACCGGCGCCGATGGCGGCGGAAGACGTCACGCTGCGGCAGGCGCCCGCCGCGCAAGCGGTCGAGCCGGAGCCGTCGATGGGCACGGGATCCGGCTCCGGCAGCGGCACGGGCGGGCTGCGGCGGTTCGGGCCCGGGGTGCCGGGGCCGAACCTCTCGGGGTCGACCTCGCACACCGCGGCCGTGTGGCACGGCACCGTACGGCCGGGCGACGCGGTGGCCCCGGCGGAGCCGGGGAAGCGGCGGCGGCGGGCGCTGCGCGGCTGGCTGCTGCCGGTCGTGGTGCTGCTCGCGGTGCTGGCGTATCTGGCCTGGCAGCACCTGCCGGGCTCGGCGAAGGTGGACGCGGTGTCGGTGCGCAACGACACGGCGGTGCAGGGCTGCCACAGCACGGCGAAGGTGATCGGGACGCTGAAGACCAGCGGCGGCGCCGGTACGGTCCGCTACCGGTGGAAGCGCAGCGACGGTACGGTCTCCGACGAGCTGAAGCAGCATGTGGCGAAGGGCCACCGCAGCACCGACGTGGTCCTGCTGTGGAGCTTCGACGGCCCCGGCACCCTCAACGCCACCGCCACCCTCGAGGTGCTGGCCCCGCAGCAGCGCTCGGCGGCCGTCACCTTCGCGTACCGCTGCCGCTGAGCCGCCCCGCGCCGAGCGGCCGGGTCCGGCCCTCGGCGGAAGGGGGCCGGACCCGGCTGGTGGGGGGAGGAGCGCCGGGCGGTCAGCCGTGCTGGACGGTCAGGCCGTAGAAGGCGACGCGGGCGCCGTTCGTGGTGCTGCTGGAGGACGACTGGTTGTACGAACCCGCCTTGAAGTACTGCTTGTAGGCGTCGAAGGACGACGGGATCGGGTAGTGCGTCGTGCTGCCGTTGACCGTCAGGTCGATGGTGTTCCCGCCGGAGACGGCGATCGTGTACGACCAGGTCTTGCCCACCGACACATGGCCGACCGTGTGCGGGGTCTGGCCGCCGGACGGGGAGTTCTCCAGGCCCGCGACGATGTCGCCGTTGGAGTGGAAGTACAGCTCGATCAGCGGCTTGGTGGACGAGCCGCCGGTGCCGAGGTGGATCTGCCCGACGCACACGTTCGACGTCACCGACACCACTCGCAGCGTCGCCTTGAGCTTGTGGCTGCCGCTGAGCGACCAGTCCGCCGCACTGCCGTTGCTGTTCATCTCCCGCAGCTCGGACCGCGCGAAGTTGGAGTTCGGCGTGGTGACGCCGTGCTCCGGGGCCCAGAACGTCATCGCCCCGTCGCGGGTGTCGGTGTAGAAGTACGCGTCCTGGAAGCCGTTGGCGCCCTGGAGCCGCGAGGAGGAGATCGTCGTGGGCGACCCGGGCGAGCCGACGGGTTCCTGCAACTCCCAGACCGACAGGTTGAAGTTGCCGCCCGGCGCGACCGACGGCGACGCGGCGTGGGCGTCGGCCCCGAGGAAGCCGATCGTCCCGGCTGTGCCGAGCGCCACGGCCGCGGCGAGGAGTTTGGTACGGATCTTCATGGGGGGAGCCCTTCTGAGGTGGGGTTCAGAGGTATGAACTAGGTCTAGTCCATTGGGGCGCCCAACTTGGATAACACCTCTCGTATTGGCTCGTCAACGATTTGCGCGTCAGGGGGAGTTCACTTTCCCCGTTCACTGTGACGGTTGCGCGTTCATGTATGAGAACTTACGTGGTGCGGAAGCAGACCGTGTACGCCAGCGACGGGAACTCGTTCGACCGCCAAGTGGTCCAGCCGTGACCGGCGTTGCAGTACGCCGTGTCGTAGTACTGCTGCACCCGGCCGGTGACCACCACGTTGCCGCCGGGGCAGGACGCGTACTGGAAGGTGGTGGACGAGCCCGAGCCGGAGCGGAAGAGGCAGGAGCCGACGGGCGCGCGGGCGGCGGCGTTGGGGTAGTTCATCGACAGGCAGAGCACGACGTCGAGTTGGGACCAGGGGGTGGTGTTCGTCGTCATCTCGTCGACGTCCTGGTAGCCGTGGCAGCGGGACGTGTCGGTCGTGCCGGTCAGCCGGGCCTTCACGGTGAAGTTGCCCGTCTGGCAGCCCTGGAGGTGCCAGGGGGCGCTGGCGGCGTTGGGGCCGAAGACGCAGTTGCCGGGCCGTGCGTGGTAGACGTCGTTGCTGGTCCGGTAGGTGAGGCAGAGCACCAGGTCGTAACCGGAGTAGCTGAGCCGGTAGTCGGTGTTCGGGACGCCGTCGCAGCCGCTGGTGTCCTGGGTGCCTTGGAGCACCTGCGCCACCTGGAAGACGTCGTTGCCGCAGGAGGCCGCCCGCAGATGCGCGGCCTCGAACGTACCGTCGTTGACGAAGCAGTCGCCGATCCGCGCACCCTCGATCGTGCTCGTCGGGCTGGGCGTCGGCGACGGGGTGGGCGTCGGTGTCGGTGTCGGCGGGTCGTCGGTGGTCGGAGTGTCGGACGGCTCGTCCTGCGGGGGTGTCTCCGGATCCGTGGCGGGGGTGGACTCCTCGGCCGGGGAGCTGGTGCTCGGACCGGAGTCGGCCGCGTTGCCGGAGTGGCCGTGGGCCAGCTGGTGCGGCAGCCAGGCCAGCAGCAGGACGCAGACCAGCGCGAGGATCCCGGCCATGACCGGGCCGGTCGGGGACGGGGACTTCGACGGCGGCCGTGAGGGCGGCCCGCTGGGCGGTGGGCTCCCCACGACCACCTCGGTCTCCGCGTGCGGGGAGTTGACCGGCGGCGTGAACGGGCTCGGGATGTCACCGGACCCCGGCCCACCCCAGAGCTCGTCCCCCGGCAGCGGCTTGGGCGCGAGCGCCCGCAGCGCCTCGGCCCGTGCGTTGATCGCGGGCGCGGCGTGCGCGATCCGCAGATACGCCCCCGCCGTCACCGGCCCCGTCGCGGCCGTGCAGATCGCCACGACCTCCTGCGGCGTCGGCCGCGCGTCGGGGTCCTTGGCCAGGCACCGTACGACGACGTCGCGGACCTCGCTGTCCAGGGCGCCGAGTTCGGGCTCCTCGTGGGCGATGAGGTGGATGAGGCCGAGCGGGTCCTCCGCCTCGAAGGCGTCCCTGCCGGTGGCCAGAAAGTAGACCGTGGCGCCCAGCGTGAAGATGTCGGAGGCGGGCCCCACCGTCTTGCGGCCCGTGGCCTGCTCGGGCGACTTGTAGGCGGGCGTGCCCAGTTGCGCGTTCGTCCGCGTCATCAGGGTGGCCGCCACCGACTTGGCGATCCCGAAGTCGATGACCTTCGGCCCGGTCTCGTCCAGCATCACGTTCGCGGGCTTCAGGTCCCGGTGCACCGCGCCGGTGGCATGGATGGCCTGCAGCGCCCGCGCGATCCCGGCGGTGATGAGCAGCACGTCCCTGCTGGGCAACGGGCCGCTCTCCCGTACGAGTTCGAGCAGCGAGGGGCCGCACACGTAACTGCTGGCCAGCCATGGCTCGCGCGCGCCCGGGTCCGCGTCGAGGAGTTGGGCGACATGACTGCTGCGCACTTCGGCCGCGACCTCGACCTCGCGGCCGAACCGCCGGGCGAACTCTGGGTCCTGGCCCAGCTCCGGCTTCAGCAGTTTGACCGCGATCGCGTGCCCGCCGTGCGTGAAGGCCAGGAAGACCCGGCCGATCCCGCCCGCGCCCAGACGCGCCTTCAGTTCGTACGGCCCGACCCTGCGCGGGTCGCCGTCCTCCAGCTTGCCCAGCCGGAACGTGGGCCCGGTGCGGACGGGGACGCTGCCGCGGACGAAGAGGAACTGGTCGGGGCGGCCGCTGTAGTGCAGGTCGGGCGTCGGCTGGGAGGACGCGTGCGGGATGCTCGTCTCGCGCAGCCGGCGCCTGACCTCGTCGTGCAGATGGGCCACCGTGGCCCCCGCGGACTGCTCGCTGTGCGCCTCGCGGACGGCCTCCGACAGGTACTTGGTGAAGTAGGTCAGGCCGCCCTTCTTCTCCTCGAAGTACGTCTCCTGCGAGTGCCCGCAGGACGCCCACACGTACATGCCCGCGCCGCGCACCGGGGTGGCGCTCACCGCGTACGCGGTGAGGTTGGCGGCGGATTCGCCGTACTTCGTCGCGATGCCGGAGCTGCAGCAGTCCAGGATCAGCACCTTGATCCGGGCGGTGCTGTGGTGGACGATCTGCTCGCGCAGGTCCCGCAGCCGCAGCGAGGTGAGCGCGCGGTGCGCCGGGTCGTCGTTGGTGTCGGTGAGGGCGAGACCGAGGTCGTACCGCCCGCTCTCGGGCAGCGGCAGACCGTGGCCGACGTAGTAGAAGAGCAGGACGTCGTCGACGTCGCGGATCAGCGGGGTGATGGTGCGCAGCAGTCTGCCGCTGTCTTTCTGGTTCGGCAGTTCGCTGATCCGCGCCTTGGGCCACTCGCAGGGGCCGGTCAGGACCTTGCGCATCTCCGCGAGGCTCTTGAGCGCCGCGGGCATGGCGGCGCGGCCCTTGAAACCGGCCGTGTACTCCGAGGTGCCCAGCAGGATCGCCCGCGACCGGCCGAAGTCGATGTCCTCACGCGGGCTCATCCGCGCCCTCCGTACCGCCCGCCCCCGCTCCCGCTCCGGTCGCGGGCCCCGGGCCGGTGCCCGCGCCCGCCTCCAGCGCCCGCGCCGCCTCGATGACCTGCGGCAGTACGGTCCCGGCGGTGCGGCCGGTGACCTTGATCCGGCGGCCGCCGACCTCGACCTCGATCTCGGTGACCTGCGCCTCGATCCACAGCTGCAGGGCTCGTACCGCGGCCACCAGCGGGCCGCCCGCCGCGCAGGCCACCGACAGGAAGTCCCATGCCGTGCCCTGGCTGTTGCGGTCCGGCTTCCTGCCCACCGCCCGCACGGCGACGCCCGGGTGTCCGCCCATCCACTCGCGCAGGTCGGCGAGTTGGCCGCCGTCCGTCAGATGTACCCGTAATTCGACCGTCATCGCGCAGCACCACAACTTCCCCCGTGACCACACCGGTCGCCGAGACTAGCAGCGCGGACGCCCCGCCCGGCCTGGGTTGGCCGAACGGGGCGTCGGGGCCGGGCGGGGGCCGCCCGGGGGGAACCGTCAGACGAGGTCGAAGCGGTCCAGGTCCATCACCTTGCTCCACGCGGCGACGAAGTCACGCACGAACTTCTCCTTGGCGTCGTCGCTCGCGTAGACCTCCGCGAGGGCGCGCAGCTCGGAGTTGGAGCCGAAGACCAGGTCCACCCGGCTGCCGGTCCACTTGACGGCGCCGGTGGCGTCGTCGCGGCCCTCGAAGGTGCCGGCGTCCTCGGAGACCGGCTTCCACGTCGTGCCCAGGTCGAGCAGGTTGACGAAGAAGGCGTTGTCCAGCACGCCGGGGGTGGCGGTCAGGACACCGAGCGAGGACTGCGCGTGGTTCGCGCCGAGGACCCGCAGGCCGCCGACGAGGACCGTGGTCTCCGGGGCGCTCAGCGTGAGCAGGTTCGCCCGGTCCAGCAGCAGGTACTCGGGCGACAGGCGGTTGCCCTTGCCGAGGTAGTTGCGGAAGCCGTCGGCGCTCGGCTCGAGCGCGGCGAAGGACTCCACGTCCGTCTGCTCCTGCGAGGCGTCGGTGCGGCCCGGCGAGAACGGCACCTGGACCTCGACGCCACCGGCCTTGGCGGCCTGCTCGACGGCCGCGCCGCCGGCCAGCACGATCAGGTCGGCCAGCGAGATCCGCTTGCCACCGGTCTGCGCGGCGTTGAACGACTCCTGGACGCCCTCCAGGGCGCGCAGCACCGTGGCGAGGGTGTCGGGGTTGTTGACCTCCCACCCGCTCTGCGGCTGGAGGCGGATGCGGGCGCCGTTGGCGCCGCCGCGCTTGTCGCTGCCGCGGAAGGACGAGGCCGACGCCCACGCGGCGGAGACCAGGTCGGCCACCGGCACGCCGGTGGCGAGGACCTGGGCCTTGAGGGCGGCGACGTCCGCCGCGTCGACCAGCTCGTGGTCCACGGCCGGCACCGGGTCCTGCCACAGCAGCGTCTCGGAGGGGACCTCCGGGCCGAGGTAGCGGACGACGGGGCCCATGTCGCGGTGGGTCAGCTTGAACCAGGCGCGGGCGAAGGCGTCGGCGAACTCCGCCGGGTTCTCCAGGAAGCGCCGGGAGATCTGCTCGTACGCGGGGTCGATCCGCAGCGACAGGTCGGTGGTCAGCATGGTCGGGGCGTGCGTCTTCGACGCGTCGTGCGCGTCCGGGACGGTGCCCGCGCCCGCGTTCTCCTTCGGCCGCCACTGGTTGGCGCCCGCGGGGCTCTTGAACAGCTCCCACTCGTAGCCGAAGAGGATCTCGAAGAAGCTGTTGTCCCAGGCGGTGGGGGTGTTCGTCCAGATGCCCTCGAGGCCGCTGGTGATCGCGTCGCCGCCCTTGCCGGTGCCGTACGAGTTGCGCCAGCCGAGGCCCATCTCCTCCAGCGGGGCGGCCTCGGGGTCGGGGCCGACGCTCTCGGCCGGGCCCGCGCCGTGGGTCTTGCCGAAGGTGTGGCCGCCGGCGATCAGCGCGACGGTCTCCTCGTCGTTCATCGCCATCCGGCGGAACGTCTCGCGGATGTCGCGGGCCGCGGCCAGCGGGTCGGGGGTGCCGTTGGGGCCCTCCGGGTTGACGTAGATCAGGCCCATCTGGACGGCGCCGAGCGGGTTCTCCAGCTCGCGGTCGCCGGTGTAGCGCTCGTCGTCCAGCCAGGTGGTCTCGGGGCCCCAGTAGACGTCCTCCTCGGCCTCCCAGACGTCCGCACGGCCGCCGCCGAAGCCGAAGGTCTCGAAGCCCATCTGCTCCAGGGCGACGTTGCCGGTGAGGATCATGAGGTCGGCCCAGGAGATGTTCTGGCCGTACTTCTTCTTGACCGGCCACAGCAGGCGGCGGGCCTTGTCCAGGTTGCCGTTGTCGGGCCAGCTGTTCAGCGGGGCGAAGCGCTGCTGACCGGCCCCGGCGCCGCCGCGGCCGTCGCTGATGCGGTAGGTGCCCGCGCTGTGCCAGGCCATACGGATCATGAACGGTCCGTAGTTGCCGAAGTCGGCCGGCCACCAGTCCTGCGAGGTGGTGAGCACCTCGGCGATGTCCTGCTTCACGGCGGCGAGGTCGAGGTTGCCGAACGCCTCGGCGTAGTCGAACTCCTCGCCGAGGGGGTTGGCCACGGCGGGGTTCTTCGCCAGGATCTTCACGTTCAGTCGCTGCGGCCACCACTCACGGTTACCACCACCCTGGGTCGGGTGCGGCGCGCGCGTGTGCGCGACCGGGCAGCCACCCCCGCTCTCTGCCTTCGTGTCGGTGACGATTGCATCGTGGTTCTCAGACATGGGAATCCTTCCGGACCAGGCGGATCACGGTGGTCAGCAAGTGCGAGGGCGGTACGGGAGGGCTCCGGCGGTACTGGAGTCATCCTGTCCCTTGGCTATCACCAGAACCGATCCTACGATGGACACAGTCCAAGTCAAGAAGCACGCCAATCGCGTAACTCATCTGATTCCGGACGTCCACTGATAATCTACTTCCGGGTATCCCACGAGCCTGAAAAATAGGTGAGCCGATATGAGCGACTTGCTGGAGCGGCTGCGAGGGCGCGGTTGGCGGATGACCTCCCAGCGACGTGTCGTCGCCCAGGTCCTCGACGGCGACCATGTGCACCTCACGGCCGACGAGGTGCACGCCCGTGCGGCCCGGCGGCTGCCCGAGATCTCCCGGGCGACGGTCTACAACACGCTGGGTGAGCTGGTCTCGCTCGGCGAAGTCATAGAGGTCGCCACGGACGGCCGTGCCAAGCGGTACGACCCCAACGCCCACCACCCGCACCAGCACCTCGTCTGCTCCGGCTGCGGCACGGTCCGTGACGTCCACCCCGCGGGCGACGCCCTCGCCGACCTGCCCGCCACCGAGCGCTTCGGCTTCACCGTCACCTCCGTGGAGGTCACCTACCGGGGGCTGTGCGAGTCCTGCGCCTAGGACCGGCCCGGGGTCCGGACAAGCGTGGGGGCCCGGCGCCGGGAAGGGCGGCCGGGCCCCGTCGTTAGGGGTGCGGATCAGATGCGGTCGGCGGCGATCAGCAGGTATTGGAAGGAGCCGTCACGGTACGAGGACAGGAAGGGGTCCTCGATACCGGTGGCGACGGACGACTTGGCGCGCAGCTCCCAGTAAGGGATCGTCTGCGGCGTCAGGTCGAGGACCTGCACCGGGGTCAGCCGGTTGGCGGCCATCGCGCGGAAGTACTCGCTGCGGCCGTGGATGTTGCACTCGTAGTGGGCGTTGATCGTGGAGACGGCCTTGCTCGGCTGGCCGTACACCTCGTTGTAGCAACCGGTGATGGTGACATAGCGGCCGCCCCGCTTCAGCAGCCGGGAGTGGGCGGCGAAGAGGTCCATCAGGTCGACGTACATCGTCGACTCGTTGTTCCAGATGGCCTGGTAGGCACCCGGGGTGAAGCCGGTGTCCAGCATGTTGCCGACATGGAAGGCCACCCGGCCCGCCACACCGCCCAGTTTGGCCTGCTCGTTGGCGAACGCGGCCTGTTTGCTGGAGAGCGTGACGCCGTCGACATGGCAGCCGAAGCGGGCATGGGCCAGCATCGACGTGCCGCCGCGGCCACAACCGGCGTCGAGGATCCGCTCCTCGGGGGCGACGTAACCCAGGCTGTCGATAAGGAGTTCGGCCTGGGCGGACTCCAGGCGGTGCAGTTCGTCGATGATCGCCTGGTCGCGCTCGGCCGGATTGGCCTCCAGTACGCTCCAGTTGACGTCACCGATGCCGTAGTGGTGGTGGTAGAGGCCGTCCACCGCTCCCAGCCGCAGATTGACGGGGCGCTCCTCGTCGTTCCAGTAGCGGGCGATGTCGTTCTGGTAAGGGCTGGGTTCGGTCGAGATGGTCATGCGGCGTTCTCCTGGGTCCAGAAGTCGGGCAGGGTGTAGCGGTGCGTGTTGGTGCTGTGCCACTCGTGGTTGCCCGACACCCAGGCGGCGAGACCGACCAGGTAGCGGGCGAGCACGGGGTCGGGGAGCCGTTCGCGCAGTTGCTCGCTCTCGGTCTCGAAGCGGTGCATGATCTCGTTGTGGATGTCCACGGCCTTGAGGAACGCCTCCCGCTCCGGAAGCCGGTCGCGGCGGGCGAGGACGACGGGCAGGTTCAGGTGCGGGCGCTCGGAGCGCTTCTCCTTGGTGTACGAGTACAGGTCGTTGACGAGGGTGGAGGCGTTGCTCGCGAGGGCGGTCAGCCGCTGTACGGCCCCGAGGGCCTGGAGCGGGGCGGGCAGTTCGTAGCCGGCGACGAGGTCGGTGAGGGTCAGGCAGGGGCGGAAGTTGTTGAACTGCCGCATCACCAGGTACTCCCAGACCGGCGGGGTGGTCCCGTCGAGACTCCACGCCGCCTCGGCCAGGTAGCCGAGGTGCAGCCGGGCCAGGTCGTGCCGGAGCCGGTCGGCCTGGGCGGGCGCCGCCCACCGCACGGCGTGCTCCATCGAGGAGCGGTACGCCCGCAGCGGCGCGTCGGCGGCCATGCCGTCGTGCCAGTCGGCCTCGTACTCGGGTGTCGCGTGCAGCGGGTCGAGCGCGGAGTGGGCGATCGCCAGCCGGGCGCCCAGGCCCTCGGGCGAACCGCCGTGGTCCTCGCAGTAGCAGTCGTCCACCGCGTTCTCCGCCACGAGCAGCCGGGCGGCGACGAGCAGCCGCTCCACGTCGGCGTGGTCGGGGTGCGCGAGGCAGACGGAACGGCCGAAGCCGAACCCCTCGAACTGGTCCTCCCACTCCGGCGGGATCAGGTCCAGCTCCAGCGCCCACAGCTTGGTCCTGCGGTCCACCTCCGCCACCAGCTCCGGTTCCGGCTGGATCGCCGGACGGAAGTGGATCCCGGGGATGGGCCGCACGCGCTGCTCGCCGGGCCGCACCTCCGCGTCGCCGCCGCTGCCTTCCCCACCCCCTTCCCCCCGGGCCCCCTCCTCCCGGCCCGGCGCCCCGTCCTCCGGCTCCTCCCGCCACGGGGGCGCCGTCCCGGTGATGCGCAGACCTGCTGTCCCCAACCCGGTCGGGCCGTACGGGATGGTGGGTGCCATCGTCTGTGTCCTCGCAAGTCCTCGTGCGGATAGGCGTGTTGGCGCCCAGAGACCTTCCCGGGGCCGTCGGCGAGCAGTCGCTCGGCGGGGGGCGCACAGAGGTGCGAGAGCGACGTCTATCGCTTCTGTTCACTACAAGTGTGGACATCGGTTGATACGACCAATCTGTCCCCCACTCGTACGCACCCACGCATCCGGACACGACGAAGGCCCCGAACCGCCGTGCGGTTCGGGGCCTTCGTCCTCGCGGCGGCCGGGATCAGCCGAACATCTCGCACCGCCCGCCCACGTTGGCGTTGTTGCCGCCACCGGCCCGCGCCACGTCCGCGCCCGCGCCGCAGTCGAGGCTGTCGTTGCCGCTCCCGGCGGCCAGCACGTCGTCCCCGCCGCCGGAGCTGACGGCGTTGTTGCCGCCGCCCGCGTCCACGGTGTCGGCGCCGTCGCCGGTGGTCACGCTGTCGTTGCCGGAACCGGTCGTGACGGTGTTCGCCCCGCCGCCCGCCGCGACCGCGTTGTTGCCGCCGCCCGCGTCGATCCGGTCGTCGCCACCGGCCGTGGTGATCCGGTCGTTGCCCGAGCCGGTGACGACGCAGTCGCTGCCGCCGTTCCCGCTGACCGTGTCGTTGCCGCCGCGGCCCAGGATCAGGTCGTTCGCGCCGGTCCCGGAGAGTGTGTCGTTGCCGGGGGTGCCGACGATCACGTTCTGGACCGGCGACGTGCCGCAGTCGGCCGCGGGCACGCCGTCGGCGCGCACCGTGACCGTCCCGGCCTGCCGGATCCCGGTCAGCCCGGTGACCTTGCCGCCCGCCGCCACCACCTCGGTGTACGCGACCGAACCGCCCTGCCCGACGGTGAGGGTGACCGGCGCGCCGTTCACGCTCACGCTCACGACGGCCGGTTCGCCGTCCACCGTCCTGATCGCGGTGGTCGCGCCGGAACCGGTCAGCTCGTACGAGCCGCGGCCCAGCGCCAGGGTCGCGCCGCTGCCGGCCAGCCGGAACCGCGCCGGTCCCGAACCCGCCGCGCCGGCGCCGACGTTCACCAGCACCCCGGCGGGGTCGTGCGCGTCGGAGACGGTGAGCGTACGGCCGCCGCGGTCCACGATCGTGCCCGAGGTGGTGCCGCCCGTGAGCGCGTCGGAGAACGTCCCGTTGGTGGGGTCGGCCGCCCGCGAGACACCCGGCGGGTACGTCACGTCCACATCGTCGTTGACGCCGTCGCCGTCCGCGTCCAGGTCGCGCACCGTGCAGCCGATGGTGCCGCCGCGCAGCGCGTGCCCGTCGTCGTCGCTGTCGTCGGACCAGAAGACCGGCTTCCTGCCGTCGACGCACTCCGTCTGCGGTGCGATCGCGAAGCCCTCGTTGTTGAGGTTGGGCATGGCGCCCGGCCGCTCGTACACGTTGGTGACGCCGAACCTGCCGTCCGCGCCGATGTCGAGGGTCGCGGTACGGCCGCCGCAGGTGTCGTCGCAGACCGCCCACAGGTGGCTGGTCTCGGGGTCGAACTGCAGGTCCATCACGCTCGGGAAGCCGCTCGCGATGGTCGCGACCCGGGTGAACCCGCCGTCGTTCTGGTCGAGCGCGTAGGCGTAGACGCCGCCGGTGCCTTCGAGGGCGACGAAGAACAGGCCGTCGCCGTGGCCGGGGTAGCCGGCCGGGTCATAGGCCGCGCCGGTGTGCTCGTCGCGGAAGGCGTGCGCGGTCAGGAAGGAGTCGGGTATCCAGGAGACCGCCTCCAGACCGCTGTTCGGGGCGACCGCGGGCAGGTCCGCGGTGAGGTTCCACTCCCCGGTCGCGGTCAGGCTGGTGCCGCCGCCTCCCGCCGCCGGGTCGAAGCGCAGCACCTCGGGCCTGCTGACGCCGTTGGCTGCGTTGTTGCGCTCGGTCGAGACGAAGACCCCGCCCGCGGGTCCCGCCGCGGTCAGCGTGACGCCCTCGGAGTCGGGGTCGCCGGTGCCGTCCGGGTAGCGCAGCGCCTTGCCCGCGTTCCAGCCGTCGGTCGTGGCGGGCGCCCACTTCGTCCCGTCCCACTCCAGGCGGTACAGCGTGCTCGGCCCGTTCTTCACCGCCCACAGCACACCCGGCGTCGTACCGCCGGACGCCTCGTACGCCAGCCCGCTCACATTGGTGCCGAAGGTCCCCGCGTCGTCGGCGGTGGTCACCGCGGCGCCGCCCGGCCACGGCGAGGCGGGCGTCTGGCCGCCCGAACCGCCCGGCCCCGAGCAGTCGTTGGCCGCGCCCTTCGTCGAGGACGTGGTGGTCACGAACGCACCCGTGCCGTCCGGGCAGCGGCCGTACGTCGTGGTCGCGTGCGAGGTCCAGCTGTACGAGTCCACCAGCGTGGTGCCGTCCGGCAGGAACAGCCGGGCGGAGTCCGCGCTGCCGAGCCCGAAGACGGGGTCGACGTCGAGGGCGAGGAAGGCGTGGGCGGCCATCGTGGTGCCCGCCGGGATCGGGAAGACATGCGTGTCGTCGTTGTCCTTGACGATCCAGCCCGACACATCGACCGGCGCCGCACCGGAGTTGACCAGTTCGACCCAGTCGCCCGGGATGCCCCCGCTGGACTCGACCTCGTTGATCCTCACGGTGGAGGGGGCCTGGGCGGCGGCCGGGGCCGGGGCCGGTGCGTCGTCGGCGGACGCGGGCGACGCCACCGCGAACAGCAGCGGGACGGTGGCGGTCAGCGCCGCCGTGATCAGTGTGATGGGCACACGCCAGGGTCTGTGCACGGTGGTTGTCCTCTTCCCGAGTCGCCGCGGCGGACGAGGGCAGCACGACAGCACCGCCCGGTGAAGGTTCGGGCACTCAGGCGACGAACGCCTGAAGACCGGGTGAACGCCGCACCTCCGCTCGCTGATCCCGCGTGTCACCAGCGGGAGTTCGGCACCACCGCGACCTCGCCCGCGCCACCGCGACCCCGCCCGCACGGACGCGGGCCCCGACCGCCGGGACGGTCGGGGCCCGCTTTCCTGTTTCCCGCGCTTGCGGCTAGAGCAGCGTCCTGTAGACGTTCCAGCCTCCGCCGATCCTCACGCGCGCCGCGAAGGTGCCGTGGCCCGTACCGGTGTACCGCCACAGGTCACCGGCCGCGTCGCGGGCGACCAGGTCGGACCTGCCGTCGCCGGTGAAGTCACCGACGCCGACGACCGTGTTGTAGGTGTTCCAGCCCGCGCCGATCCTGACGCGCGCCTTCAGGCCGCCCCGGCCGTCGCTGTCGTACCGCCACAACACCCCGGAGGTGTCGCGGGCCAGCACGTCGCCGCGGCCGTCGCCGGTGAGGTCCTGCGCACCGGCGATCAGGGAGTAGATCTGCCAGCCGTAGCCGATCTTCACCCGGGGGGCGAACGCGCCCGCGCTCGTGCCCAGGTAGCGGTAGAGGTCGCCCTTGGCGTCGCTGGCCAGCAGGTCGGGGCGCCCGTCGCCGTCGAGGTCGCCGGGCGAGGTGATCTGCTGGTAGGTGTTCCAGCCGCTGCCGATCGTCCTGTACGGCGTGGTGGTGGTCGGCGCCGCTCCGCACGCGGGCTCGTAGGCCCGCAGGGTGCCGGTGCTCAGCCGGACCAGCACGTCAGCGCAGTGGTCGCCGTCGAGGTCGCCGATCGGGACCACGGTGTCGCTGGCCGGCCAGCCACCGGCCGCGACGGAACCGGAGAACTTGCCCGCGCCCGTGCCCTTCTGGAAGGCCAGCGAGCCGGACGACGTCATCGTCACCAGGTCGCCCACCCCGTCGGGACCGGCGGGACCCGCCCAGTCCCGGGGCGCGGCGCCCGCGCCGCCCACCGTGACGGTGCCCGAGGTCGACAGGGTGCCGCCCAGGCCGGTCGCGGGCGCCGCCGTCAGCGTCCAGACGTAGCCGCCGTTGGGCACCAGCGCGCCCGAGGCGTTCCTGCCGTCCCAGGAGACGGCCACGGACGTGCCCGTCGGACCGCCGGTCCACGTCCGCACCACCGCGCCCGTCGTGCGCGTGGCCAGCGTCAGCTTCCAGGACGCGGCCGGTTCCGACAGCCACCAGGTCGCGCCCCAGCGCGCCGCGCCCGCCTTCGCCGCGAAGGTGGCGGGGACCACCCGGTCAGGCGCGGTCAGCGGGGAGGTGTCCACCCCGGTCACCGCGGCCACGTGCACGCTGTCCGACGTGTCCACGTAGGCGATCTTGTGCGAGCGGCGGTCCAGGGTCCAGCTCACGCCCCGGCTGTCACCCGTCACCGGCTTCACCCCCAGGACGTTCGGGAGGGCCATGGCCGCGTCACCGACGAATCGGGTCAGGTGCAGGAGGTGCGCGCCCGGCTCGTAGGCCGCCATGAAGTGGTCGCCGAGCAGCACGTCGTCCCCGGCCGGTGCGGGGTACTTCCAGCCGGTGGACATGTCCCGCACGCCCGCGGTGTGCTGCGGGCCGCAGGCCCAGTACAGGAGTGGGCCGTTGGAGCGCAGGTCGGTCGGCGTGCAGCCGGAGCCGAGGTCCACCGTGCGGGCGGTGGCGCCGGTACGGAGGCTGGTGGCCACGACGGTTCCGGCCGTCCCGCCGGGCGTCCACAGCGTCGCGTAGTCCAGCGCCGCGGCCTCCGCGCTCATGTTCCGTACGATCCGGCCCGCGGCCACGTCCACGACCTGCTGGGTGCCGTCGACGCCCGCGTAGAGCACATAGCCCGGCGAGACGTCGAGGATGCGGCCCTGGGCGGACGGCAGCGGTACCGTCACGCCACCCGTCACCAGGGAGTCCTTGCCCGTGACCGCGTCGGTGGTCAGCCGGGCCAGGCCCCGGTCGGTGCCGTCGGCGAACCTGCCCGGCGCGCCGTCGTCGTACGAGGCCAGGGAGGCACCGAGTACCGGGGTGGGCTGCGTGCCGATGTCCCTGCCGTACAGCGTCGTCACGCCGCTCAGCGTGTTGACGAAGCGCAGGGTGCCCCGGTCCAGGCCGATCGCCGAGGTGGTGCTGTAGTGGATCACCGGCGCCAGCGTCCGGAGCGACCCGTCGAAGACCACGCCGTTGCCGTTGACCACCAGGTCGTGCAGCCCGCGCGTGCCGTCCGCGGCCCTGCCGATCACGATCAGCCTGCCGTCGGGCGTCTGCGTCCCCCGCTCGGCGTCGGTCAGCACCACCCGGCGGGTGTCGTTCCCCTGCAGCGGCTCCAGGCGCAGCGGGCCGTGCGGACCCTCGTACCAGGCGATGTTGTCGCCCACCGCGAAGGCGTGCACGTCACTGCTGTCGGACGTGGTCGTGAGCGGTGTGATCCGCGGTTCGCCGGACGTGCTGGTGTGCGGCAGCGTGCGCACCCCGACCGTGCCCTGGCGGCTGAACCACAGCGTCCAGGCCGAGGTCATCTGGAAGCCGCTCGCCGGGCCGGTCACCGGCAGCGCCCGCACCGCGCCGGTCAGCCCGTCCACGATGCCGTACGCGGCCTCGCCGTTCTGTTGCCAGCGCACGATGAACTGCGTTTCGTACGCGGCCAGTACGGGCGTCGACACCTCGCCGGTCGCCCCGGCGGGCAGTGCCACCGTCAGGTCCTGCTGGGTGCCGCCGACGATCCTCAGGATGTGGTACTCGTACCCGCTGCCGGTGTCCCGGCTCGCCACCACGAAGCCGTTCGCGACCTGCGGATGCGTATAGCCGTCCGGCAGGGTGACCACCGACGTGCTGCCGTCGGTCAGATACCGCAGCACCACCTGCGTGGCGCCGTCCTCGTCGGTGGTGCTGTACGCGACCCGGTCCCACGGCATGCTGGTGCCGAAGAACGCCGAGCGCGGTATCCCGTCCAGCGCGGGCTCGGGCGTGACCTGGCCGTTCGCCGTCGACACCCACATGTACCCGGCGGTGCCCTCCTCCTGCATCAGCGCCCCGTCCGGACCGGTGGCAACGATGTCGGCCGCCCGGTCCACCGCCGCCTGCGGCGCGGGCACCACCACCCCTGTGTCGGCGTGCGCCGCCCCCGGCACCACCACCGCCGTCCCACCGAACGCCATCGCGGCGGCAACCACCGCCCCAGCGGCCCGCGCACGCGCGGCTCGCTTCATGGGTCCCCCCCCAACTCTCTGTTCTGTTACGTCCCATGCCACGCCGGAAGGTGTGGTTCCGCAGGTGACAGGCCCCCCGATCACAGTGAGCACAGTATGCGGAACGGGTGACGGACCTTCACCCGGATCGCGGAACTCCTGTTCGCACCCTCAGTGGTTGAGGTACGCGAGCACCGCCAGCACGCGGCGGTTGTCGTCGTCGGACGGCTGCAGGCCGAGCCGGGTGAAGATCGAGGCGGTGTGCTTGGCCACCGCGCTCTCGCTGATGAACAACTGCTGGGCGACGGCGGCGTTGGAGCGGCCCTCGGCCATCAGGCCGAGCACCTCGCGCTCGCGCGGGCTGAGCGAAGTGACCGCGCCGTTCCCGGAGTTGTGGGTGAGCAGCCGGGCGATCACCTCGGGGTCCATCACGGTGCCGTCGGCCGCGACCCGGCGTACCGCGTCCACGAACTGGGCGCTGTCCAGCACCCGGTCCTTCAGCAGGTACCCGATGCCGCCCGAGCCGCCGGCGAGCAACTCCCGTGCGTACAACTGCTCCACGTACTGCGACAGCACGAGTACGGGCAGGCCGGGGGTGGTGCGGCGGGCCTCCAGCGCCGCCCGCAGGCCCTCGTCGGTGAAGGTGGGCGGGAGCCGGACGTCCACGATCAGGACGTCCGGGCGTTCCGCGGCCACGGCGGCGAGCAGTTCCGGGCCGGTCTCCACGGCCCGGACGACCGTCATGCCGTGCGCTTCGAGCATCCGGGTCAGGCCGTCCCTCAGGAGGAAGAGGTCTTCGGCGATGACAACGCGCACGGGATCTCCAGCGAGGCTATGGTCGGGCCGCCGGGCGGACTGGTGAGGGCGAGCACGCCGTCGAACGCGGCGAGCCGCCGTTCCAGGCCGCGCAGCCCGGTGCCGCGCGAGGGGTCCGCGCCGCCGCGCCCGTCGTCGGTGACGCCGATCCTGAGCGCCTCGCCAGTATGGCCGATGTCGATCCAGACCCGGTGGGCGCCCGCGTGCTTGGCGACGTTGGCCAGCAGCTCGCTGACCGCGAAGTAGGCGGCCGACTCCACCGGCGCCGCCGCCCGGGCGGGCAGGTCGCCGTCCACCCGCGCGGGCAGCGGCAGGTCCAGGGCCAGCGCCCGCACCGCGTCGACCAGTCCGCGGTCGGCCAGTACGGGCGGATGGATGCCGCGTACCAGGTCGCGGAGTTCGGCCAGCGCTTTCACCGAGGACTGCTTGGCCTCGGTCAGCAGCGCCAGCGCCGCGTCCGGGTTGGACGCGAAGAGCTGCTCGGCCGCGTTCAGCGTCATGCCCATCGCCACCAGCCGGGCCTGCGCGCCGTCGTGCAGGTCGCGTTCGATCCGGCGCATCTCGGCCGCGCCGCTGTCGATGGTGTCGGACCGGGTGACCGCCAAGTGCGTGACGCGCTGGGCCAGTCGGGCCTCCCGGGTGGGTCCCAGCAGCAGACCGGCCAGGCGGCCGTACCCGGCCAGCAGGCGCGGCGCGGCCAGCAGCACTGCGGCCAGCCACGCGCAGCACAGCAGCGCGGCCAGCGTCAGGGCGACGGGTTTCCCGGTCAGCAGGCTGTGCACCGGTCCTCCCAGCACTCCGCCGTGGGTGGGCAGCGGCGGCGCCAGGCGGTCGGGCGGCGGCGCGATCGGCGCCGACCTGTCCGGCGGCCCGGCGGGCGGTCCGAAGAACAGATAGCTGAGCCCGTACGCGCCGGTCAGCCCCAGCGGCACCAGCAGGGCGCCCGCGCCGACCACCGCGTTCAGCCCGGTCCACACCAGGTCACGCCAGGTCGCCGGATCACCCAGCAGCCACGCGATCCGCCGCCATCGCTCGGACACGCTCCCCGTCTCCCCGGCCACCCGGTCCCGGACCGGCGCGGGCCGGTAGGGGTCCGGGATCCGCACCCCGCACCACCGCCCGACCAGCCGCCGGGTACGCCGTACCACCCACCGCGTGCGCACCACCCCGAGGCCGACCAGCCCCGTGATCAGCAACGCCCAGGTGTGGTACGGGCCGTGGACGGTGCTCGGCCGGGTGCCGTCGTCCAGCAGGGCGCGTGACACACAGACGATCGCCACCAGCGGCACGGCGCCCAGCGACGCCACCGCGCACAGCGCCGCGAGCCGCCAGAGGGCGCGCGCGCCCGCGCCGAGCCGGTGCGTCCGGCTGAACGACGGGTGCCGTGGGGCCGGAGCCGTCCTCGTACCGTCCACGCTGGTCCCTCCTCCCGTGGGAGCCCGCCGGTTGCCCCGGGATCCCCGCCGCCTCACTGCCAGGCCGCCAGTCTCCCGGGCAACAGGGCGGTCACACAGGGGGGTTGGGCCCCGGATCAGGGGGTGTACGTAGCTACACCCGCGGCCCCGGTACTACGGCGCCGGGTCCGGTCGGCCCGCGCTGACCAGGCCGGTCTCGTAGGCGACGACGACCGCCTGGGCGCGGTCGCGGAGGCCGAGCTTGCCGAGGATGCGGGCGACATGGGTCTTGACGGTGGCCTCGGCGAGGTGGAGGCGGGCGGCGAGTTCGGCGTTGCTCAGGCCGCGGGCGAGCAGGGTCATGACCTCCAGCTCGCGGGGGGTGAGGGTGGCGAGGTCGCGGTGGAGGGCGGTGGCGGTGTCGTCGTCGCGGCGGGCGAAGCGGGCGACGAGGCGGCGGGTGATCGCGGGGGCGAGCAGGGCGTCGCCGGTGCGGACCGTGCGGACCGCGTTGGCCAGGTGCTCGGGGCTGACGTCCTTGAGGAGGAAGCCGCTGGCGCCCGCGGACAGGGCGGCGTACACGTACCGGTCGAGGTCGAAGGTGGTCAGGATGATCACCCGGGGGCCGTCCGCCCCGGCGGCTGCTATCCGGCGGGTGGCCTCCAGGCCGTCCATGTCCGGCATGCGGATGTCCATCAGGACGACGTCCGGGCGGGTGCGGCGGACCGCCTCCACCGCCTCGTCCCCGGTGGTGGCCTCGGCGACCACCTCGATGCCCTCGGACTCCAGGATCATCCGGAAGCCGGCCCTGACCAGCGCCTGGTCGTCGGCCACCACCACGCGCGGCAGCCCGGTCACGAGGCGGCGTCCAGCGGGATGACGGCGGTGACGCGGTAGCCGCCGCGGGGGCGGGGGCCGGTGGTCAGCGTGCCGCCGTGGACCGCGACCCGCTCGCGCAGGCCGAGCAGACCGCGCCCGTTGCCGGTGGACGCGGCCGGTCCCGGACGGCCGCCGGTGTCGGCCACCTCCACCCGCAGCCGGTCCTCGCCGTACTCCACGACCACCTCCGCACTCGCGCCGCTCGCGTGCTTGATCGTATTGGTCAGCGCCTCCTGCACCACCCGGTAGGCGGCGAGTTCGACGCCGGGCGGTACGGCGCGGCGCCGCCCCCGCACGGTCAGCTCGACCGCCAGCCCGGCGTGCCGCACCCCGCCGACCAGGGCGTCGAGACGGCCGAGACCGGGCTGCGGGGCCAACTCGGCGCTCTCCGGCGGCGCGTCGCCGACACGGCCGACACCGCTGACACCGCCGACACCGCCGTACTCGCCCTCGCCCGTCTCGTCCTCGTCCATCGTCAACAGGCCCATGACCTGCCGCAGTTCGGCCATCGCGGCCCGGCCGCCGGTCTCCACCGCGAGCAGCGCCTCGCGGGCCCGCTCGGGCGAGGTCTCCATGATCTTGCGGGCCGCCCCGGCCTGGATCACCATCACGCTGACGTTGTGCGTCACCACGTCGTGCAGCTCGCGGGCGATCCGGGCCCGCTCGTGCTCCACCGCCCGCCGCAGCGCGTCGAGTTGCTCGCGCTCCAGGGTGGACACCCGGGTGTGGCCGTCCTCGACGCGGCGCCGCCACATCCGGATCTCGTACGCGACCGCCAGCACCGGGATCAGCACGAGGAGGGCGACCACCCCGTTGCGGAACTCGGGCAGTTGCGCGGAGAGGAAGAGGACCACCACCACGGCCGCCGCCACCGGCAGGCTGAGCAGCGTCGGCACCGGGTACGGGCAGTGCACGACGGCGCTGTAGAGGGCGACGAGGCACACGACACCGGAGAAGTACGCGATGTCGGGGGAGTCGTCCCTGACCGCCAGCGCCAGTGCCAGCACCGCCCACAGCGCGGGCAGCGGAAAGCGGCGGCGCAGCGCCAGCGGCGCGGCGACGAGCGGCACCAGGAGCGTGCCGCCGGCCCAGTCCACGGGACCGGCCACCTGCGCGACCGTCGCGTAGCGGGCGTTGACCAGAGCCAGCGCCACCGCCAGCGCCACGTCGAACGCCTGGCCGCGGAATGTCAGGGCGCGGCGCGGGGCGACCCGCCCCCGGCCGCCCAGCTCCCGCAGTCTGCCTGCCACCTGCTCGTATGTCACGGGCTGATTGTGGCCGACCGTCCTCGGGCGCACATCCCTCGGGCGGTCGGCTCTCGCGCCGCCCCGTACACCGCTCGCCTACCTCGCAAGGATGACGTCCGGCGCGGTGGTCCTGGCGCGGTACGCGAGATGCCTCCCGCGGCCGACGTGCGGAAACGGCCCCCGCTCATAGCGTCGGAGCACCCCGCCGGGACCGGTGGGCACCCCGTCGGAACCGGCGGGCAGCGCGAGGACGAGGGAGACGACGATGGCCGTGCCGGTGATCGAACTGAGCGGTGTCAGCCGCCGCTACGAGGAGGGCCCGGCGGCCCTCGACGAGGTGTCGCTCACCGTGGCCCCCGGCGAGTCCGTCGCGGTGCTCGGCCCTTCCGGCAGCGGCAAGTCCACGCTGCTCAACCTGATCGCGGGCCTCTACCGGCCGACCGCGGGCACCGTCACGGTCGACGGCACCCGGGTGGACACCCTCGGCGAGGCGGGCTCCGCGCGGTTCCGCCGGGCGAAGATCGGCATGGTCTTCCAGTTCTTCCACCTGCTCGACGACCTGACGGTGGCCGACAACGTGCTGCTCCCCGCGGAGATGGCCGGGGTCGGCCGGGCCGCGGCCCGCAGGCGCGCGGCCGAACTCCTCGACGTCCTCGGCATCGCCCGCCACGCCCGGGCCTACCCCGGCCGCCTGTCGGGCGGTGAGCGCCAACGGGTCGCCGTCGCACGGGCGTTGATGAACCGGCCGCCGCTGCTGCTGGCCGATGAGCCCACCGGCGCGCTGGACTCCGCCTCCGGCGAGGACGTCAGGGAACTCCTCAACGACCTCCACGCGGACGGCCAGACGATCGTGACCGTCACCCACGACCTGTCGCTGGCCCGCGCGTGCGCCACCCGTACGGTAGAGATCGCCGACGGCCGCGTCGTCGCCGACCGCCCCACGCCCCGGACGACCCCGGCGACCTCCGCGACCTCGACGGCGGTGGCCCGATGAGCGCGCGGGGTGCAGGGGGCACGTCGGCGCACCCGGGCGGACGGGACGGAGCGCCGGGCACACCGGGGCGGCCAGGTGTCCGCGGTGCGTGGGGCGTGCCCGGCAAGGTGGTGCGCTCGGGTGTGCGGCGGCGCAAGGTGCAGACCCTGGTGATGGTGCTGGCCACCATGATGGCGGTGGCCGTGTCGGTGCTCGGCGGGTCGCTGGTGGTCGCCTCGCGGCAGCCGTTCGAGCACGCCTTCGCCGCCCAGCACGGCGCGCACCTGACCGCGCGGTTCGACGGCGGGCACGGCAGCGCCGCCCAACTGGCGGCCACCGCCCACGCCTCCGGGGTCACCGCGGCCGCCGGGCCGTTCCCCACGGCGACCGTCGACCCGCAGGGCGGCGCCGACCTCGGACTGCCGGAGGGCGCGAGCCTGTCGCCGATGGCGGTCGTCGGCCGCGCCGACCGCGGCGGACCGGTCGACGACGTGACCCTGCTCCGCGGCAGTTGGCCGTCGGGCCCCGGCCAGATCGTGCTGTCCGTCGACTACTCCAGCCCCATCAGCGACGTCGGCACCCGGCTGCACTTCCCCGGGCTGCCCGGCGACCCGGCCGTCACCGTCGTCGGCTTCGCCCGGTCGGTCAGCCAGACCGCCGACGCCTGGGCGGTCCCGGCCGAGATCGCCACGCTCACCCCGGTGGGCAGGGCCGTCGGCTACCAGATGCTGTACCGCTTCGCCTCGGCCGGTACGACCGCGCGGATGGCGGCCGACCGCGCCGCGGTGGCGGCCGCCGCACCCCGAGGCGCGCTGTCCGGTGTGCAGTCGTGGCTCACCGTCGAGCAGGGCACCAACCGCAACACGGCGCTGTTCGTGCCCTTCCTCCTCGCCTTCGGCCTGCTGGGCGTCCTGATGTCGGTGCTCACCGTCGGCATCGTGGTGTCCGGCGCGGTCGGCACCGGGACGCGGCGGATCGGTGTGCTCAAGGCCCTCGGGTTCACCCCGGCGCAGGTCGTCCGCGCCTACATGGCCCAGGCGCTGGTCCCGGCCGTGGCCGGGGTCGCGATCGGCGCCGTCGCGGGCAACCTGCTGGCCGTCCCCGTGCTCTCCGCGACCGCCGACGTGTACGGCGGCACGACGTCCGGCGTCGCGCCCTGGGTCGATGTCGCCGTGATCGGGGGCGCGTTGGCGCTGGTGAGCGGTACGGCATGGGTTTCGGCGCTGCGGGCGGGCCGGCTGCGTACCGTCGAGGCGCTCGCCGTCGGCCGGACCCCGCGGGCGGGCCGCGGGCAGTTCGCGGCCCGGCTCACCGCGCGGCTGCCGCTGCCGCGGTCGGTCAGCCTGGGCCTCGCCCACCCCTTCGCCCGGCCCGCGCGCACCGCTGGGATGCTCGCCGCGGTCATCTTCGGCGCCGCGGCCGCCACCTTCGCCGTCGGCATGGGCGGCACCCTCAACTGGGTGCAGGCGGCCAAGCACCACGACAACGCCGACGTCACCATCGCCCCCGCGTACGGCCCGCCGCCCGGCCCGGGCAAGGGCGCGCCGTCGCACTCCGTGCCGCGCGGCAGGCGGGGCGGCGGCGACCCCGCCGCGATCACGGCGGCCGTCAACTCCCAGCCGGGGACGCTGAAGTGGTACGGCACCGCCGAGACGGACGTGACCGTCGCCGGGGTGTCCGGCACCACCTCCGTCTTCGCCTTCACCGGCGACGCGTCCTGGGCGGGCTACCAACTGGCCGCGGGACACTGGTTCACCGCCCCCGGCGAGGCCGTCGTGCCGTCCACCTTCATGACCGCCACCGCCACCCGGCTCGGTGACACCGTCGCCCTCGTCGACCACGGCCGGACGATCCGGGCCCGTATCGTCGGCGAGGTCTTCGACCCGCACATCCAGACCAACGAGGTGCTCACCGACGCCGCCACCCTCGCCGGGGCCGAGCCCGACCTGCGGCCGGAGACGTACGCGGTGAAGCTCACGTCCGGTACGGACGCGGCCGCTTACACCCGGGCGCTGAACACCCGGCTGGCGCCGCTCGGCGTCACGGCCGCCCACGGCGGCGACGGCAGCAAGAGCGGCACCATCGTGGTGCTGAACGCGCTGACCGCCGCGCTCACCCTGATGCTCGTCGCCGTCGCCGGGCTCGGCGTGCTCAACACGGTGATGCTCGAAACCCGCGAGCGGGTACGGGAGATCGGGGTGGCCAAGGCGCTGGGCATGACGCCGGGGCAGACCGTCGCCATGGTGCTGGCGTCGGTGACGGTGATCGGTGTGGTCGGGGGCGCGGTCGGCCTCCCGCTGGGCCTGGTCCTGCACGCGGTGACGGTGCCCGCGATGGGCCACAGCGCCGGTCTCGACATCCCCTCCCGCGCCCTCCACGTCTACCCCGCCCCCGAGCTCGCCCTCCTCGTCACGGGCGGCCTCCTCATCGCCGTCCTGGGCGCCCTCCTCCCCGCCACCTGGGCCGCCCGCACCCGCACGGTGACGGCGCTGCGCACGGAGTAGCCCGGGGGCGGGCGTCGGAAGGGGGCTCTAGTCGAGCGCGGCGAACATGCTGCGGTCGAAGGAGCCCCCCTGGGCGTGGGTGATCACGCTCATCCGGTTGGAGGCGTTGATCAGGGCGACCAGGCAGACCAGGGCGCCGAGCTGGTCGTCGTCGTAGTGCTTGCCCAGCTCGGCCCAGGTGTCGTCGGACACGCCCTGCTCGGTGAGGCGGGTGCCCTCCTCGGCGAGGGCCAGCGCGGCGCGCTCGGCGTCGGTGAACACGGTGGTGTGGCGCCAGGCGGCGACCAGGTTGAGCCGCAGCTGCGTCTCACCGGCCGCCGCCGCCTCCTTGGTGTGGATGTCCACGCAGAAGCCGCAGCCGTTGATCTGGCTGGCGCGCAGGGACACCAGCTCCTGCACGCTCGCGGGCAACGAGGACTTCTGGACGGCCAGCGAGGTGTTGTAGAACCGCTTGGCGACGGTCGCGGCGGTCGGGCTGTCGAGCAGGTTGAATCGGGGTTCCATGGTGTCGTCCTCACATGTGGTGTGGCGGTGTGCGCACCGCGCTGAACGAGCACAAGACGCGGCCGCCCGGCATCCTGTGACGGCCGGGGCGCTGTGACGTGCGCCACCGCCCGCGGGTGTCACAGGACCCGGGGGACCGGCGTCCTGTGTGCGTGGCACTTACGACAGCGACTGGGCAGGAGCCGAGGATGAGCGAGCGCACGACGGACACGGCGGGACCGGCCACCGAGACGTTCACCGCCCACCGCAACCTGCTCTTCACCGTGGCCTACGAGATGCTCGGCTCGGCGGCCGACGCGGAGGACGTCGTCCAGGAGACCTGGCTGCGCTGGTCGGCCGTCGACCTCGCCGAGGTACGGGACCGGCGCGCCTACCTGGTACGGATCGCCACCCGCCAGGCCCTGACCCGCCTGCGCACGCTCGCCCGCCGCCGGGAGACGTACGTCGGCTCGTGGCTGCCCGAACCCCTGCTGACCACACCTGACGTCGCCGAGGACGTCGAGCTGGCCGACAGCGTCTCCACCGCCGTACTGCTGGTCCTGGAGACGCTCACCCCGACCGAGCGGGCGGTCTTCGTGCTGCGTGAGGTCTTCGCCGTCGAGTACGACGAGATCGCCGAGGCCGTGGGCAAGAGCCCGGCCGCGGTCCGGCAGATCGCCCACCGGGCGCGGGCCCATGTCGCCGCCCGCCGCCCCCGCGAGAGTGTCTCCCCGGCCGAGACCCGTCGTGCCCTCGCCGCCTTCCAGCAGGCCGTCGAGACCGGTGACCTGAGCGAACTCCTCGACATGCTCGCCCCGGACGTCGTCCTCGTCGGCGACGGCGGCGGCCTCCGCCAGGCCATCCCGAACCCCGTCCGCGGCTTCCCCCACGTCGCCCGCGTCCTGTCCGCCGGCCTCCCCACCCTGGGCGCCCGCGCCCACGTGGAACCCACCGAAGTCAACGGCCACCCCGCCCTCCTCATCCACCTCGACGGCGAGATCGACGACGTCCTCACCCTCCGCATGGAGGCAGGCCAGATCACCGCCCTCTACGTGGTCCGCAACCCCGAAAAACTCACCCGCCTCACATCCCCGACGCACTTCACCCGCTGAACCGCCGCTGACGCGGCATCCGAAGCTGGGGCGCCCCCTGGAAGTGGGCGCCCCAGCGGTGCGTGCACCCCCGTCGCACGCAGGGGAAGGGGCTCAGCCGCGCAGCGCCGAGGTGGTCACACCGGCCTCGTTGGTGCTGTCGGTCGAGCCGCCCTTGGTGGTGCCGCCCTGGGACCAGGTGAGGCTGCCGCCGCCGGGGGCGGGGAAGGTCACGCTTCCGGCCCCGCCCTTGCCCGGCTTGACGACCACGCCGCCGCCCTTGCCCGGGAAGGGCGGAAGGGGGCAGTCCTTGACGGGCTTGGCGCCGGGGGCGAGCTTGCCGTTGACGTACACCTTGCCGCCCACGACCTTGACGGTCGTCTTGGTGCCCGGCTTCGGGTGGCCCTTGCCCGGCTGGATGTCGATGACGCAGACCACGCCCTTGCCCTTGCCGGGCAGCGGCGGGAGCGGCGGCAGCGGGCACTTGGTGTCGGCGGCGCCGCCCTTGACCAGCTTGCCGTTGATGTAGAGCTTGCCGCCCACGACCTTGACGGTCGTGTCCTTGCCGGACAGCGTCGCGCCGGGCACCGCGGGCAGCGCGAGCGTCCCCGGCACCCCGGGCTTCCCGGGCAGCGGCTTGGTGGGCAGCGGCTTCCCGGGCAGGCCCGGCTTGCCGCCCTTCACCACGACGCAGACCGTACCCTTGCCCCCGCCCTTGCCCGCCGTCGTGACGAACACCGGCTGCGCCGGGGCGACGGCCTGCGCGGTGTGCGCGGACGGCGCCGACGACGGAGTGGCGGCGCCGCTGGAGGACGCGGCCACCACACCGGTCAGGCCGAGGCCCGCCGTGAGGACCATGCCCGTCATCATCCTGGTCTTCTTCATGCTCTCGGTCACTCCCGTTCATGGGCCGCCCGCTGCCGGGCCGCCCGTCACTCGTACCGCGTGCGCAGATCGGCTGATCTGACCTCCGCAGCCTCGCCGGGGCCGCCTGAAGAGGGCCTGAAGGACCCACAGTTGATCTTCATGTTCGCCTTAGGCGGCCGGGAGCACCCTGTGGACGTGCGCATACTCCTCGTGGATGACGAACGCCGACTGGCCGATCTGCTCAAGGACGGCCTGACCAGTGAGGGCTTCGCGGTCGATCTCGCCCACGACGGCCGCGAGGGCCTGTGGATGGCGACCGAGCAGTCGTACGACGTGATCGTGCTGGACGTGATGCTGCCGTCGCTGCACGGGTACGGGGTCTGCGCCCGGCTGCGCGAGGCGGGCAACTGGACCCCGATCCTCATGCTGACCGCCAAGGACGGCGAGTACGACGAGGCCGAGGCACTCGACACCGGCGCGGACGACTACCTCACCAAGCCGTTCTCCTACGTCGTGCTGCTCGCCCGGCTGCGCGCCCTGGTCAGGCGCGGGGTACGGGAGCGCCCGGCCGTCCTCAGCGTCGGCGACCTGCGGGTGGACCCGGCCGGGCTCAAGTGCAGCCGGGGCGATGTGCAGATCGCCCTGACACCCAAGGAGTTCGCGATCCTGCACTGCCTCGCCCGGCGCGCGGGCGAGGTCGTCCCCAAGTCGGAACTGCTCGCCCGCGCCTGGGACTTCGCCTACGACGGCGACTCCAACGTGGTCGAGGTCTACATCAGTGCCCTGCGCCGCAAGATCGACAAGCCCTTCGGGCGGACCACTCTCAGCACCGTACGCGGCGCCGGATACCGGCTGGAGGCATGACATGGGAGTACGGCTGCGCACCACGTTGACCGCCACGGCCGCGGTGGCGGCGGCCCTGTGCCTGGCCGCGGTCGCGCTGTTCGCCGCGCTGGAGACGAGCCTGGCGGACTCCACGAAGGAGCTGGCGCTCCAGGACGCGAAGGCGAAGGCGTCGTCGGAGGCGTTCACGATGAAGCGGGACCCGCCGCCCGGGATGCCCGGAGTGCCGGGAACGACGGCGGGCACCGGCCAGGGGGTGGACCTGGGCCCGGTCAACGGGCCCCCGCCGGGACTTCCGCCGGGGAAGTCGGGCGTCGTGAGCGCGGCAGACGGCGCCCCGAAGACCCAGCAGTTGCTCTCCGCGAAGGGCGTCGACGGCAACCTGGAGATCACCGCCCTCGTCACGACCAAGAACGGACCCGTCGAGGTGAAGGGCAAGGCGTCGCTGGCCCCGGCCCAGCAGGCGATGACGACCCTCACCCGGCTGCTGATCCCGGGCGTGCCCGCGCTGCTCGCCCTGGTCGCGCTGTTCACCTGGCTCGCGGTCGGCCGCGCGCTGCGCCCGGTCTCCGCGATCCGGGCGAAGGTCGCCGAGATCACCGCGTACGACCTGCACGAACGCGTGCCGGAGCCGCGTACCCGCGACGAGATCGCCGCCCTCGCCCGTACCGTCAACGACACCCTCGACCGGCTGCGGACCGCCGTCGACGCGCACCGGCAGTTCGTCGCGGACGCCGCCCACGAACTGCGCAGCCCGATGGCGATCCTGCGCACCCGGCTCGAACTCGCCCGCCCCGCCGAGAAGGCGCTGGCCGAGGCGGCACTGGACGACGTGGGCCGGCTGCAGTCCCTCACCTCCGACCTGCTGCTGCTCGCCCGCCTCGACGCCCGTCAGCCGCTCCGTGCCGCCGTGCTCGACCTCTCCCAGCTCGTCGCGGAGGAGGCCGCCCGCAAACGCCCGCGGCTGGAGATCCGCGTCGCCCTCGACCTCACCCCCGACGTGCTCCTCGACGGTTCGGCCGACCACCTGCGCCGCCTGGTCGCCAACCTCGTCGACAACGCCGTCCGGCACGCCACGACCACCGTCCACGTGCGCCTGACCCGCCCCGACCCGCGCACCGCCGTCCTCGACGTCACCGACGACGGCGACGGCATCCCCGACGAACACCGCGGCACCGTCTTCGACCGCTTCACCCGCCTCGACGCCGCCCGCCCCCGCGACACCGGCGGCTCCGGTCTCGGCCTCCCCATCGCCCGCGACATCGCCACCGCCCACGCCGCCACCCTCACCGCCCTCCCCACCCCGCACGGCACCGGCGCCCACCTCCGCGCGGTCTTCCCGCTGAGCCGCGCGGCGCCACGCGAAGAGGCCCTGGCCGTCCGCGGTCCCGGCTGACCGACTCCGGGGGGTCAGAGCCGGCAAGACCCCGCCGCCGCACCGCCCTTTACGCAGGTGGGGCCCGTAGGTGATGCTGAACCGCCCTGGGGACGCTGCGACTCTTGGGGCAGGGTTGCTACGGGAGGGCACGCGGTGCGCATAGTTCTGCTCGGTTCGGTCCAGGCGTGTGAGGACGACGGGGCGCCGGTCGCCCTCGGCGGCGCGCGGCTGCGGATGCTGCTGGCGCGGCTCGCGCTGGAGGCCGGGCGCACGGTGTCCGTGGACGGGCTGGTCGACGGGCTGTGGGGCGAGGACCCGCCGAGCGGGGCGGCCAACGCGCTGCAGGCGCTGGTGTCCCGGCTGCGCAAGGCACTGGGCGGGGCGGCCGCCATCGAGTCGACGGCCGGCGGCTACCGGCTGGCCGTACGGGCCGCGGATGTCGACGCCCACCGCTTCGAGGAACTGGCCGGGCAGGGGCGGCGGGAGCTGGCGGCGGGCCGCTTCGACGAGGCCGCCGCGCTGCTGGGTACGGCGCTGGGGCTGTGGCAGGGGGCGGGCGCGGCGCTGGCGGACGTCACGGAGGCGCCGTTCGCCGCGGCCGCCGCCGCCCGCCTGGAAGAGCTGCGGACCGCCGCCGCCGAGGACCGCTTCGACGCGGAGCTACGGCTCGGCAGGCATGCCGAGGTGCTGGCCGACCTGGGCGCGGCGGGCGCCGCGCACCCGCTCAGCGAGCGGCTGGCCGAACTGCGGATGCGGGCGCTGTGGGCGGCCGGACGGCAGTCGGACGCGCTGACGACGTACGAGGAGATCCGTACCCGGCTCGGCGAGGAGCTGGGCGTCGACCCCTCTCCCGAACTCCAGGAGATCCATCTCACGCTGCTGCGGGGCGAGTTGGCCCGGCCCGCCGTCCAGCCCGAGGTGTCGGCACGGCGGTTGCCCGCCCGGCTGACCAGCTTCGTCGGCCGGGAGGCCGAGTTGGCGCAGCTCGACGGGCTGCTCACCGCGTCCCGGCTGGTCACCATCGTGGGCGCGGGCGGCGCGGGCAAGACCCGGCTGTCGCTGGAGGCCGTCGGCCGGGACCGGGCCTACGGCCGCGGCCGGGTCTGGTTCGTCCCGCTGGCGGCGGTGGGCACCGCCGACGAGGTGGCCGACGCCGTCCTCGGCGCGATCGGCTCCACGGACGGCGGCCTGTACGACGCCGGACAGACCCAGAAGGCCGCGCCGCCGGTCGACCGGATGGCCGAACTCCTCGACATCGGCGACGCGTTGCTCGTCCTCGACAACTGCGAGCACCTGGTGGACGCGGCGGCCGCACTCGCCGACCAGCTCTTGGAGCGGCTGCCGCAGCTGCGCATCCTCGCCACCAGCAGGGAGCCGCTGGCCATCACCGGGGAGGTGCTCTGCCACCTCGGCCCGCTCGACGTGCCCACCGGCACCCCGGAACCCGCCGAGGCCGCGCGGGCCGACGCCGTACGCCTCTTCGCCGACCGGGCCACCAGCGTCCGGCCCGGCTTCGCCATCGACGACACCACGGTCGGCGCCGTGGTCGAGATCTGCTGGCGCCTCGACGGCATGCCGCTCGCCCTGGAACTGGCCGCCGCCAAACTCCGCTCGATGAGCGTGGACCAGATCGCCCGCCGCCTCGACGACCGGTTCCGGCTGCTCACCTCGGGCAGCCGTACCGCACTGCCGCGCCAGCGCACCCTGCTCGCGGTCGTCGAGTGGAGCTGGGACCTGCTCGACGAGCCCGAACGCGTCCTGGCCCGCAGGCTGTCGGCCTTCCCTGGCGGGGCCACCCTCGCCGCCCTGGAAGCGGTCTGCGCGGACGCCGAACTGCCCGCCGACGACGTGCTGTACGTCCTCGACGCGCTGATCGAGAAGTCCCTCGCCACCGCGACCGCGACGACGGACGGACCGGGCGGCGGCGAGCCGCGCTACCGGATGCTGGAGACCGTACGCGCCTACGCCGCCACCCGGCTCGCCGCGTCCGGTGACGACCTCACCGGCCCCTTCGCCGACTACTTCCTCGCGCTGGCCGAGGAGCACGAACCCCGGCTGCGTACCGGCGAACAGCTCGACGCCCTCGCGGTGTTCGACGCCGAGCACGCCAACCTGGTGCTCGCGCTGCGGACCGCGGTGGCGGCGGGCGACGGGGAGCTGGCCTCCCGGTTCGTCGCGGCGATGTTCTGGTACTGGGGAGTGAGGGGGATGAGCGCCCAACTGGAGACCGCGCTCGCCGAGGTACGCGGACTCGGCGGCGGCCTGCCGCAGAGCCGCTCGCCGATCGCGGACGTCGACTCGGCCAACGCCCGGGAGTTCCACACCGCGGGACTGTTCCTGCGGATCTCCCAACTCGCCGCCCCCGGCGAGGAGTCCGAGGCCCTGGAGTCGCCCGACCCCTGGGTGCGGGCCAGCGCCCACCTCGCGTACGACTTCGCCCTCACCGAACAGGGCGACCTGCGCACCGGGGCCGCCTCCCGGCTCGCCGCACTGCGCGGCTTCGAGGAGGCCGGTGACCGCTGGGGCCTGGTGATGAGCCTGCTCCCCATCGGCCGCGACCACTCGCTGCGCGGCGAGTACCCGCAGGCCATCGCCACCTTCGAGCGGGTGGTCGCGGTCAGCTCCGAGATCGGCACCGAGGACTACCTCGACCTCGGCCGGGTCAGACTGGCCCGCGAGCGCCGCCGCAGCGGCGATCTGGACGGCGCCCGCCGCGACCTGGAGTCCGCGCACCGCCAGGCCAGGGAGCGCGGGCACCGGCGTCTCGAGGCCAACATCCTCGTCGGCCTCAACAACCTCCACCGCAGGGCGGGCGATCTGGAGCGCGCCAACCAGGTCCTGGACCAGTTGGAGACCTTCGTCCGCAACCGCGCCGTACCCGAGGAGCTGGCCAGGGACCTGATCGTCAGCACCCGGATGGAGAACCGGCTCGCGGAGGGCGACGCCGTAGGTGCCCGCGCCCTGCTGCCGGAGGCCGCCGGGGGGCTGCTCGGCCAGGGCGCCGGAGCCGGACTCGCCTGGGTGGCCGAACTCCTCGGCGGACTGCTGGCGTTGGAGGGCGACGCGCGGGGCGCGGCCGAGGCGCTGGGCATGAGCGAGGTGATGCGGGGCGCGTTCGACGCGGGGGAGCCGGAGCTGCGCGAGCTGGTCGAGCGGCTCACCGGGCGGCTGGGCGAGGACGGCTACCGGGCCGCGTACGGCGCGGGCGCCGCGCTGCCGAGGACGGACGCGCTGCACCGGCTGGCCGAGGAGGTCGGCCAGCCGGTGCGGGTGTAAGCAGTGGTGCGGGCGGGGGAACCCGGGGCGGTTCAGCCCGCGGTCCTGCGGTAGGAGCGCATCGCCAGCGGGAAGAAGACCGCGACCACACCCGCCATCCAGCACAGGGTTCCGAGCAGCGGGTGGGCGACCGCGCCGCCGTTGAGCAGACCGCGCATGGTGTCGGAGAGCAGGCTGACCGGGTTGACGTGCGACCAGGCCTGCAGCCACCCGGGCATGGTCCCCGACGGCACCGCCACGTTGCTGGCGAAGGTCAGCGGCACGATCAGGGCCGTCATCAACCCCATGACGGAACCAGGGGTCTTGGCGGTCATCCCGATGAAGACCGAGATCCAGGAGAAGCACACCGCGAAGGCCAGCAGCATCCCGAAGGCGGCAAGCGTCGCTATCGGGTTGGTGGTGATCCGGTAGCCCATGACGAGGGAGAGCGCCATCACCGTGGTGAGGCAGACGACATAGCGGACGACATCGGCCAGCACGGCGCCGATCAGCGGCGCGGACCGGGCGATGGGCATCGACCGGAACCGGTCGAACACCCCTGTCGCCGCGTCGGCGTTGAGGGAGGCGCCGATGCCGATGCTGGCCTGGAAGACGGTCATCACCATGATGCCCGGCACCAGCTTGCGCAGATAGGCGTCGTCGTCGCCGTGCGCGATGGCCCCGCCGTAGAGGTAGACGAAGATCAGCAGGAAGAGGACCGGGGTGAGGATCGCGTCGGCGAGCAGCGTGACGTTCTTCCTCATCTTGGTGATGCCGCGCCCGGCGAGGGCCAAGCTGTGCCGGGTGGTGCGGGCCGCGCCGATCCGCAGCGGCGCCACAGGGGCGGCGGGGGCGGAAGCGGGGGCGGGGGCGGTGACGGTCTGGGTGCTCATGCCGCGGTCCTCTCGGTGTCGGTGTCGCTCTTGCTGTCGTTCTTGCTGTCGTTCTTCGTGCCGTCGGTGCTGTCCGTTTCGTCGTTGCTCGTCGCGGGCCGTCCGGTCAGGGCCAGGAAGACCTCGTCCAGGCTGGGCAGCCGCAGCCCCAGCTCGTCGGCGGAGATACCGGCCGAGTCCAGCTTCCTGGCCACCGCGGACACCAGCAGCGGGTCCGCGGCGGGCACGGTGAGCACGCTGTTGCCGCTGCTGCGGGCGGGCTCGCCGCCGGTCAGTTCGGTGAGGATCCGGGCCACCAGCTCCACATCGCCCGCCAGCGTCGGCCGCACCTGCAGGATCTGCCCGCCGACCTGGCGCTTCAGCTCACCGGGGCGCCCCTCGGCGACCACCCGGCCGCGGTCGAACACCGTGATGGAGTCGGCCAGTTGGTCCGCCTCCTCCAGGTACTGCGTGGTGAGCAGCACCGTGGAGCCGTCGTCCACCAACTTCCGCACCACGTCCCACACCTCGTTGCGGGCGTGCGGGTCGAGACCCGTGGTCGGCTCGTCCAGGTAGATCACCTGCGGCCTGCCCACCAGGCTCGCCGCCAGGTCGAGGCGGCGGCGCATCCCTCCGGAGAAGGTGCTCAGCGGCTTGCCGGCCGCCTCGGTGAGCGAGAACCGCTCCAGCAGCTCCGCGGCCCGCGCGGCGGCGTCCCGCTTCGGCATGTCGAGCAACCGCCCGATCAGCACCAGGTTCTCGGTCCCCGACAGCCCCTCGTCGACCGAGGCGTACTGCCCGGTCAGCCCGATCAACTGCCGTACCCGCACCGGATCCCGCACCACATCGTGCCCCCCGACGCTGGCCCGCCCCTCGTCCGGCCGCAGCAGCGTCGACAGGATCCGCACGGTCGTCGTCTTCCCGGCCCCGTTCGGCCCGAGAACCCCGACCACCTTCCCTTCCGGCACCTCCAGATCCACCCCGTCCAGCGCGACGAAGTCCCCGTACCGCTTGACCAGACCCTCGGCCCGTATCGCGTACCCCATCTGCTCTTCCCCTTCGTCCCGCTCGCCGTCGTGCTCGCCGTTCTCGATGACCACGACGATGCCGGGGCGCGCTGACAGGGCGCGGCCAGCTCGCTGACAGGGCCGAGGGGCGGGCTGTCAGCCGCTGACGGCGGTGGCTAGCGGGGGTCTCGGGGGTCGCGGCGGGCGGCGAGTTCGCTGCGGGAGCGCAGGGCGAGCTTGCGGTAGATCGAGGCCAGGTGGGTCTCGACGGTGCGGACGCTGATGTAGAGGCGGGCGGCGACCTCGCGGTTGGTGTGGCCGGAGGCGACGAGGCCGGCGATCTGGTCCTCGGTGGGGGTGAGGGCGGCGCCGCTGGAACCGCGGCGGCCCTTGGCGAGTTCCGCGCGGGCGACCGCGGCGAAGGGGACGGCGCCGACGGCCTCGAAGCAGGCGTGCGCGGCGGTGAGCGCCTCGCGGGCTTCGGTACGCGCCTTGCGGCGGCGCTGCGTCTGGCCGAGCGCGAGCAGGCTGCGCCCCCACTCCAGCGGGAACGGGCAGCTGCGGTGGGCGGCGACGGCGGCCCGGAGGGAGACGACCGCCGCGTCCAGGTCACCGGTGGCGGCTTCGGCGAGTCCTTCGATACGGCGGGCGACCCCGACGAGCGTGGGGCGGGCCGCGGGTACCCCGATCGCCAGGAGCTCCGCCGCGAGGGCCCGCGCCTCGTCCGTCCGGCCGAGGTTGACCAGGGCCTGCCCGAGAGTGCCCTCGACCCGGCCCCGGCGCCCCGGTTCGCGGATGCCGCCCTCGCGGGCCCGAGCGTACACAGGGCCGAGCAGGTCGGCCGCGGTCGCGTCGTCGCCCGCGAGCAGCGCCGCCAGCGCCTTGACGTTCGCGATCATCACCCCGCCCTCGGAGAGGCGGTCGATCTCCGGGCGGGTGGCCGTGATGTCCCCGCCCAGCAGGGTCAGCAGCGCCTCCGCCGTACGCAGCGCGACCGGTGTGGTGGTGCCCTCGGGCGTGAGCGGGAGGCCCAGGTCGAGGGCCTCCCGGGCGGCGGCGGGCTTGCCCGACCAGAGTTCGGTGAGCGCCAGATGGCCGTAGAGCGAGGGCAGCATCGCGTCCTCGCCGCGGTCCCTGGCGCCGCCGATCGCGGCGAGCAGCGCGGGGCGGGACCGGTCGAGGTCGTCGACGTCCTTGTACCAGCAGGCCAGTACGGTCTCGGCGCGGTTGCTGGAGACGACATAGGGCAGGTCGCGTTGCAGCTCCCCGATCCGGGCGAGCACGTCGAACGCGATGCCCTCGCCCGCCTCCAGCCGTGCGAACGCCGAGTACAGCAGGGCCGTGCACAGCGCCGCCCCGTCCGCGGCGGCGCCCACCTGCGCGAACAGCTCCAGCGACTGCCCGGCCAGTGCCGCCCGTGGGGTGCCGAGCCCGTCGCCGACGTCGGCGGCCAGCGCCAGGACGACGGCGCGGGTGTGCGGGTCGAAGGATGTGTCGGCGGCGAGCGGCGCCACGAAGCGTTCGGCCGCCTCGGGGCTCCGCGACCACCACAGCGCCTCGACGAGCACCGGCAGTGCGTGGCGGCGGCCGGGCGCGCCGGTCCGCCAGGCCAACTCGGCGCTACGGGACGCCTGTGCGTAGTCGGCGGCCTGGAGGTGGTGTTCCGCGGCGGTCCGCAGGCGCCGACACCGCGCCTCGGCGTCGGCCGCGGGGGTGCACGCGGCGGCGTGCCCCGCCAGTTCCGCGGCGGCCCGTACGGCGCCGCGCCCACCCGCCGCCCGCGCCCCCGCCTCCAGGACCGCGGCCACCGCGGCGTCGGCCTCGCCGTCCCAGGCACGCAGCACATGCCGGGCACGCAGCTCGGGATCCTCGACGACCCGGGCCAGCCGCCGGTGCGCGGCGGCCCTGGCGAGCGGCGGCTCCATCGCGATGACGGCCGCGCTCAGCAACGGGTGCGCCGCCCGCAGGCGCCCCGCGGACGCGGCGACCACCCCGGCCTCGACCGCCCGGTCGATCGCGGCGTCGACCTCCCCGACGACGGGCGCCAACGCCCGGCGTGCCGTGGCGATCGAGGGCTGGTCCAGCAGGGCGACGGTGAGCAGGACCTCGTGGGTGGCCGGTTCCAGTGCGGTCAGCCGGCGGGTGACGAGCGCCGACAAGGCGGGCGGCACGGGGATGTCGATATCGGGGAGCGCGCCGGGGCCGGGGGCGGACGTGCCGCCGCCCGGCGCGCGGGTGGCGAGTTCGGCACCGATCTCCAGTGCCCAGAAGGGGTTCCCGCCGGTCCGCGCGGCGATACGGTCGGCCGCTTCGGCGGGCAGGGTGAGGGCGAGCCGGTCGGCGAGCATCAGCGCGATGGGCGCGCCGTCCAGCGGCCCCACGGGTAATCGGTCCACGGCACGTAACGGGATGCCGTCCCGCGCGGTACGGTTCCCGGCCGCACCGGGGCTCCCGCCCTCGTCCGCGCCACCGTCCGTGGCGTCACCGTCCATGACGCCGCCGAGCGTACGACGGCAGGCGAGCAGCCGTATCGGCGCCGACTCCAGCCTCCGCAGCGCGAACCAGAGCACGTCCACGGTCGCGGCGTCCAGCCACGGCAGGTCGTCGACCGCCAGCAGCACCGGCCGCTGCGCGGCCAGCGCACGCAGCACCCCGAGTGTCCCGGCCCCGACCTCGCGCGGGCCGACCGGCGCGGTGGGAGGGCGCCGGAGCAACGCCGCGTCGACCGCGGCGCGTTGGAGTTCCGGCAGCCGCGCCAGGACATCCTCGGGCACCGGGTCCATCAGGTCGAGCAGGCCCGCGAACGACAGCGCGCTCTCGCCCGGCGACCCGCGTGCGGTGAGCACCGTCCACCCGGCCGCCCGCGCCGCCTCGCGTCCGGCCGCCCAGAGCGCAGTCTTGCCGGCGCCCGGCTCCCCTTCGACGACCAGCGCACGGGCGCCCGTACCGGGGTGGGCCAACAGGGAGCGGACAGCCGCCAGTTCGCCCTCGCGGCCGAACACCCTTCGCCCCCCGGCCCGTTCCGCGGCGGACGCCCCGGTTAATCGCATGATGCGTACGGTACGCGCGGCTACCGGCGCCGGCCGGGAGGCGCGCGCGTCGAGCGCCGAGGCGGCTGGCTGCCGCCCCGGCGCTCGGCTCCCCCGTCAGGCGCCGTCCGTCAGATCAGTCCGCTGACGGTGCCGCCGAAGATCCCGCCGTTGACCGAGAGCGCGTACCCGTCACCGTTGTTGAGGTACCAGTGCTGGAAAGTGCCGTACGCGTTGCCGAACTTGACGACGACCTTCGTGGGGCTCCAGGACACCACGGACACACCGACGCAGTCGGCGGCCCCCACGCTGCTGTATCCGGCCTCGAAGTTGTTGTCGTCGACGAAGTAGAGCTGGCTGCCGTAGACCTGGCCGTTGGCCGTGTATCCCCCGCAGCTCGTGGTGTTGTCCGACGCGCCCGGGGGCGGGGTGGCGCCGAAGCCGGAGCCGTTGATCGTCAGGGTCGGCGAGGACACGCCCGTGCCGTAGTAGCCGCTGAACGAGACCGAGTTGATCGACGGGCGCGGCACCGAGTCCGTCGCCTGGTGCGGGCTCGCCTGGGCGGTGGCCGTGGTCGCCAGCCCGGTCGCGAGTGTCAGCGCGGACGCCGCGAGCCCGATCTTGGATAACCGCTTCATGTGTGGTTCCCCTCCCGAATCCGATGTGCGTTTCCCGCACGTCGAAAACCCTAGGAAGAGCGGGAATCCTTCGAATCCGTGGAACCACGTACAGCTTCTTCCCGGCGCGGGGCGACCCCTGAGCGGCCTCCTGGCGCGGCGTGTCAGGCCGCCGCGTCCAGGCGTGCCCGCTGCTCGGCGGTCAGCTCCAGTGACACGCCCGCGACGGCCTCGTCGAGCTGGGCGAGGGTGCTGACGCCGACGATCGGGACGGCGGCGGGGCGGCCGCCGGTCAGCCAGGCGAGGACCACGCGGTTGCGGTCGGTGCCGGTCTCGGCGGCGATCTCGTCGAGTACGGCGAGGCGGTGGGTGGTGCCCGGGTGGTCGTACTCCACCGGCAGCGGCTTGTCGGGGCGGGTGTAACCGCCGCTGAGCAGCGGGGTGTACGCCCACAGCGCCATGTCCGGCTGGTGCTCCAGGTAGTGCAGCACCTCGTCGGTGACCGTGGCGAAGCGGTGCGACACGACGGGCCGGGTGCCGGGGAGGGGGCGCAGGTAGGTGTGGTGCTGCTGGATGGCGGTGAAGCCCTCGACGCCGTGGTCGCGGGCGATCCACCGGGCCTTTTCGACCTGCCAGACGGGGTAGTTGGAGCAGCCGAGGCGGCCGACCGTCCCGGCGGAGGCGAGGGCGCCGAAGGCGGTGACGGTCTCTTCCAGCGGGGTGTACGGGTCGGGCATGTGGGCCCAGTACAGCTCGACGTGGTCCGTGCCGAGGCGGCGCAGGCTGCCCTCGACCGCGTTCTTGACGGCCGGCGCCGACAGGCCCTCGGCCCCCTCGGGGAACCGTCCGGCCTCGGTCGGCTCGCACCCCACCTTGGTGCTGATCCTCACCCGGTCCCGCATCCCGGGGCGCCGGGCCAGCCAGCGGCCGAGCAACTCCTCGCTCTGGCCGCCGAATCCGGACGGGTCGGCCCAGAACGCGTAACAGTCGGCGGTGTCGATCCAGACGCCGCCGACGTCCACGAAGTGGTCCAGGATCGCGAACGAGCGGCGCTCGTCCTGAGCCGTTCCGAACAGCATGGCGCCGAGCACAAGGTTTTCCGTCATGACCTCCACGCTAGGCGTCATCGGATCGGCGGTACGCTCCAATTCCATGGCGTTTCACCAGACCAATCTCGCGTGGGCGACGCTGCTGGACATCGGTGGTCCGGGTCCCGCGGCGGACGGCGGCGGCCGCGCCGGCCTGCGCGAACGGCTCACGCGGGCGCTGCGGACCGCCATCCGGGACGGGCGGCTGGCGGAGGGCGCCAGCGTGCCGCCCAGCCGCGCGCTCGCCGAGCAACTCGGCTGCTCCCGCTGGGTGGTGACGGAGGCGTACGGCCAACTCGTCGCGGAGGGCTATCTGTCGGCCCGGACCGGTTCCGCCACCCGGGTGTCGTGGTCACCGGAGTCGGACCCGCCGCGGCCCGACCCCCGCCGCGCACTCGCGACGCCGGCGATCCGGTACGACATCGCGCCCGGCCTGCCGGACCTGCGGGCCTTCCCGCGCCGCCGCTGGGCGGAGGCCGTCCGCGCCGTCACCGGCTCCGCCGTCCACTACGACCTCGGGCCGCCGGACCCCGCCGGGCACGGACAGCTGCGCGCCACCCTCGCCGCGTATCTGCGGCGCTCGCGTGGCGCCGACCTCCGTACCGCCTCGGTGTCGGTGTGCGCGGGCGTCACCGACGGCCTGTTCCGCACCTGCCGGACGCTGCGCGCCGAGGGGATCACCGAGCTGGCCGTGGAGGACCCCGGCTGGGGGCGGCTACGCGACGCCGCCACGAGCGCGGGCCTGCGGGTCCACCCGGTGCCGGTGGACGACGACGGCCTGCGCGTCGACGACCTCGCCCGCACCCCCGCCAGGGCCGTCGTCGTCGGCGCGGCCCACCAGTTCCCGACCGGCACCGTGCTCTCCCCCGACCGCCGGGCGGGGCTCGTGCGGTGGGCCCGCGAGGTCGACGGCTATGTCATCGAGGACGACTACGACGCGGAGTTCCGCTACGACCACCGGCCCGTCGCCGTCATGCAGGGCATGGACGCCCGCCGTGTCCTCCTCCTCGGCTCGGTCAGCAAGACCCTCTCCCCGGCCCTCGGCCTCGGCTGGCTGGTCGCCCCCGCCGCCCTCGCCCCGGCCCTCCGCGCGGCCAACCCGGTTGCCGCCGCACCGCCCGTACTCGACCAGCTCGCCCTCGCCGCCTTCATCGACCGCGGCTGGTACGACGCCCATCTGCGCGCCGCCCGCCGCCGCTTCCGCACCCGCCGCGACCTCCTGCTCACCACCCTCGCCGGCACCCTCCCCGCCGCCCGCGTCACCGGCCCCGCCGCCGGCCTCCACGTCCTCCTCCACCTCCCCCCAGGCACCGACCTCCCCGCCACCGTCCGCGCCGCCACCTCCCACGGCCTCCGCCTGACCCCCCTCACCGCCTACACCTCCCACCCCACCTCAGCGCCCACCGCCCTCGTCCTCGGCTACGGCAACCTCCCGGACGCGGACGTCCCGGCGGCGATCAGGCTGCTGCGGGATGCGCTGCGCTGAGGTTTCCGTGGCCGGAGGCCGCGGGGTGGGGCGCCGGCACTCCGGGCGGCCAGGGGGCGCAAAACTCTCGGCCTTTTCGTGAACCCGAAGCCCCCGCGCGGCAATAGAGGAAGTGATGGACGACGATGACGAGCTGATCGCCCGCCTGGCCCGCGGAGACGAGAGTGCGCTGCGCGAGCTGTTCCGGCGGCATGCGCCGTGGCTGGCGGCGCGGCTGCGGGCGGCGCTCCCGGCGCAGGACGTCGAGGACGTGCTGCAGGAGACGTTCCTGGCGGTCTGGCGCGGTGCGCGCGACTACCGGCCGCAGGGCGCGGCGGGCGGCTGGCTCTGGGTGATCGCCCGTCGGCAGGCGGCCGGTTGGCTGCGCCGCCGCGGCCGGGACGCGAGCCCGGTCGACACCGCTGCCCTCGACGACACCGCGCTGGACACCGCGTTCGACGGCGCCCTGGCCGCGGCGGGCCGGGCCGCCGCCCGCGATCCGATGGAGGCCGTGATGGCGCGTACCGACCTGGCCGCCGCCCTCGCGGTGCTCGGCCCGGAGGGCAGTCCCGAGCGGGAGGTCTGGCGGTTGCTGTACGTGGAGGACCAACCGGTCGCGCAGGTCGCGCAGTTGATGGGCGTGCCCCAGGGCACGGTCAAGAGCCGGGCCCACCGGGTGCGGCGGTTGATGAGGACGGCGCTGATCGGGCGCGCGGCGCAGGAGGAGGGGCTGTGAGGGAGGGGCCGCGTGACGCGGAGGGTACGGGGCGGGACCGTGCCGGGCGGGACCGTATCGGGCGGCAGCGGACCGGGCGGGACCGTGCCGGGCGGGACCGTAGGGGGCTGGAGCGTACGAGTCCCGACGGGCCGGTCGACGTCGACCTCGACCGGATCTGGGTCGGCGTCGCCGCCCAGGTCTGGCGGCGCGAACCGCGCTGGACCGAGCGGACCGCCGCCCGCCTGCTGCGCTCGCCCGGCCTGGCCAGGGCACTCCTCACCGCCCCCTCCCTGCTGCTCCCCTGGCTGATCGCCACCGTCGTGGTGTTCGCCGCCGGTGCCGTGGTGACCGCCGGGACCGGGCAGCCGGTGGTGGCGCTGTCCGCGCCGGGGCTGGCCGGGGCGGCGGTGGCGTACTCGTACGGCCCCGGGCTCGACGCCGCCTGGGAGCTGTCGCGCACGATGGCGGTCAGCGACCGGATGGTGCAGCTGACCCGCGTGCTCGCCGTCTTCGCGGTCAACGCCCTGCTGGCGCTGGGCGCTTCGGCGGTGTCGCCCACGGCGGCGGGTATCGCGTTCGGGTGGTTGGTGCCGATGGCCGCCGTATCGGCGCTCGCCCTGGCCGTCGCCACCGTGGCCGAGTCGGCGAACAGCGGCGTCGGCGCCGCCCTCGCCGTATGGGCCATCACCGTGATCGGCAGCCAGTCCGCCACCGGGCAGGTCGCGGCGGCCGTGACCCGTTCCGTCCTCGTCCTGCCGTATCTGGGAGTCGCCGCGTGCTGCGCGGCCGTCGTCCTGCACTCCACATTCCGTGCCACCAGGTCCACCAGGCCCACGAAGGGGAACCGTTGAACATCGAGATCGCTGACCTGACCCGGCGGTTCGGCCGCACCCAGGCGGTGGACGGCGTGGACCTCCGTACCGGACCGGGGGTGTTCGGCCTGCTGGGCCCCAACGGGGCGGGCAAGACGACCCTGTTGAGAATGCTGGCCACCGTCATCCCACCGACCTCCGGCAGCCTCCGCCTGCTGGAGCGGAACCCGTCCGAGCACGGGCCGCGCCGGGAGATCCGCCGCAGGCTGGGCTATCTGCCGCAGAACCTGGGCTACTACCCCGGCTTCACGGTGGTGGAGTTCGTCGAGTACTTCGCCCTGCTCAAGGAGGTGCCGCCGCGCCAGGTGCCGGCGGCGGTCGCGGCCGCGGTGGAGCGGGTGGGCCTGGGCGACAAGGCCACCGCGAAGCTGCGCACCCTGTCCGGCGGAATGCTGCGCCGCGCCGGGATCGCGCAGGCGATCGTCAACGAGCCGGAGCTGGTGCTCTTCGACGAGCCGACCGCCGGGCTCGACCCGGAGCAGCGCGTCGAGTTCCGTTCCGTCCTGCGGGAGTTGGGGGAGCGGGCGACGGTCGTGGTGAGCACCCATCTGGTGGAGGACGTGGGCGCCGCCTGCGCCGAGGTCGCCCTGATGCACCAGGGCAGGATCGCCTTCCAGGGCACGCCCGGGGAGCTGATGGCCCGGGGCGCGGGCCACGGCACCGGGGACGCGCCGCTGGAGCGCGGTTACAGCGCGGTCCTCGCGGAGGCGCGGGCATGAGCGCCGTCACCGTACCGGCGCCGCGCCGCGCGCCGCGCGCCCCCGGGTTCTCGTCCCTGCTGCGACTGTCCACCGGCCGCCTGCTGCGGCTGGAACTGCGCCGCAACACCATGCTGTGGATGGTGCCGCTGGCCCTGCTCGCCTTCTGGCTCGACACCTACCGCGCCAGCATGGCCCTCGCGCCGCTCTGGGGCTCCCGCACCCTGATCGTGCGGCAGGGCGCGGCCCTGGACGACTTCGCCCCCTTCGTGGTGGGCGCCGCCGCCTGGGTCGCGGGGCGCGACCACCGCCGCGGCATCGTCGAACAGGTGGACATCACGCCGCTGCCGCGCTGGGCCGGCCGGTTCATCACCTGGGCGGCGACCACCAGTTGGGCACTGGGCGCCTATCTGGGCTGCGTCGGCTTCCTCTACGCGATGATCGCCTGGCGCGGGGCAGCGGGCAGCCCGCTGTGGTGGCCCGTGGTGGTGGGCGCGGTCGCGCTCGCCGCCTTCAGCGCCATGGGCTTCGCCGCCGGGACGCTGCTCCCCAGCCGCTTCACCGCGCCGCTGGCGGCCATCGTCAGCGGCCTCTTCCTCCGGCAGACCCTGCGCAGCGGCGGCCGGTACGTCCTGCTCTCCCCGATGACCTCGCCCGCGTACTCGCTGGCGCCGCCCCGCTCCGACGCAGGCGTCTTCTACCCCTACCTGCCCGATCTCTCCCTCACCCAACTCCTCTTCTTCGGCGGCCTGTTGGTCGCGGCGCTCGGCGCCCTGGGGGTGCAGGCGGTGTGCGGGCGGGCCGGGCTGCGCCGCCTGGCGGCCGGGGTCGCCGCCGTGGGCCTCGCCCTGTGCGGGACGGCGACCGCCCTGATCGGTACGGCCCGGGTGGAGGCACACGGCGTGGTCGTACCCGCCCTGCACAACGCCGCCGACGACCGGCCGCTCTCGTACACACCCGTGTGCGGGGGCGCCACCCTCAAGGTCTGCGTCCACCCCGTCTACCGGGCGTATCTGCCCACCCTCGCCACCGCCCTGGACCCGCTGCTGCGCGAGGTGGCCGGACTGCCGGGCGCTCCCGTACGAGTCGACCAGGTCGCCCTGTCCGGGCAGCACTCGCCGCTGGCCGACGCGACGGTCGACGGGACGCCGCCGGTGGTCCACCTGGCGCTCGACATCGGTTACGACGGGGCCATGTGGATCGGGCCGAACCCGCCGGACGGCAGCCAACCGGCGCGCTGCTGCACCTCCGAGCAGATGTGGACCAGCGTGCCGCGGGTCACCGCGGAGGTGCTGCCGCCGGTCGCGGGGGTGGTCGTCGACCGTCTCGTCGGGCACGTGTCCGACGCCCAGCAGGCGGTCTCACAGGGCCTGTTGACGGCTGCCGGGATCGCCCGCGACCGGCTGACCGTCTCCGCCCAGATCGACGGGACCCCGCTGGTCCTCCCACGGCCCGGCACCCCGGCCGACGCGGCGGGCGCCCGTTTCGCCGCCCTGTCCCCCGCCGACCGGCACGCCTGGCTCACCGCCCACCTCACCGCCCTTCGCGCCGGCCGTCTCACCCTGGAGCAACTGCCGTGACCAGTACGGTCCTCACGCCCCCGGCGGCCCGGCGCCCCCGCCTGCTGCGGCTCCACCTGCTCAGCCGCCAGGCCCCGGGCGCCGTCGCCCTCCTGGTTGCCTGCGCGGCACTGCTACGGGTCGCCGCCCAACTCCACTGGCTCCAGGGCGACGGCGCCGCCGCCCACCAGATCCTGCTGCTCGCCGAATGCGCGGCCGCCTCCGTCGTCGCCGTCGCCGCCCACAACCCCTTCGGCGAGAGCGAACGCACCACCGGCCCCCAACTCCCCCTCCTCCGCCTCACCACCACCCTCCTCCTGACCGCCACCGCCGCCACCACCCTCCTCCTCGCGACCACCGCCACCCACCTCCCCGGCGGCCCCCTGGCGCTGCTCCGCGACCTCACCGGCCTCACCGGCCTCGGCTTCCTCACCGCCGCCACCCTCAGCGCCCCCCTCGCCTGGCTCGGCCCCCTCACCTACACCGCCCTCGCCGCCTTCGCCCTCCAAGAAACCTGGCACTCCCCCCTGACCTGGCCCGCCCGCCCCCCACACGACCCCCCCGCCCTCCTCTGCGCCACCCTCGTCTTCGCCACCGGCACCGCCCTGATGACGGCCCGCGGCCCGCGCGAGGGGGACGCGTGACCGAGGTGCCCTCAGCGGTCCCTTCATCTACCGGGCGCATTGAAGAGCGGGCCTCGTGCGGCGCACCAAGAGTGCTGAAGCGCGCCTGGCTGGTGGGCGGCGACGCTACGTGGCCAGTTCGCCCAGCTCGTAGTGGAACCAGGTGCGTTCGTCGTGGCGGAACTGCAGCCACATCTGGCCTCCGCGGCAGACGGTTCGGCGCGCCCACGCCCCCGGCCGGGTTCCGTCAGGGAGGACGAGTGGGGCTGAGGCGGTCGCCTCCAAGGTCCCGTTCCTGCTTGCCGCCTCCGTGAGGGTGTAGTGCCCGGGCGCTCGGCGGGGAGCGGTGTCGGCCGTCAAGAAGGCGGCGTCGGAACCTTCGACGAGTACCGCCGAGGCGTAGTGCGTGGGCGTGCGACGGGTCCAGGTGATGCCGATGCCGTCGATCTCCACCAGGGGGAAGCCCGTGTACGGGTACGCCCAGGCGCGGTCGGTGCCGACATTGAGGGCGTAGCAGTCGACCCAACTGGCGGGACCGACCGCGTCCGACGACGCATACCAGGCTGGATCGCCGCTGGCGGTCCAGCGGATGAGGCCGGGCATCGACATCGTCCTCCGGAAGGGCGGTGCCAAGCTGCCGCGGGCGCCTCTGTCGGGATGACTCAAGGGGAGAGGTGCGCAGACGGATGCCTCGTCGCCGTAGCCCATCCAGATGCCGCCGCGCCGATCGGTGAGCAGGTGCTGGATGTCGTCGCCCGCGTGGAAGGTGGTCAGCGGGGTCCCGTCGTGGTCCAGGACGAGGGCGTTGTGCGGGACTTCCCTTTCCAGGGCGTCGAGGGTGGCCGCCGGCGGCCCTGAGGGCATGCGGCAGCGGGCGGCCGCGAGGACGAAGCCGCTCCCGAGGGCGTCGACCATGGGGAAGTGGACGTCGAGGTCCTGCAGGCGCACTTCGTGGAGATCGCGGCCGTCCATGACGACGATCAGCGCGTCGTACGGCTGCCGTTGGCCCGGTGGTACGCGCCGGGTGCAGGTGGCATCGGGCGGGGCTAGCAGGCTGACCACGCGTCCATGGGTGTCTACGGTCGATGCGGCCACCTGCATGTCGAGGTAGCGGCCGGGCAACTGGGCGTACCGCCTGAGGCGGCGGTTGCGCACGCCGGTCAACGTGTGGAGGGCTGCGTGCCCTTTCTCGAGGCCATGGCCGGGATCGTGCCTGATGCGGTCGCTTCACGGCAACCGTATTCGTCCGCGTCACGCAGGACCGATCGTCGGCGGGAAGCCGAACAGTTCGGCCAGGCTGGGGTCGTGGAAGGCGTGGATGTGGCGGATGCCCGTCGTGGTGACGGTGAGGACCGCGAGGCCGTATGCGTGGTAGGTGGCTTGGGGGGTGCGGGCGTAGGTCATGGCGGCGGGCTGGTTGTTGGCGCGGGTGGGGAGCATGAGCCAGTCGCCGGGGGAGCCGAGGACCCAGGTGCGGAGGTAGGGGACGCAGGTGTGGTTGCCCGCGAACCAGGTGGTGAAGGGGGTGGCTTCGAGGGTGGCGTCGCGGCGGAGGAGGTGTTCGAGGGCTGAGGCGTCGGCGTTCTGGAAGGCGGCGATGTACTGGTCGAGGACGTGGTGGGCCTCCGGTGCGGTGGGCTGGGTGATGTCCTCGGCCGCGGGGGCGAGTTGGCGGAGCCGGGTGCGGGCGCGCTGGAGGGTGCTCTTGACGGCCGCGGTGGTGGTGCCGAGCATGGCGGCGACCTCGGGGGCCGTGAAGGCGAGGACGTCGCGGAGGATGAGGACCGCTCGCTGGGTGCCGGAGAGGTACTGGAGGCTGGCGACGAGTGCCAGCCGCAGATCCTCGCGGGCGAGGACGACGGAGGCGGGGTCGGCCGCTTCCGTGCCGGGGCCGAAGAGCGCGTCGGGGACCGGCTGGATCCAGCGGACGCCCGGGGCGGCGGGTACGGGGGCGGCCGTCGGGTCGGGTTCCGGGGCGCCGAGGCCGGAGGGCAGCACGCGTCGGCTGTGGTGCGTCAGCGCGGTCAGGCAGGTGTTGGTGGCGATCCGGTACAGCCAGGTGCGTACCGACGACCGGCCCTCGAAGGCGTCGTACGCCCGCCAGGCGCGCAGATACGTCTCCTGGACGACGTCGGTGGCGTCGTCGAAGGAGCCGAGCATGCGGTAGCAGTGCGCCAGCAACTCCCGTCGGTACGGCTCGGTGGCGCGGACGAACTCCTCGCCGTCCATGGCGCTTTCGGGTACGACGGCCTCCCGGTTCACCCGCACTCCCCGCTCAGACGGCGCGGCCGAGGAAGGCGGCCAGCCGGTCGGCCGGACACGCACCGGCCGGAGCCGCGAGGGCGGGCCCGAAGAAGGCTTCCCCCTCCGGCCCGCGGTAGGCGTCGACGACCTCTGCCCGCGCCTGGACGAGGAGTTCGTCGGCGAGCGCCGGATCCAGGTCGGTGTCCTGCCCGAGGGCACGGGCGAGGTCCCAGCCGTGGGTGAACTGGTCCCTGGTGACCATGCTCATCAGATCGGCGCCCGTGAACTCCCCGAACGGCAGCGCGATCGTCCTCCCCAGGACACCGGCGGAGCCGAAGGCCGCCAGCGTGACCTCGATCGCGTCGTCGTAGCGTGCGAGGAAGTCGCCGTCCCCGTGCTCCTCGTCCCCGTTCCCGCCGCCCAGCACCGTCAGGGCCCCCCAACGAGCCGACCCCACGAAGTGGTTGATCAGCGCGCGCACATCCCACGCCCCGCACGGCGTCGCGGCGCCCAACCGGTCGGGCCCGACCGTCGCCAGCACGGCCCGGGTACTGGCAAAGGCCCTGCTCAACTGCCCCGTAGGCACAGCTTCCTGCGTACGTTCCACCGCTCGCGGTCCTCTCTCGGTTCTCGTTGCGTGCAGCCGTCCTCGGCGCATCAACAGGTAGACCGCCCGGAGCCGCGAAAGGAATCGCTCCCGCCGCCGCTCCTCATCAGCAAGTCACCCACTTTGCTGGGTACTTGACTAAGCCAGGTACCTTTCCTAGTCTGAGCGCATGCGTACGACACACGATCCCCAACTGCTCAAAGGGGTGCTCTCGCCGCTGCTGCTGTGGCTGCTCGCCGAACGCGAGTCGTACGGCTACGAGTTGGTGCAGCGGCTGCGCGCGATCGGGCTCTCCGGCATCTCCGACGGCACGGTCTACCCGGCGCTGTCGCGGCTGGAGCGGGAGGGACGGATCAGCTCCCGGCTGGTCGCGTCGCGCTCCGGCCCGGCGCGCAAGTACTACCGGCCCACCGACAGCGGCTACGCCGCACTGACCGAGGCGAGCGCGGACTGGCTGGCGCTGGCCGCCACCGTCAACGCCGTGCTGTCCCGCCCGGTCCCGTCCACGCCCGCCCCGCCGGCCGAGGAGACATGAGATGACCCAGCACCTGACGACCATCGACCGGCTGCGCATCGAGTACACGGTGTGGCGCCTCGACAGCCTCCTCTACGACCTGCGGTGGCGCTCCCGCGTGGCCAAGCGGCGCGAGGTCCGCGCCAATCTGCACGCGGCCGCCGCCGACGTCGGCACCACCGAGGCGCTGCGCGGCCTGGGCGGGGTCCGGCGGATGGCCGCCGAGTATCTGGCCGCCGAGTACGGCGACTGGGGCCGGCGCCCCCTGTGGACAACGGGCGTGGTGTGCATGCTCGTTGTCCAGTTCGGCAGCTACGCGCTGGTCGAGGCGGGCCGGTCGGCCTTCACCGCCGGTGTGCTCGCCGCCCATCCGCACCCCCAGGGCACGTACCACTGGGGCGGGATCCCCTACCTGAGCGCCGACGCGACGGTCACCTTCACCGGCGGCGGCCACTCCTCGCTCGGCGGCGCCTTCACACCCCTCGTCTACCTGGGCATGCTCGCCGCCCTCGTCGCCGGCGCGCGACTGTGGCGGCTCCTGCCGCCGGTCCGCCGCGACCGGGCCACCCTCCCGGCCGCCACCGAGCCCGCGGGGGGCGCCCGATGAGGCGCCTGGCGCTGAGCCTCGTGCTGTCCGCGACGGTGCTCGTCCCGGGCGCGGCGGCGAGCCCCGCCGCCGCGTTGTCGCCGGGGCCCACCGTCCAACTGCGCGACGCGCTCCGGCCGGTGGTGACCGACGGCGCCCCGGGTGCCGTCGCCCTCGTCGCGGACGGCCGCCGTGTCCGTAGCGCGGCGGTCGGCGTCGCCGACCTAGGCACCGGCACGCGCATGCGTACGGGCGACCACATACGCATCGGCAGCATCACCAAGACCTTCGTGGCCGTCGTCGCGCTGCAACTCGCCGCCGAGCACCGGCTGGACCTCGACGCCCCGGTCGGCCGCCGACTGCCCGGAGTGCTGCCCTACGCCGACCACATCACCGTCCGCCAACTGCTCAACCACACCAGCGGCGTACCCGACTACGTCGACAAGCTCCTGCGGTACGACGCGACCCAGCCTGGCACGCCGTGGCTGCGCCACTGGGAGCCCCGTGAACTGGTGGGCTTCGTCTCCGCCGACCCCCCACTCTTCCCCGGCGGCAGCGCATGGGCGTACTCCAACACCGACTACATCCTCGTCGGCATGATCATCGAGAAGGTGACGCACCGCTCGCTGGCCGACGAGGTCGACCGCCGGGTGATCGACCGGCTCCACCTGCGCGACACCTCGTTTCCCGCCGACGACCCGACCCTGCCGGGCCCCGCCGCCCGCGGTTACGCCGACGCGGGCCCTGACGCCGCGCCGGTCGACGTCACCGAGTACGGCCCCTCGGCGCTCTGGGCGGCCGGCGCCATGGTGTCCACCGTGGCCGACACGGCGCGCTTCTACCGGGAACTGCTCGGCGGCCGCCTGCTGCCCGCGCCCCAACTGGCGCAGATGCTGACCTTCGTCGACGCCGACGGCATCGGCTACGGCCTGGGCATCGCCCGCATCCCCACCCCTTGCGGGCCGGCCATCGGCCACGACGGTTCCGTGCCCGGTTTCGCCACCAACGCCTTCGCCAGCCCCGACGGCCACCGCCAGGTCGTCATCGCCTCGAACCTCTCCCCGGGCCGACAGGCCCTGACGCAGGAGGCGTTGGTCCCGACCCTCTTCTGCGACCGCGGCTGAGCCGGACCGACACGAAATTTGGTCTAGTCCTCTTGACGGCGTGTGCTCGCGCGTTGTTTGGTACATACCAACTCAGGCCCGAGACGCACGTTCCCCCCACCACTTCACGCCCGAGGGACTTCGATGCACCCTGCGAAATGGGCGGCTTCCGCCTCCGCGCTCACGCTCGCGACCGCTGGTGCGGTCTTCGCCCTGGCGCCCGACGGCAATGCCGCCGCGACCAGCGCGTATGCCGTGGCGCCGTACGTCGACATGTCGAACAGCCAGGAAGGGCTGCTCGACACCGCCATCACCGGACACGGTCTCAAGTCCTACACCGCGGCATTCGTGCTCGGTTCGGGCTGCAACCAGATATGGGGCGACACGCTCCCCATCGGCAACGACTCCTTCACGGACCCGCTGATCGCCAAGGCGAAGTCCGAGGGCGCGTCGCTCATCATCTCCTCGGGCGGCGCCAGCGGGCTGCCGCTCGCGTGGACGTGCTCCACGCAGAGCTCGATCGACGCCGGATACCAGGCGCTGATCAACGACTACGGCGTCACGCAGCTCGACTTCGACATCGAGGGCGCCGCGATCGCGGACACGGGTGCCGCGACCCGGCAGATGCAGGCCATGAAGGACCTCAAGGCGTCCAACCCGAACCTCAAGTTCTCGGTGACGCTGCCGGTTCTGACCAGCGGGCTCACCAACGACGGCGTCAACATCCTCAAGGCCGCGAAGAACGTGGGCGTCAAGATCGACGTCGTCAACATCATGACGATGGACTTCTACGCGGGCACCGGCACCGAGATGGGCCAGGGCTCGGTCTCCGCGGCGCAGGCCACGCTCTCCCAGATGCAGTCCGTGGACTCCAGCTACGGGTACGGCAACCTGGGCATCACCCCGATGATCGGCAAGAACGACGACGGCTCCACCTTCACCCTCGCCGACGCCCAGACCGTCGAGAGCTTCGCCGCCCAAAACGGCGTCGCCCGCCTCGCGTTCTGGTCCGTCAACCGCGACCAGCCGTGCAGCGGCAGCGCCAACTCCCTGTCCACCTGCAGCGAGATCAGCCAGAACTCGCTGGCCTTCACCGACGCCTTCATGCAGTACGCGGGCGGCTCGGGCGGCACCACGGGTGGCACGACGGGCGGTACGACCACGGGCGGTACGACGACCGGCGGTACGACGACCGGCGGCACCACCACCGGAGGCACGACCGGCGGGACCACCGGCGGTGGCGGCACCTGCACCACCGCCTCCTGGAGCTCGTCGCAGATCTACGTCGGCGGCAACAAGGTCTCCTGGAAGGGCCACAACTGGAACGCCAAGTGGTGGACGCAGGGCGAGGAGCCCGGCACCACCGGCGAATGGGGTGTCTGGCAGGACCTCGGTGCCTGCTGACCGGCTCACCCCCTGACCCCAGAGGTCAGGACGAGGCCCCGACCGCCCGGCGGTCGGGGCCTCGCCCGTTCCGGTCCGGCGTGAACGCGCCTTCTCACGCGCACAGTTCGTCCCCCAGCGCGCTGCGGGCGTAGAGGACCACCCGGCCGTGGCGGGCGCGGTTCACCAGCCGGGCGGCGTGGAGGACCTGGAGGTGCTGGCTGATCGCGCCCGGGGTGACATGGAGGCGGCGGGCCAGTTCGGTGGTGGAGGAGGGTTCGTCGAGGAGCAGGAGGAGACGGGCACGGGGGGCGCCCAGCAGGCGGGTCAGGGCCGGGCCGGCGGGCGGGGGGTCCAGGTGCTCCGCCATCGTCGCCCGGCCGCGCGCCGGGTAGGTGATGACGGGGGTGTCCCCCGGGTCGATGTACGTACTGGCGCCGCGCCCGAAGCAGGTGGGCACCAGGACGAGTCCGCGGCCCTCCACGTCGACCTCGTCGCGGGCCAGTACCAGCGGCTGGTCCCAGCGGATCGACAGCACCCCGTCGTGCCAGCTCAACCGGGGGGAGAGGTCGGCGAAGAGCGCGTCCGCCCCGCCCTCCGCCAGCATCCGCGCCCGGTGGACGAGGTCCGCCTGCAGTACGGAACGGGCCCGCGGCCACCAGGCGGGCTCCAGGCACCGCTCCCAGTACGCGGCCAGCGCCGCGGCGATACGGTCCAGCAGCGCCACCGGGTCGGCGAGTCCGTCCGCGAGCGGGGCCGGGACGACGCCGTCGTGCGGCAGGAACGTCCGCTCCAGATCGGGCCGTACCCGCTCGGGCGGCGTGGCCCGTAGCGCCGCCAGCTCGTCCTGGAAGACCGGCCACGGCGTGGTGGGGCGGGGCGTGAGGAAGTCCGGCTGGTAGCGGTTGGACGCGACCAGCGAGAGCAGCAGTTCGCGGTCCTCCAGCGACTCGAAGGCCGGACGTATCCGCCGGAACCACGGCGTCTGCTCCACGTAGTAGCCCGGGTGCTGCCACATGCGCAGGCTCAACGCGGCCTCCTGCAAGGCGGAGCAGGCGAAGGAGGTCGAGGCGAGGTCGGCAAGGCCCAAGCGGAAGCGGATCATTGAGCGCCAGGCTAAATCAGTTCCCGGCAGGTCGGACAGGCGCTGTCATCGAGAGGTGACCGAAGCCGCCGTCAAGGCATCCCCGCCCGCCCCGCCCCGCCGTCTCCTGCATCCGGACCCGGTGGTCCGCCGGCTGTCGTGGATGGTGCTGGTCAACACCTTCGGCAACGGCCTGTTCATGACGGTCAGCGCCCTGTACTTCACCCGCGTCGCGGGGCTCGGCGTCGGCCAGGTCGGGCTCGGCCTCACCGTCGCGGGTATCTGCGGTGTCGCGGCGAGCATCCCGGCGGGGCGGGCCGCGGACCGCTGGGGCAGCCGGCGGGTGCTGATCGTGCTGAACCTCGCGGAGGCCGCGGGCATGGCCTCGTACTGCCTGGTGCACAGCTTCGCCGTCTTCCTGCCGGTGGTGTGCGTGGAGACCGCGGTGGACCGGGGCGCGGCGGCCGTACGCAACGCGCTGTACGCCGACGCGCTGCCCAAGGAGACCCGGGTGCCGGGCCGGGCCTATCTGCGGGCCGTCACCAATGTCGGCATCGGCGCGGGCGCGACCCTCGCCGCCCTCGCGCTGCAGGCCGACACCCGGGGCGCGTACCTCGCGGTGATCCTCGCCAACGCGGCCTCGTTCCTCGCGGTGGGCGCGATGCTGCCGCGTGTCCCGGTGGCGGTGCGCGACGACCCGGCGCCCGTGAACCCGTCGCTGAACCCGTCGGCGGATCCGGACAAGCACGTACCGGAGGCCGCCCGCCGTAGCGCCCTGCGCGACCTGCCCTACCTCGCCGTCACCGCGCTCAACGCCGTGCTGGCCGTGCAGTTCGCCGTCCTCAACGTCGGCATCCCGCTGTGGGTGGTGCGCGAGACCGACGCCCCGCGCGCTGTCGTGGCCGCCGCGATGATCGTCAACACCGTGCTGGTGGTGGCCTTCCAGGTCCGCGCCACCCGTACGACCCGGGACCTGGGCTCGGCCGCCCGCGCCTGCCGTACCTCCGGGCTGCTGCTGGCCGCCTCCTGCCTGGCCGTCGCCGCCACCCACGGCCTGCCCGCCGCCACCGCCGCCGCGGTGCTGCTCGCGGCCGTCGTCCTGGAGACGGCGGGGGAGGTGCTGTCCCAGGCGGGCGGCTGGCTGCTCAGCTACGACCTCGCCGATCCGGCCGCCACCGGCGCGTACCAGGGCGTCTTCAACGCCGGGGCCGCCGCGGGCATGATGCTCGGCCCCGCCGTCGTCACGACCGCGGCCATCGGCCACGGCCCGCTCGGCTGGGCGGTGCCCGCGGCGCTGTTCGCGCTCAGCGGTGCGGCGATGGTCCCGGTGGTGCGCTGGGCCGAGCGCTGCCGCTGACCCCTCCCCCGGGAAACCCGAAGGGCCCCACCGCGGACGGTGAGGCCCTTCGACGCCGTGCGGATCAGCAGGGGAAGGTCCCGCTGTACAGGGCGTGGCCGGACGAGGAGGTGCCGGAGCCGAAGCCGTAGATGCCGTCGTCGCTCCAGACCGCTTCACGCGAGCCGTTGACGCACGTGGACGTCGGGGCGATCGCGAAGCCCTCCAGGTTGTCGGTCGGCATGACGGCCGGGTTGGTGTAGGTCACATCGGGGACCAGCGCGCCGCTCGCGTTGACCTTCATGAAGGTGTGCGTCTCGCCGCAGGTGTTGTCGCAGGTCGCGACGATCCGCTGGGTTCCGGCGTCGAAGGTCACGTCCATCACCGACGCCTTGCCGGTGGCGATGGTGCCGAACGTGGTGAAGGAACCGTCGGAGTTGAGGCCGTAGACGTGCAGGGTGCCGTCCCACTCCAGACCGGCGAAGTACAGACCCGAGCCGTGCAGCGGGTAGTTGGCGGGGTTGTACGCGGCGCCGGTGAGCGGGTCGACCCAGCCGTTCGCGGTCAGCCAGCTGTCGGGTACGTAACCGACGCCCTCGAAGCCGAGGTTGGCGTCATCCTTGCTGCCGGTGTTGAGCTGCGGGAACTGCGAGGTCATGTCCCACTGGTGGATCGGCGTCAGCGTCGAGCCGGTCGCGGCCGGGTCGAACTCCATGATCGTGTCCTTGGGGACCGTGTTGTTGGAGTTGTCGCGCTCGGAAGTCACGTACAGGTGGCCGTTGCCGCCGACGGTGAGGCCCTCGGAGTCCGGCTGGCCGGAGCCGTTCGAGAAGTGGATCTGCTTGCCGGTCGCGCTCCAGGACGCGTCGGGGATCCACTTGCCGTTGCTCTTGACCAGCTTGTACAGCCAGTTCTTGTTCTTGGCCGCCCACAGCACCGACGGGTTCGCCGGGTCGAAGGCCAGACCGCTGACGTCCCGGCCCTCCGGCCCCGTCGACGTGGTGAACGTGCAGACGTTGTCCGCGATCGTGACGTCCAGACCGCCCGGCCACGCCAGCGTGCCCGCCGGGGTGGAACCCGTACCGCTGGGAGCCTCGGGAGTGCAGCCGCTGGTGAGCGAGCCGCCGCCGCCCAGGAGGTGGCCGGTCTGGCCGCCGCCCCCGCCGCCGCTGCCCGAGCAGGAGTTGGCGCCGCCGGGCGTCGCGGTCACGGAGGTCTGGAACCAGCCGGTGCCGTTGGCGCAGCGCTCGTCCGACGGCGTGGCGCCGCCGGTCGTCCAGGTCACCGAGTCGACGGTGTTGCCGCTGCCGTCGAGGAGGAAGACCGAGTCGTTGTCGCCCAGGCCGATGGTGGAGTTGAACGTGACGTAACCGCCCGCGGGGATGCTGGTCGCGCTCGGCGAGGAGGAGGAGACCGAGACGGCGGAGTGGGTGGTGTCGGCGTCCACGTACTTCCACGAGCCGACGCTCACCGCGCTCGTACCGCCGTTGTACAGCTCCACGGTGTCCGAGCCGTCCGAGGTGACCTCGTTGATCCGGACCCGGCTCGCGGCCGGTACGGACGAGGGGCAGCCGCCCGCGTTCGCGCTGCCGAAGGTGGCCGCCGAGGTCGTGGTCACCCACGCGCCGGTGCCGTCGCCGCCGCACCGCGCCATCGCCGGCTTCGCCTTGTTCGTGGCCCACTCGACGCGGTCCACGACCGTGCCGCCGGAGGTGTAGAGCACCACCTTGTCCGAGTCACCCAGCCCCTTGGGCGAGTTGAAGGTGACGAAGCCGCCTGCCTGGATCGTGCTGGACGAAGGGCTGAACGTCTGCGGCGAGAAGCTGTCGTCGGACATCTTCCAGCCGCTGATGCTCACGGCGGTCGAGCCCGCGTTGTACAGCTCCACCGTGTCGCTGTTGGACGAGGTGACCTCGTTGATCCGAACGTTCTGGTAGCCGGTGGGGTCTGCGGCCGCCGCGGGCTGCGCTGCGAGCAGCCCGGTGGCGACCAGTCCGGAAAACGTCAAAGCCGCGGCGCACACTGTGGAGACGCCGGCACGGGAGTGTGAGGTAGGCACGGGGCGGAACTCTCCTGACACCACGTGGAAACCGCGTGTACTCCGCCTGAACGCCACCCACTGGTCGCCGGAACGCCCGGCGCACCCTTGCTCACACGGCGTCATTGAGCCGCGTGGGCGTGGGTGCGTCGGGGCCGCTGGGAGCCGTCACTTCGGGGTCCTGCGCCGTTCGGCGTCCCAGGCGGCGCTCTCCAGGAAGTAGGTGTCGTAGATCTCCTGCACTTCCAGCAGGCTCTCGGGGCCGACCTCGCCCAGGCCGATGCGCTGCAGGTGTCTGAAGTACTCGAAGCGTTCGACGCCGGGGGTGATGACGATGAGGATGTCGGCATCGGCTCCGGGCGCCGCGGCGAAGGCGTGCGGGAGGCCGGGCGGGACGATGACGAGGTCGCCGCGTTCCGCGGTCACGGTCCGGTCGCCCGACAGGAGTTGGGCTTCGCCGTCGAGCATGAAGAACATCTCGGCGGAGTTGTCGTGGCGGTGCGGGCGGGCACCGTCGGCGCCACCGGCGAGCGTGACGCGCTGCGTGGACAGCGCCCCGCCGGTCTGGCTGCTGTCCGCCAGCAGGCGGACCGTGGTGGGCGCGCGGCCGATCACTTCGGCGTCGGCGGAGCGGACGATCACGGACGAGGTGAAGTCGGGCACGATCAGCGACATTTGAGGCTCCTTGGGGGTGTGGGCGCGGGGCTTGCGGGGCTACGGGGTGGGCCGGTCGGTTCAGACGGCGAAGAGCAGGGCGGCGCAGACCAGGACGGTGACCGCGGTGGCGAAGTGGATGCCGAACGCGGCGGCCTTGGTCCCGCCGTTCCTGAGCACTATCAGGGTGTCGCCGAGCGGGGCCAGCGCGACGGCCAGCATGTACCAGCCTTCGGCATGGGCGCCCGCGAAGGCCAGCAGGACCAGGCCGATGACGCCGAAGGTGGCGTCCCGTACCCCCTTGATCGCGAGGTAGGCCGGGTCGCCGTCCGCCTTGGCGGGTACGCCGTAGCCGACGGCGGCGGGGTGGGGCTGGAACAGGAAGCGGGCCCCGATGAAAAGGATCATGAGGTCGAGGACGACGGCCAGGGTGTACGCGGTGACGGTCATGGCGTGGGTTCCTTCCCAAGTTTTCTAGCGCTGCTAGCGATGAGAGCGAAGCTAACATAGCGACGCCTGGAACGCTAGCGGTGCTAGAATCTTTGTCATGTCGATCCAGACGCGCCGAGAGCGCGAACGAGCGGAACGTGAGCGGCTGATCGTCAACGCCGCGCGGGAACTCGCCGAGACCGAGGGCTGGGACGCGGTCACCACCCGGCGCCTCGCCGCCGAGATCGAGTACAGCCAGCCCGTCCTCTACACCCACTTCAAGGGCAAGGACGCGATCATGGCCGCGGTCGCCGTCGAGGGCTTCGCCGACATGGCCGCCCGGCTACGCGCCGCCCGCACCGCGGCCGACGGCCCCCGCGCGGCCCTCACCGCGGTCGCCGCCGCCTACACGGACTTCGCCCGGGAACGCCCCGCCCTCTACGACGCGATGTTCACCCACGCCGTCGACCTCCCCTTCGCCACCCCGGACGCCCCCGCCGCCCTCCACGCCGCCTTCGGCGAACTCCTCCACGCCGTCCAGCCCCTCGCCGCCGACGACGACCCGGGCATCCTCACCGAAACCTTCTGGGCCGCCCTCCACGGCCTCGCCACCCTCACCCGCAGCGCCCGCCTCCCCCCGGACCTCCACGCCCACCGCCTCACCTTGCTGATCGCCCACTTCGCGGGGGAGTCGGACTGAGGCGGGACGCGGGCCCCACGCACGGCGAAGGACCCCACCGCGCACGGTGAGGCCCTTCGTGCGTCGTGCCTGGCGACGAGGTGGTGCGCTGCTACCTCGACACCGGGTGGACGCTGGGCGTGCCGGCGGGCGGGCGGCCGCCCGCGCCGTTCACCGGCTGCCCGTAGGCGACCAGCAGGTTGGTGGCCGGGACGACCACGACGCCGTCGCCGGCCCCGAGGCCGGTCAGCGGCTGGGACGGGTTCTGCTCGTCGGGCGCGTTGATGGGTGCGCCGACGGAGGTGGACCAGACGGACTTGCCGGTCGCGCCGTTGAGCGCCCACAGGTGGCCGGTCCGGGAGCCGACGTAGACGTAGCCGTTGACGACGATCGGCGCGGTGTCGAGCTGGCTGTCGCCGTTGAAGGTCCAACTGGAGGCCAGGGTGCGGCTGTCGCGTTCCTGGAGGACGCCGCTGTCGACGAAGTAGCCCCGGCGGCCGTCGAAGGCCGGGACCGGGGCCGGTCCACCGGCCGTGTACGTGCCGCGGACCGCGCCGGTTCCGGCATCGAGGACCGTGGGGGTCTTCACAGCGGCGTCTCGCACCCAGACACCGCCGTCCGCGAGTACGGGTGTACGGCCCCCACCGCCCTCGCAGTCGGTGTCGTGGTGCCAGAGCGGGCTACCGGACGCGGGGGAGAAGGCGTACGTCTGCTCGCACGCGTACGAGACGTAGACCCCCTCGGCCGTGACGGCGGGCGAGCTCTCGTCCCCGTTCATGACGGACTGCGTCCAGCGCACGGTCCCGCTCGCGGCGTCCACCGCGTACAGGGTGCCGCCCGAGCCCGCGCCGCCCGTGTACACCACACCGTCGGCGTACGTCGGCGCCGAGGTGAAGGAGTACTGCCCGGGCAGCGCGGCGGTCCAGATCTTCGCCCCGGTGGCCGGGTCGAACGCCGTCAGCACGCCGTCGCCGTTGAGGGCGTAGAGCCGCCCGCCCCCGTACGCGAGCGCCGACCACCAGTCCGTCCCAGCGAGGTTGACGGGCGCCCACGCGTTCTTACCCGTCCGCGCGTTGACGGCGTACAGCGTGGTTCCGTACCCACTCGGCGACTTGGCGGTGGCGAACACCCGCCCACCGGCCACGATCGGATACGACACGCTCCCGCCCAGATCGCGTGACCACTTCTTCGTCAGCGGCGGCGCGCCGATCAATGAATCCGCGACACTGCCGTCGTGCCGGGCGTTGGCCTGATACGCGGTCGACTCCCCGACCTGGGTCCCCTGCGCCCCGGCCGGCGCCACCAGCGCGACAACCGGCAGCGCCGCCCCCAGCAGCACGCCGACGACCTTTCGAGCGTTAACCAATGCGTTCCCCCTCACTCGGCATCACCTCGGTGATGCGCGCAGAGCGGCCCACCCCCGTCGTCCGCGGCCGCATTCGCGTCCCATGGTCGTCCAGGGCGGCCCCAAGTGCCGCCCATTTTCGAACGGTTGAGCTTTTTTGAGACATCACCCTGATCGGCGGAGTGTCAGTCCGTCCCGGGAAGCGTCCGGGGCAGGCCGAAGCGGGGGAGGACGCTCGCGCCGAAGCCGGTGACCGAGGTGATGTGGGTGTCGGTGGTGGTGACGACGAGGAGGCCGTAGGCGCGGAAGGTGCCGGTGTGGGGGTCGGCGACGTAGGTGGCGAGGGCCGGGTGGCCGTTGGCGCGGGTGGGGATCACCCGGTAGGACTGGCCGGGGCGGAGGGTGACGGCGGCGAAGAACTGGCGGGCGACGTCGATGCCGCGGAACTCCATCATCGCGGGCGGCATGGAGAGGCGGACGTCGTCGGCGAGCAGCCCCACGAGGGCCGGGAGGTCGGCGCGTTCGAGGGCGTCGGTCAGTTGGGCCACGAGGTGGCGCTCGGCCGTGGTGTCCGGCTGGCGAGGGGGCGCGCCGGTGGCGCCCGAGTCCGCCAGGTGGCTGTCGACGGTGGCCCGCGCGCGCTTGAGGGCGCTCTGCACCGACTCCTGGGTGGAGTCGAGCATCGTGGCCACCTCGGCCGCGTGGTAGCCGAGCACGTCGCGCAGGACGAGTACGGCGCGCTGCCGCGGCGGCAGCAGCTGCAGGGCCGTGATGAACGCGAGCGAGATCGCCTCGGTCGTCTCGTAGCGGGTCTCGGGGCCCGGCGCCTGGTCGACGAGGCTGTCCAGCAGTACGTCGGGGTAGGGCTCCAGCCACGGTGGGGCGTCGCTGACGCCGGTCGGCTGGGGCAGGGTCACGTCGGGGAGCGGGTCCGCGCTGCGGGGCCGCCGGCTGTCGGCGCGCAGCATGCTCAGGCAGCGGTTGGTCGCGATCTGGTACAGCCAGGTCCGCAGCGAGGACCGCCGGCCGAAGTCGCCGAGGTTACGCCAGGCGGACACAAGGGTCTCCTGGAGCGCGTCCTCGGCGTCCTGCAGTGAGCCCAGGATGCGGTAGCAGTGCACCTGCAGTTCGTGGGTGTGCACTTCGACCAGTGCGCGGAACGCCTCGTGGTCGCCCGCGCCGGCCCTGGCGATCAGGTCCGAGTTCTCCATGCATCCTCACTCTGCTTCTTTCCGCCGGGTTCCGGCCCGGGTTCCGACCGGGTTCCGACCGGGTGCCGCCGGGTGGCGACCGGGTCCCGGCGCGTTCCGACCGGGTTCCGCCGCGAGCTTTCCGCTCGTCCGTAAGTACTGACGCCGCCGGACCCGCGAATTGGGCGGTGTCCGCGCGCCCAATTCGCGGACCCGCCGGCATCTACCCCTATGGAGGCGCTCCCGATCCGGCGCGCGCCCCGGACACAGAACAGGACGACAGATCATGGGCAACTACGTTTTCTCCTTCCGCGTGCCCTCCGACTACCGGCCCGGCGCCGAGACCCCGGCCGAGTGGCAGGCCTGGTTCGGCGAGCTGGGCCCGGCCCTGGTCGACGTCGGCAACGCGGTGACCGACTACGCCTCGCTCGGCGAGGTCGGCGGCAGCGGCTCCCGGATGGTCGGCCACTCGGTGGTGTCCGCCGACGACATGGACTCCGCACTGGCGCTGGCCAAGGACTGCCCGGCGCTGCGGGTCGGCGGCGGTGTCGAGGTCGGCCCCGTGATGGAAGCCGCGGGGTCGTGAGTGACGCCATGAACCCGTCGACGGCGCCGCCGCAGGTGTCGTTCCTGGCGACCGGGCGCGGCAGGGCCACCCTGGCCCTGCTGTGCGCGGTGACGTTCCTGGACGTCATGGACGGCTCGATCGTGAACGTGGCGCTGCCGACCATCCGTACGCACCTGGGGTTCTCGGTGCAGAACCTGCAGTGGGTGGTCAGCGGCTACCTGATCACCTACGGCGGGTTCCTGCTGCTGGGCGGCCGGGCCGGGGACCTGCTGGGGCGGCGCCGGCTGCTGATCGCCGGGACCGCGCTGTTCGCGGCCTCCTCGCTGGCCTGCGGGCTGGCCGACAACCAGGGACTGCTGGTCGGCGGCCGGTTCGCCCAGGGCTTCGGGGCGGCGATGATGTCCCCGGCCGCGCTGTCCATCCTGACCACCACCTTCCAGGGCTCGGACCGGCACAAGGCGCTGGGCGCGTGGGCCGGGATCAGCGGGCTGGCCTCGGCGGTCGGGGTGTTCTTCGGCGGGGTGCTCACCGAGGACCTCGGCTGGCGGTGGGTGTTCTTCGTGAACCTCCCGATCGCCGCGCTGGTGCTCTTCGGGGCCTTCCGGATCCTGAGGGCCGACCACGGCCGGTCCGCGCCGGGCGGTTTCGACGCGGTCGGCGCGGTGCTGGTCACCGCCGCCATGCTGCTGCTGATCTTCACCCTGGTGAAGGCGCCGGACGAGGGCTGGGGCGCGGGCCGTACCCTCGGCGGGCTGGCCGCCTCGGCGGCGCTGATGGCCGCGTTCCTGGTCAACGAGCAGCGCCGCGCCCATCCGCTCGTCCCGCTGTCGATCTTCCGGATCAAGGGCCTGGCCGCGGCCGACGCCACCCAGGTGATCGCCTGGGCCGGGTTCTACTCGATGTTCTTCTTCGTCACCTTGTACATGCAGAACGTCCTGGGCTACTCCCAGCTGCGGACCGGAATCGCGTATCTGCCGGTGACCTTCGGCATCGGGTTCGGCTCGACCCTGGCGACGAAGATGTTCGTGCGGACGGGGACCCGGCCGGTCATCACCGGTGGCTCGCTACTGGCCGCCGGCGGCATCTTCTGGCTGTCCCGTATCCCGGTGGACGGCACCTATCTCGGCAACCTGCTCGCCCCGCTGGTGCTCATGGGGGCCGGGCTGGGGCTGCTGTACGCCGGTGTGCAGACGGCCGCCAACGCGGGCGTACCGGAGGACCAGGCCGGACTGGCCGCGGCCCTGATCACCGCCTCCTTCCAGCTCGGTTCGGCGCTCGGCCTGGCGGTGTTCAGCGGAATCGCGACCAGCCGCACCCACCACCTGCTCGCCGCCCACACCCCACCCCCGGAGGCACTCACCGCCGGATTCCAACGCGCCCTGCTCGTCAGCGCCTTCTGCCTCGTGGCAGCCGGAGCCATCGCGCTGCGCGCCTCCAACACCCGCGGCGACCCCGCCCCCACCCCGGACCCCCGGCAACCGGAGCTGGTCACCGCCACCGAGCAGTGACGCCAAGCTTGTGCTCGGGCCAGCACAAGAAGGTGGCCGCCGGACCCCCGGCGGCCACCCGCCGGCCGCGCACCTGGCGCGGCCGAATGCCCGTGTCACACCTTCTTGACGACGATCGTGTCCGGGACCAGCTTCTCCAGGTCGTCGACGTCCGAGGTGAAGACGGTGACCTGGCCTTTCTGGTGCCGTGCCACGACGGCGAGCACAGCGTCGATCGCGTACTTGTGGCCGTGCAGTTTGGCGTCTGCCAGCAGCCGACGCGCTTGTCGGGCCTCGTCCTTCCCGATGTCGGCGACCTTGAGGCGGGAGAGCACCCAGTCCCAGCGCTGTGCGGTGGTCCTGCCGTCGTATGCCTCGACCAGTGTCATCGGTGACGTCACCACCTCAGCCGCACCACGGGCGGCGAGGTCGAGCCAGGCGATCATCTTCCGGTCGCCGCGTACGGCCAGGGACAGGGCTTCGCAGTCGAGCACGAAGACCCGAGGCAGCGACCGGTGCTCACCGCTCCGCTTCTTCACGCGGCCTCTCCGGCGCCGCTCGTCCGGCGGCGCTCGTGCTCGGCATCGAGATCGTGCAGCTCGTCGAGGGCCGTGGCGCGTTCGTCCTCGGTGACCGGGCCGTGCTCTTCCTCCAGCCAGCCGACGAGTTCCAGGAGCCGGTCCCGGTCATGCTTGGCGCGCAGCGCCTCGGCGACATACGCCGACAGACCGCGCTCAGCCGCCTCCGCCCGGATCTCTTCCAGCAGATCCTCGGGAATCGTCACCGTTACCTTCTTACTCGCCATACAGCAGACCATACTCGCCGTGCTTCAAGCCCGCCAGTCTGGCCAGCGTGAACGCGCCAGCGCGCCCGTCTTGTCGAAGACCCCCCTCGTCGACAAGCTGTGTACATGACACTCCTCAACGCAGGGCCGCGCCGCCGCGCATGGAAGAGAGCGCTCTCAGTGCTCCCCGTCGTCGCGGCCACGGTGGCGGCCACCGTCGTCGCGACAGTGAACTTCACGACAGCGAAAGCCGAGGCGGCGGTCCCCCCGACCCCACCCGGCTTCTCGCTCACCTGGAGCGACGACTTCAACGGCGCGTCCGGCACCGGCATCGACCAGAACCTGTGGAAGTACGACACCGGGCCGGGCAGCAACTTCGGCACCGGTGAGATCGAGACCATGACCAGCAGCACGTCGAACGTCTACTACGACGGCCAGGGCCACCTGGTGCTGCAGGCCAACCACTCCGGTTCCGACCCGCGGAGCGGCTGGACGTCCGGGCGCGTGGAGACCCAGGCGGCGACCTTCGGCGCCCCGGCGGGCGGCGTCGTACGCATCGAGTCCGTCCTCCAGCAGCCCAACGTCAACACCGCCAACGGGGCGGGCTACTGGCCCGCGTTCTGGATGCTCGGCGCGCCGCTGCGCAGCGGCGTGACGTGGCCGAAGTCCGGCGAGATCGACATCATGGAGGACATCAACGGCCGCAGCTCCGACTTCAGCACCATCCACTGCGGCGTGAGCCCGGGCGGCCCGTGCAACGAGTCGACCGGCATCGGCTCGGGCGAGCGCGGCTGTTCGGGCTGCCAGACCGGCTTCCACGACTACGCGGCGGAGATCGACCGCTCGGTGTCGCCCGAGCAGATCCGCTTCTACCTCGACGGGAACAACTTCTTCACCGTCAACGCCAACCAGGTCGACGCCACGACCTGGTCCGACGCGATCGACCACCCGTTCTTCATCATCTACGACCTGGCGATGGGCGGCGGCTTCCCCGACGCGTTCGGCGGCGGCCCCAACTCGGCCACGGCCTCCGGCGGCAAGCTGGTCATCGACTCGGTGGCCGTCTACAACAAGGCGCCCGGTGGCGGCGGTGGCGGTGGCGGCGGCGGCGGTTCGGTGAGCGGCCAGACGATCACCGGGCCCGGCGGCAAGTGCGTGGACGTCGCCGGCGACGACACCGGCGGCGACGGCACCGCCGTCCAGCTGTGGGACTGCCAGTCCGGCGCCAAGGACCAGCACTGGACCTGGAACGGCCAGACCTTCCAGACCCTCGGCAAGTGCCTGGACATCGCGGGCGGCAACAGCGCGGCCGGTACGCAACTGCAGCTCGCCACCTGCAACAGCGGCGGCTACCAGTCCTGGGTGCGGCAGACCGACGGCTCGCTGCGCAACCCCACCAGCGGCCGCTGCGTCGACTCCCCTTCGGGCGGCACCGCCAACGGCACCCGCCTCCAGATCTGGGACTGCAACGGCTCCGGCGCCCAGAAGTTCGCCATCGGCACCCCCATCTACGGCCCCGGCGGCAAGTGCGTGGACGTCGCCGGTGACGACAACGGCGGCGACGGCACCGCCGTCCAGCTCTGGGACTGCCAGCAGGCCACCTCCCTCGACCAGAAGTGGACCTGGAACGGTCAGACCCTCCAGACCCTCGGCAAGTGCCTCGACATCGCGGGCGGCGTCAACGCCGCGGGCACCAAACTCCAGTTGGCCACCTGCAACGGCGGCGGCTACCAGAACTGGGTCCCCGACGCCGACGGTTCGATGTCCAACCCCACCACGGGCCGCTGCATCGACTCCCCCTCCGGTGCCACCGCGAACGGCACCCGCCTCCAGATCTGGGACTGCAACGGCTCCGGCGCCCAGAAGTTCGGCCTGGCGTGAGCGCGTGAACTGAGCCCAGGCACGCGGAACAGGGCCCCACCGGCACGGGACGGTGGGGCCTTCCGTACGCCGACGGTTGTTCTTGAACGGTCGCTCATGTATTTTCCTCCTCGTGCCGAGACCCCGCGAGTTCGAACCCGACACCGTGCTGAACCAGGCCATGCTGCGGTTCTGGGAGCGCGGCTATCGCGCCACCTCGATCGAGGATCTCGTGAAGGCGACCGGGGTGAAGCCCGGCAGCATCTACAGTGCCTTCCCCGGCGGCAAGCGCGCCCTGTTCCTGAAGTCGCTGGAGCGCTACTCCAAGCTGGTCGTACCGCAGAAACTCGGCGAACTGGAGTCGCCTGGCGCCTCGTTGGCCGAGCTGCGCGGCTACTTCGACGGACTCGTCGCAGATCTGCTCAGCCCCGAGGGCAGGCAGGGCTGCCTGCTGGTGAACACCGCGATCGAGAACGCCGCCGAGGACGACGAGGCCGCGGCCGTGGTGCGCGGCCACCTGGCCCGGCTGGAACGGTGCATGACCAGGGCGCTGCGGAACGCCCGCGGCCGGGGTGAGGTGCGGGCGTCGGTGGATCCGGGCGGCAGCGCCAAACTGCTGGTCGCCACCTGCCAGGGCCTGATGGTGGTGGGCAAGGCGCACCCGGACGAGGCCGCGTTGCGCGCGATCGCGGACAACGCGTTCGCCGCTCTCGTCTGACGCGCCGCTCCCGCCGCTCTCGCCGCTCTCGCCTGGCGGGCATACGGGCCACCGTGACGGTGGCCTTTTTTCCGGCCCAATAGTTGAATCATCGCTCAAGAATGGAGTGCGCTCATGAAGGCCATCGTCATCTCCGGCTACGGCGGTCCCGAGGTGCTGACCGTCACCGAACTGCCCGACCCCGTGCCCGCCGCAGGCGAGGTGCTGATCAGGGTCAAGGCGTTCGGCCTCAACCACGCCGAGGCGTACATGCGCGCCGGTGCCTGGGGCGAGGTCGCGGCCGTCACCGGGATCGAGTGCGCCGGGGTGGTCGAGTCCGACCCCGCCGGCGCACTCCCGCCCGGCACCACCGTGGTGGCGATCCTCGGCGGCATGGGACGTACCCGCAACGGGAGTTACGCGGAGTTGGTGACGGTCCCCGCGACCAATGTGGTCCCGGTGCGCTCCTCCCTCGGATGGGCCGAACTGGCCGCCGTCCCCGAGGTGTACGCGACGGCGTGGAGCGGCCTGTTCGGCAACCTGGACCTGCGTACCGGTGAGACGGTCCTCGTACGCGGCGCGACCTCCGCGCTCGGTCAGGCCGCCGTCAGCCTCGCCGCCGACCACGGCGCCCGGGTCCTCGCCACCACCCGCACCCCGGCTCACGCGCCCCTGCTCAAGGAACTCGGCGCCGATGACGTCCTCGTCGACGACGGTCTCCTCGCCCCGCAGGTCAGGGCACGGGACATCACCGTGGACGCCGTCCTCGACATCGTCGGCAACAGCGTCCTCCGCGACTCCCTGGCCACGGTCCGCCCGCGCGGCCGCGTCTGCCAGATCGGCTTCCTCGGCGGCTTCGACCCCGTACCCGACTTCGACCCCCTCGCCGACCTCCCCACCGGAGTCCAACTCAGCTTCTTCGCCAGCGCCTTCGTCCTCGGCAGCCCCGCCTTCCCACTCACCGGCATCCCCCTGGACCAGATCTACGCCAAGGTCGAGGCGGGCACCCTCCGATCCGGCCCGGTCCGGGTCTTCCGCTTCGACGAGATCGTCGAGGCCCACCGCGTGATGGAGTCCGGCCAGGCACTGGGCAAGATGACCGTCACCGTGGACTGACGCGTGGTGTCTCGGCCGGCGTCAGGGCCGTAAGTGCGCCGTAGGAGAGGTGCGCACCACGGATATGGTGCGCATCACATGGAACTCATGGGCGGCCGCTCGGCAGAGTCAGGCATGGAGCCACTATTCCGGGCCCGCCTACGAGCGGGCGACGAGGACTCCTTCAGGGTTCTCTTCCGCGAGTACGGCCGGGCCGTCTACAACCACTGTTTCCGCCTGACCGGGGACTGGTCGGTCGCCGAGGACTGCGTCTCGCTGGTGTACCTCGAGGTCTGGCGGATGCGGGAGAAGGTCGAACCGCACGGCGGAAGCCTGCTGCCGTGGCTGCTCGGCATCGCCACCCACGTGGTGCACCACCGCCGACGCACCGCCCGGCGCCACCGGGCCCTGATGGAGCGCATGCCCCCACCCGCCCCGCTCCCCGACTTCGCCGACGAGGTCGTCGGCCGGCTGGCGGACCAGGAGCGGATCGCCGCGGTACGCAAGACGTTGGACCAGTTGTCCCGCCCCGACCGCGAGGTACTGGCCCTGTGCGTATGGGCCGGTCTCGACTACGCCGCGACAGCCGAGGCCCTCGGCATACCGGTCGGCACCGTGCGCTCCCGCCTCTCCCGGGCGCGCCGCCGGCTGGAGAAGCTGGCCCAGCAGAATCTCCGGCCGGACAGGGAACCCACGGCCGCGGCGCGGCAGCAAACAGGTGACCGCCACGAGGCGGTCCGGCCGAGCACGGGAAACGGAAGGGGACCGCGATGAGTCGGGAAGAGCACCAGGACAGCGACGTGCAGGAACTGCGCCGACTGCTGGCCGTACCGGCGGAGCGGGACTTTCCCGCCGGCCGGAGGATCCAGCGTGAGGAGCACCTGATGCGCGGTGTGCGGACAATGAACGAACAACCCACCACCACCAACACCACTAGCGGCCGCCGACGCCGTATCCGCAAGCGGTTCGCCTGGAGCCTGGCCGCGGCGGCCGTCGCCGCGGGCGCGGCCCTGGTCCTGCCCAACGGCACCCAGACGCCCGCCTACGCGGTCGAGAAGAACCCCGACGGCACCCTCACCGTCTCCCTTCGCGACCTCAACTGGTCCGGCGACCCTCACCACTTCGACCGCCTGGCCGCCAAGATCCGCGCCGCGGGCTTCACCGCCGTCATCGAGAAGATCCCCTCCGGCGAGTCCTGCCAGCCCCACCGGGGAATCCCTCTGCCCCAACAGAAATACGGCCACGGCAGGTGGGACTACCGCTACGTCATGACCCACGCCGACACCTACCTGGTCGAAGACCACCTCCCCGACGGCCACTCCGCCCACTTCTTCCACGAAGCCTTCATCAAGGGCCCCACAAAGCCCTGCCACCCCTGAACCCGACTGACGGCGCAGGCCACGACCGCAGCGTCACCGTACGGCGCTGCGGTCGTGATCCGACGAGGAACTGGCCCGCCATTCCAGCGCCTCGGGCTCTTCCGTGAACTCCACCAGGTGCTGGCCCGCATAGCACTGCAGTGCGTCTCGCACGTCGCTCGGGGTGATGTAGAAGAACTCCTTGCGGCCGTTGACCCTGTTGACCCTTCGCGAGGCGAACGCCTGGTGGAGCTGCGCTTCGAGGCCGACGGCATCCTTGCTGAAGATCAGCGCGTGCACATCGAACCGGAAGGGCACCGAGGCGCCGCTGAGTTCTTGCACGCGTTCCAGAGGTTCGAGCCGCCGGGTCAGGCCGATCTTGACCATCCGGTCCCCGAACGCACCGATATTGGAGATGACGTAGACGTATCCGGTCCGGATGTTGGCGGCTCTGCTCTCCACATCACGCAGCGCGGCTTCGATCTCGGCCAGCTTGGCTTCCATCTCAAGGACGGCCGCCTGGTCGCCGCGCTCCAGGAGGCGCTCGAGAGCGGCCGCGTAGTGCCCTTGTTCCTTGCGCAGCTTCTCCCGTTCGCGATCCAGTTCGCGCTGTACTGCTGCCTCTTCCTTCTCCCGGGCACGCAACTCCCGCTGGGCCTCCTTCTCCTCGTCCTTCTTCTGCAGGAAGTCCGAGGTGAGTTCCAGCTCCCGTACCCGAGCGCTGTGGTAGCCGTCCGAGATGCGGATGTGCATCGTCGCGCCGAGCTTCGCGATGGTTTCGCGGCTCTTGTAGAGCCGGTCGATCAGCGAGTTCAGGCGGTGCGGACGCATGCTCCGTACGGCGTAGTCCGCCTCCGCGTTGTAGGCGCGCAGCATGAGCTTGGAGAAGTCGCGGACCATCTTCTGGCCCTCACGCTTGGAACCGTTGACGGTCCAGTCGGTAGCGGCGAGGACCGCCTGATGGGTGCGCGCCAGGTTCTTGATCTCGGCCTGCAAGGAGTCGAGGCGGCTGCGGTAGGCGATCGCGTCGTGCAACTGGTGCCGATAGGAGTAGATGCCCACTTCCTGGAGCAGCGCTGTCTCATCCGTCGTGACGATCCTGGCCTGCGTCGCGGCAAGGTGCGTTTGCGCCTCGAACGTCTCTCGTCGGAATCTCTCCGCGTCCTTCTGGAGCCGCTGGGTCTCCTTCGCCGTCTTGCGAGCGTCGTCCAGGATCTCGTTGGCGACGTCCCGGGCGTCGTTGCGAATGCCCTCGGCTTCTCTCTCGGACTGAGCCCTCAAGGCCGCTGCCTCGGAGCGCACTTGGTGGATGAGCCCAGCGATCTGCTCCGCGTTCGAGCCCTGCGTCCTGGCGATCCACGCACGTAACTCGGACGCCTCGGAGGGTTCGTCGCGCCGACGACGACCGAACATCCCGCCTCGCTGCGGCGGTGGTGCCGCCGACGCCCTACTCTGCCCGGCCCCCCTACCCACATCACCGCTCTCCGGCCCGAGATCTTCTGCCGCGCCCACGTCCGTGCGAGCCCACGAAGGGCTTCTGTTCTCCCGCGTGAAAGGTCGATCCATGGCCAGTCCCCCCAGCTTCGCTGCGCACGGATGCGCTCGCTCGGTGACTTCCGCTGCGGCGGACTCACCGTGATCCGCTCTGTGCGGAGAGACACATCGTGGCGAATCACCCCACCTCAAGAAGGGACAAGTCCCATCATTGTGACCTTGTTGTGATTGGCGAGACGTCACTCAGCGAGGGGACAGGGGGTGTTCGCTGGGCGACTCAGTGCTCGCAGAGGGAGAACTCCCGCTCGTAGAGCTGCTCGTTGTGTTCGTCGACGAAAAACTTCCGTTCCCGCATGAGCTCTTCGCGGTACTCCTTGGCCTGCTCCAGCGTCATGGTCGAGGTGTCGGACCACGGCTGCTGCGGGGGCACATCGGAGGTCGAGACGAGGGTGGTCGACGGGTCGACCAGGAAGAACGCGAGGATCTTGCGGTGTCCCGGGCGGGCGGGGTCCGCGAGGCGGAACGAACCGACGCGGTGCTGCAGGATGTTGGGGAACGCCAGGCAGCGGCCCGCGGGGGTCGACGCCGATCCCAGCATCTGGTTCAGCGCATCCTCGTTCTCCAGGCCGTAGACCTCCCGCATACCGGGGTCGTCGTTCTGCTCGTACTCCGGGTCGTCGAGGGCGGCCCGGAAGCTCAACTGGCTCTCGGTGATGTTCTCGCTGTCCCAGTAGTAGATGCCGGTCGAGACGATCCGCTCGTTCATCATCCCCTCGACATGCCAGGAACCACCGGGGTACTCGGGCCTGTCCGGGGTGAGATGAATGGTGGCGAGCTTGACGATGACCTGGAGACGGCGGCCGCGCAGGTCGACCCGGGCGGCGTTGTCGGGCGGCTCGGGCGGGGTGAAGGCCGGGGCGTCCGGAATGACCGGGTGGCGGTTCTCCCACCAGTCGTCCAGCGCCTCGTCGAATGCCGTGCGGGCCGCCGTGTAGGCCGCGTCGTCGCTGTAGTCCGACTTATTCGGGTACTGGGGTTCCGAGTCGTACCAGCCGTAAGGGTCGGCCGTGATGCGCGCCGGCCGCGGATGGCGCAGATCGGTGAGGACCCTCTCCCACAGCGGGCGCATGCGCGCGAACAAGTCCGGGAGTACGGAGGCCAGTTCGCGATGCGTCTGCGGGTGGACGTTGTTGATGTACGAACGGAAGGCGACATCGCCGCCCTCACTGACGTCGACGTCAGTGGGCAGCCACTGGAACTTCTCCGAGAACTCGTACCTCGAAAAGCGGTCCGTCGGGTTCAGCCAAGCCCGCTCGGGCTCACCGCTCACCCCCTTCACCAGGCAGAACAGCGAAGGATGCACCAGATCCAGCACCTGGCCGTCCGACCCCGGATGCCAGTCCAGCTCCGCTTCCGGGACCTCTTCCAATACCCGCACCGCGTCCCGCAGCCGCGATCCCAGCTCGCCGTCGACCAGCGTGTCGGACTGCCACACCCCGTCGACGGCCGACACCTCGATGCCGGTCCGTGCGTCCCGCAGCGCCGCGTAGTGCGCGAGTTCGGCCATCACGTACCCCACCTGCGCCTCGGTGAGGCCCTGTTCGACCGCCTCTCGCGTCCACCTGGCGACGATCCCGGCATCGTTCCTCTTCTCGAACCACCCCGGCTTCGACCGAATATGGGCGCTGCACCGCATCATCTGGAGTTCCCGCAGCGTTCTGGGCGCTGCGTACGTTATGGAACGCGAAGCATGAAAGGGCAGCGGAAAAGCAGTCAGGCCGGTCAACTCTCTTGTGCCTCTCAGTCGGTGTGCGGTGCCGGGAACCCTACTTCAAGGCACTGACACCGCGCGGCGTGGGCAGCTCGGCCCCCTCGCCGGGTGCCGACTCTTGTGCGCCCACAGCCAACTCCACGGCGGACCCGTCAGCCCACAATGTTCCTCAGATCAGCGAGGAAAGGAGAGGCGATGGAAACGCTGTACGACACTGCAACTGTGCCCCCGCTCGACCGTTACGATTACTACCAGGCGGGTTCTGCCACCGAATTGGCACCGGTCACGGTCACGGTTCCGGTCCACTGCCGCCCGCCCGGCCAACTGCGCGCGGCGATGCTGGTCGCGGAAATCGGTGACTTCGCACTCGAAGCGCACACCTTCGCCGCGGACCGCGAAGTCTCGGTGCGACGCACCGATCGTCTGATCCGCGCCAGTGATCCCGAGTGCTATCGATTGGTCACAGCCCTCACCCCCGGGATACGCGTCCAACATGCGGGCCACACGGCGGATTTACGTGCTCGGGACATCGCCCTGTACGACACGTCGCAGCCCTGGGAGACGACGAATCCGACAAGTCTCGTCCAGACGATCATGCTGACATTTCCGCGGGCCCTGGTGCCTGTCGGTTACTCCACCGTCCGTCCGCTCGTCGGCAGCATCACGCCCAAAGGCGTACCGGGACGCAGTCTGTTCGCGCAGTTCCTGATCGGGCTGACCGAGCCGGCCGCCATCGAGGTCCCCAGCCTGCCGGAAGTCCTGCGTGAATGCGTGGTGGGGCTGATTCGCCAGAGACTCGATGAGCGGGCGGGGATCACTCCGCACACACTCCGCCTGCTGCAACGCACCAGCATCCACGCCATCATTCGCCGAAATCTCGCCGATCCCACCCTCGACCCGGAGGGAATCGCCAGAGCGGCCCATATCTCGACCCGCTACCTCTACGCGATATTCCAGGACGCCGAGCTCACCCCCATGCAGTTGCTCAAGAACCTGCGCCTCCACGAAGCCCACCGTCAACTCCAGGACCCCGCCCTGTCCGACGCCCCCATCAACACCATCATGTCGGCCGTGGGTTACGTCCGCCCGGACCAATTCGCCCGCGACTTCCACCAACTGTTCGGCGCCTCCCCCCAATCCCACCGCCACCTCTCCACCCCCCGGCCCACACCATGACCGCCCCGTTACCTCCCGAAGGTCCCCCGCAGGCACCGAGAGGCGTTCTGCTCACCCTGGCCGCCTCCGCCGAGACCGTCGCCCTGCTGTGCAACAGCCCGAAGATCCGGACGACCGCCGCCGTGTCCGCGCTCTTCCTCCGCTACGTCCTGGACTGGCGCCCCAAGCTGCGGCTCCTCCTACGGGCCGGCCGCCTGCGTCTCCAGGGAGCAGCACCGAGCCTCCCCTGCCGGGAAGGGGCCCCTCCGCGTGCCTCAGACCTGGCCGTAGAGGGTTGCCAGCCCAATCAGCCGGATGTTCGGGTCGGCTGCTGCTGCAGCGTGTGCCTTGTCGTTGAAGCCGGCACCGCTGAAGCACAGGAGCTGCGTGCTGGTGGTGTCGTAGCGGCCGGACGCAGTGATGAGGTCACGAATATGTCGGAGACGTTCGATGTGAGCGGCGCCCATGGTGTCGTTCCACTTGGCTTCTCCGATGGCCAGGAGCGGCGGCTTGGCACCGTCTGCGATTCCGATCACTGCCACGTCGACCTCATGACCGGTGCGGGACTTGGGGTCATGGACTACGCCTTGTCCGACGCGGGCGGCCAGACCACCCAGAAGCTCGGAATCGGCGTGGTGCAGCGCCCAGTCGCGGCAGACCTGCTCGAAGTGCGGCCCAAGAACGTTGCTGACGAAGCGGCGATGGCTGGCCTGCCAGACGCGATGTGCACTGCCGGGGCGTTCGAGTTGGTCCCAGACCGGTCGCATGATCGCGTGGTAGAAGCCGATCAGCGGTTCGGAGATGCGGTAGGTGGGCCGGTTGTCGCGGAAGACGTCGGCGTCCCGGTGGAGCAGACCTGCGTCTTCGAGGACATTGATGGGGTGCGCGATGTCGGTGGCCTTGCGTTCCAGGTAGCTGGCCATACCCCCGCGGGTGGCGTTGCCGTCGGCGACGGCGGCAAGGACGGACAGGTACAGGGCGGTATCGCGAAGGTCGGGTTCTTCGGCCAGCAGGTAGCGGGCCTCGCGGAAAAGGGGGGTTTCGGGATTGAGGACGGTGCGGACGACCCAGTCGTCGAAGTCGTCCGGACTCTTCGGAGAGTCCCCTCGTGCGAATTCGCGCCGGTAGGCAGGGGTGCCGCCCACGATCGCGTTCACCTTCATGGCCAGGTGGGGGTCGGTGATGCCCCAGAACTCGGCGGCGAGGCGGTGGTCGAGAGGGCGGACGACCAGCTCCAGCCCAGCTCGTCCCCGCAGTGGGGCGTTGCCCGACAGCAGTCGACCCATGAAGGACAGGGCTGAACCGCACAGAAGCAGCCGGGTACGGGAGCCGGTGCGCTGCTCACGCAGAGGCCGCAGCGCCTCCTGGATGATCGAGGGCAGCTCCGGGTTGACTTTGGCGAGGTACGGGAATTCGTCGATCACCACAGGGACCGGTCGCTCGGTGCCCAGCGCGAGCAGCGCGTCGACTGCCTCCGACCAGTTGGCGAAGTGGAACGGGCTGGCTGGGCGGACGTGAGCGCTCAGAGCTGTGCTGATCCGCCGTAGCGACTCGGCGTCGGCCGCCTCGGTCGCGCCGAAATAGAACCCTCCGGCTGCACGGCAGGCAGCATCCAGTAGGAACGTCTTGCCCTGGCGGCGGCGCCCGGAGACCACACCCAGCGTCGCCCCTGGTTGAGGATCGGTGATGAACCGGCTCAGCGCTGACCACTCGTAGTCGCGGTCGAACATCTCGGCAGGCTTGTCCACTAGCCCTCCTATATAGAAGTACACTTCCATAAAACATACCCCTACTTCCCTGCGCTACTGCCCCGGCTCGCCCGCCACGCCATACGCCACAACAGCAGACGTGCGCATTTGGGGGGCATCGCGCAGGCGACGGTGGAGTCGGTTGTCCCGCTGGGGGCGCTGAAACTGGTGAGCCTTCCAGCTGGGCTTGGTCTGTCAGCTGGAGACCGACGCGATGACGGCGTCGAGGTCCATGGCCAGGTCGACCAGGAGACCCGTCTCCTGCCAGGAGTCCTCCCGGGTGGCGCCCGACCCGATGGTGAAGCGGCTGCGGCTCACGGCGAGTTCTGTCAGCTGCGCCCCGGCCCGGACGACCGTCTGGCCGCTGTCCTCCTTCACGGTGAACTGCCGTACGAGGCGGATGCGACGCACCGTGCCCGCCAGCAGGGTCTTGGGGTTGTGCGCGGAGGTGTGCCAGGTCGCGGAGAGCATTCCGCGAAGTCCGTCGGTGATCTCGGGTTCGGCAACGCTCGCCGATGCCGCCGCCGTCACCGGGGAGCCGGGAGGGAGGAGCGCCTGGGCAGGAACAGACATCTCGTCCTCGTAGAGGAAATGGAGGCACCAGCGAACCTCCGTCCCGACAGAGAACGGCTCGCCGCAGCAGTACATCTCCCAGTCGGCGACAAAAACGGGCAGCGAATGCATGAGCTGATTGTGTCGGCACAACGGCCAGGCCGACGCCGAGGGGTCCCGCTGCGGACAGCCCGGCCCTTCGCTCTCAAAACCTGGCCTGAGCGACTCGCTCATCGGCCTGGCGGCCGGACGGGAGTGTCATGGCATGCCCACCGATGCGGCGGCACGCAGAGCGTCCAGGGTGTGGGCGACGACGGCGGCGAGCTGGGGGTCGTGGGCGGCGTGCGGGGTCTGGAGAACACGCGGGTCGAGCACCGGGGTCGGGGCGGGCACCGGATATGCCCGGACCGCGCGCAGGATCGCCGCCAGATGGTCCTCGGCACCGTGGGAGTGGTAGCCGACGACCAGGCCGAGGGCCGGTTTGCCGGCGAGCGGGCTGGCGTAGCGCGGGCGGGAGAGCCAGTCCAGGGCGTTCTTCAGGGCGGCCGAGACGCTGGCGTTGTTGACCGGACTGAGGACCAGCACGCTGTCGGCGGAGGCGACCTGTGCCCGCAGTTCGGCCACGGCGGCCGGTACGGGGTCGGTGTCCAGGTCCTCGTTGAACAGCGGCAGCCGGGCAAGACCGGCGGCGAGCGCGACCTCGTATCCCGAACGGCTTCGGGCCAGGGCGGCCTCGGCGATCCGGCCGGTCACCGAACCGGTGCGCAGGCTCCCGGACAGCACCAGCGTGCGGTGGTGGCGGGCGGAGGAGAACGACATGGCAGTGGGCTCCAGGAAGGCGGGGGGGAGGGGGCGGTCACTGGAACGACGCGTCGGCATCCGCGATGGCGTCCAGGGTGCGGAGGGCTCGCGCGGGGAGGTCGAGGGCGCCGGCGGCGATGTTCTGGGTGAGGTGGGGACGCCGGGAGGTGCCGGGGATGAGCAGGATGGTGGGCGAGCGGTGCAGCAGCCAGGCCAGGGCGATCTGGCGCGGTGTGGCGCCCAGCTCGGTGGCGACCTGCTCCAGCGCCTGGGCCTGGAGCGGGCGGAAGCCGCCGAGCGGCCAGAACGGGACGAAGGCGATGCCCTGTTCGGCGCACCAGTCCACCAGGGCGTCGTCCTGGCGGTGGGCGATGTTGTAGTGGTTCTGCACCGCGACCACCGGCGCGATCCGACGGGCCGCCCGGACCTGCTCCGCGCTGACGTTGCTGACGCCCAGGTCGCGGATCAGGCCCTGCTCGCGCAGTTCGGCCAGGACCGAGAACGGCTCGACGACGTCCCGCGCCGCCAGGGTGTCGGTCATGCGCAGGTTCACCAGGTCCAGGGTCTCCAGGCCCAGGTGCTCCAGGTTGTCGTGGACGGCCCGCACCAGCTCGGAGCGGGACAGGGCGGCGGGCCAGCCGCGGTCGGGGGTGCGGCGGGCGCCGACCTTGGTGGCGATGCGCAGGCCGTCGCGGTAGGGGTGCAGGGCCTCCCGGATCAGGCCGTTGACCAGGTGCGGGCCGTAGTAGTCGCTGGTGTCCAGGTGGGTGATCCCGGCGTCCGCTACGGCGCGCAGCACAGCCAGCGCCTCGTCGCGGTCGCGCGGCGGGCCGTAGGCCATCGGCCCGGCCAATTGCAGGGCGCCGTAGCCGACGCGGCTCACGGTCAGGGTCTCGGACAGGCGGAGGGCTCCGCCGGGAAGGACGGTGTCGGCGCTCATCGCGCACTCCTTGGTCGGAAGAGGGAAGAGGGTGGGGAGCTCTGGTGCCGCGCTGGTGAGTCCGGAACGACGCAGCGGAGCATGACCCCACTGTCGTCCCGCCCCCTCATCACCACCCAGGAGTTCGACTGAGCGGTGCCCAAACCTCCATCTATGAGGCGTACAGGCGACTATCCTTCCCTCATGGATCAGATCGACCGCCGAATCGTCCAGTGCCTGCTGCTCGACGCACGGGCCCCGTTCCGGCGGATCGCCGAGGTGGCCGAGGTCTCCGAGCAGACCGTGGCGCGCCGCTACCGCGCCCTGGTCGCCGATGGCGCGGTCCGCGTCCGCGCGCTGCCGGGGCGTGGCGGCTCACGTGAGCAGACCTGGTTCGTCCGGGTCCAGTGCCGTCCCGACGCCGCCGACGCACTGGCCGAGGCCCTGGCCGCACGGGAGGACACCTCTTACGTCAGCGTCACCTCCGGCGGCTCCGAGATCGTCTGCCAGACCCGGAGCGACCCGGCGCACCCGCACGGCTCCGTCCTGCACCGGCTGCCGCGCACCGCCCGGGTCCTCGGCTTCCACGCCTACGCCGTGCTCCATGTGCACCTGGGCGCCGAGGCCAAGTGGCGGGCGTTCGACGAACCCCTCACCCCCGCCGCCCGCGCGGTCCTGCACGACGCGCGCACCTCACCCAGGGACGCCCGCGCGGCGGCGCTCGGCGAGGCGGACGCCCCGCTGCTGGTGGAGCTGGCCCGGGACGGGCGAACCGGGGTGGTGGACCTGGCCCGCGCCACCGGCTGGTCCAAGGCCCGGGTCTCCGCACGCCTGGAGGAGCTGCTCGACGGTCAGGCGCTGCGCCTGGCCGTCGACCTCGCCTACGCCCGCTTCGGCTTCCACACGACCGCCTACCTGTGGCTGACCGTCAACCCCGGTCGGCTCAGGGAGACCGGGGACACCCTGTCCCGCCACCCGGAGACCACCTTCGCCGCCGCGGTCACCGGCTCGGCGAGCCTCCTGGTCACCGTCACCTGCCGGACCATGGACGACCTCTACACCTACGTCACCGACCGGATCGGCGTCCTGCCCGCCGTCACCCTCGTCGACGTGGTGCCGGTGCTGCACCGGCTCAAGCAGGCCGGCACCCGCCTCCACCAGGGCCGCCTGACCCCGACCTGACGTCAGATGCCACTGCTCTTCACCGTAGTTGCCGGGATACGGAAGCCGCCGCCTCTCCCGGACTGCCGTCCGACCTCATTGTGGGCCCGCTCGCCGCTGGTGGAAGCTGCGGGAGCGGAGGGGGAGACAATGACAATACGGGCGACAGCGAACAAGGCGGGCAGTCTGCCGAGCAAGAATGGTGCCGGCCGACGATCGCCCGGCCGGACACGGTTAGCGGGCGTGCTGCTGATCCTGCTGTCCCTGGTGTCGGCAGCGGCCTGCTACGTGACGTTCGCCTGGTGGCTGCCCTCCGACCGGGAGCGCTACCAGGACTACCGTGCGGCCGAGCAGTGCTCCCTCCGCGAAATGCGGCAGGACCGGACCGACTGCCTGAGCACCTGGCAACTCACCGTGGTGAAGACGACGGTGGACAAGCCCGCAGGGAAGGGGCACGTTGACGAGGCGACACTGACGTACCGGACATCCTGGCGGGGAACGGTGTCGTTCGGTGGTCCGGGACCGCTCCTGAAGCGGCTCAAGCCCGGCGACCAGGTCACGGCCACCGCCTGGCGGGGCGCCATCGTGGTGCTCGGCAAGGACGGCGTACGCCAGAGCACCACGGCGGCCCCCCGCGGCAAGATCCAGATGAACGCCGCGGCCGGCGTGCTCGCCGCGCTCCTCGCGGCTCAGGCCTTCGTCTTCGGCGCGGCGCGCCTTACCAGGCCCCGCGACTACGCGCCCTTCACCTGGGACCCGTACGGCAAGCAGGTGTTCTTCACCATCACCGCGATCTCCGTCGGGGTGGGCCTGACAGCGGCGCAGATCGGAATCCCGTGGTGGACCGTACCCGCCAGCGTCGTCCCCGCAGCGGTGTGCGCGACGGCGATGATCCACCACCACCTCCGCCGCAACGCCGCCGCCAGCGCCAGCGGCGTGAGCCGCACCCGTTAGCGATCAGCTGGGCCCTTCAACGTATTGCCCGGTGAGAGCAATGGCGGAGGATACGAGATTCGAACCCGTGAGGGGTTGCCCCCAACACGCCTTCCAGCGAGTCACGCGGGGGTTCGGGATGGGTCAGAGGCGTTCTGGCCTGGGCCGAAACTGCTTTCGGGTAGCCGGTGGACAGGTCCGGACGCGGCTGAATGAGACAAGAATTGAGACCAGGCGGCCACGGCTGTCTGCGCTGTGACAAAGCCACCTCCTCTCTCGATGCCGCCGTGCACAACCCTCCTTTGCGGCTGCTGCCCGGTGCGTCATGTACTGGGCGGCGAGGAGGTGCCGGCCCTCCACTCCAGCGCCTCGTTCGCCGGCCGTCACGAAACGGCTCGATAGGGACGTGACTTCCCGTTCACGTCGGAGCAGGCTGCTGGCCGGGGAGTCAGCGGCGGGAGCCGGCGGCGGGGGGCGGAAGTGGCATCGACCAGTGAAGGCCGGCCCGGTGTACCACCCGAGCGCCCTCAGGAGCCCCGGCCGGAACAACCTCAGGAACGCCCACGCGATGGCGCGGCGCACTTCCGCAGAGACCCGCTGGGCTTTCTGACCGCGGAGTTCGACGCCTCACACGACGTGTGGCGCTCCGCCTCGGGCCGGCTGTGCGTGGCCGATCCGCAGGCCGCGCGGGACGTCCTGGCCAACCGTTCGGGCGACTTCCGCGAGACCTCCGACTTCTTCCACACCCGACGCGGGGTGTTCGGGCCCAGGTCCGCGCAGGTCGAGACCGGCCGGGCGGCGCGGGCGCTGCTGCGTGCGCATCTGGACGCCCGCCGCGGCGACATCCCGGGGCTGGTGGACGGCATGCTCGCGCCCGCCAGCGCCTGGCCCGACGCGGGCAACCTGCTGATCCGCGAACTCCTGCGCGACGCCCTGCTGCACCCTGGCACCGCGCCTGAACTGACCGTGCTGCTCGACGCCGTCGTCGACCGGGCCGTGCTGGCCGGCGCCCGGCAGCGCCACAGCCCGCTGTCCCGCGCGGTGTTCCGCCGCCGCACGATGCGGGTCCTGGCGCGGGAGATCCGCCGCCGCCGGCTCGCCGACACCGAAGCCGGTGCCGGTGCCGGTGTCGCGGGCAGCGCGCCACGCGACCTGCTGGACGTCACGATCCGGTCAGGCGGACCGGCCGCGCAGCCGGCCGAACTGGCCGAGGTGTACCTGTCGTTCCTGTTCGCCACGGTCGGCTCGATCGGGTTCGTCCTCGGCTGGTGCGTGTACCTGGTCGGCACGCATCCCGGCACCGAGGGCACCGCGGCGGGCTTCACCGTACGGGAGGCGATGCGGCTCTGGCCGGTGGCGTGGATGTTCGCGCGTACGCCGGTCAGGGAGCACGAACTGCGGGGCGTGTCCGTCGCGCCGGGCGACGAGGTCGACGTGTGCTCGTACCTCGTGCACCGGCACCCCGACCACTGGGAGCGCCCCGACGAGTTCGTGCCGGAGCGGTGGGCCGTCCCCCGTCATGACCCGGCGTTCATCCCCTTCGGGCACGGCGTCCACACCTGCGCGGGTGCCACCGTGACCGTCTCGCTGCTGGAGGACCTGGTCCGGGCCATTGCCCAGGACCGGACGCTGTCCGTGTTCCCCAGCGGCGAGGCCCCGCTGCCGGGCCCCGCCCTGGCGCCTCCGCGGTTCACCGTGGAACTGGGCGGCGGCCCCGGCTCCGACTCCGACCCCGTGGGGAGGGGGTGAACGCCATGAAGAAGATCTACCGCTCCGCGAAGTCGGCCCTCAACATCCGGTCCGGCTACAGCCTCACCATCCACTGGTACCTGTACCACCACATCTAGCCGGGCCGGTGCGGGGCCGTTCGCGCCCCGGCCCTCGCGCGAGGCGAGCCATGACCAACCGGGAGAGGCGAAGCCATGACCACCCCGCACCACGCCACGGACTTCCTGCACGACCTGCGCCGGCGCAGCGCCACGGAAGGGGGTGTCTTCTGGGTGGACGACGGGCTGCTCGCTGTCTTCGAGCCGCACGCGGCACGCAAGGTGAGCGGTGCGAACTGGAGCGACCTCGTCATGCACGACCGGCTGACCGACCTGCTGCGCCGGCGCAGCAGCACACCGGTGCGCTGGACGCGGGTGCGCGGTGCGTGGCTCACCCAGTTGCACCGGCTGGCCACCGCCGAGCACAACGTCCGGATGCTGGAGCGGATGGAGCTCACCGTCGGCGAGGTGCTCGGCGAGGACGACGTCGACCTCGTCATGCTCGCGCAAGAGGTCGCGGTACGGTCGCTGCTGCCGCTCGCCCTGTCGGGGCTCACCGACCGCGAGGCCGCCGTCGTCCATGAGGACCTCCATCAGAAGCTGGTCCGCCTGATCGCCCTGGAACCGGTGCGCGGGCCGTGGGGGCGGCTGCTGTTCACCACGGTCCAGGTCCGGGCCGGCCTGGTGGTGCGGCGCGTGCTGCGGCAGCGCGCGTCGGGCCGCCGCCCCCGGGAGCTCGACCTCGCGGACCCGTTCGTGGACCTGCTCCCCGAACTCGGCATGGACCGCGCGCTCGACGTCGTCACCGCCGTCCTCACCGCGATCGGCGGTCCGCCGGGCGCGGCCGCCGCAAGCGTCCTGTACGAACTGGTGCGGCAGCCAGAGTGGACCGAGCGGCTCACCGAGGAACTGGCCGGGGCGGACCCGGAGCGGTTCTTCGCCTCCCCCACTCGGACGGCCCCGGTGACCCACCGGTTCGTCAAGGAGGTGCTGCGCATGTGGAGCCCGCCGCTGGTGCTGATGCGCCAGGCCCGCCAGGCCTTCGACCTCGGCCCCGCCACCCTGAAAGAGGGCCAGGGCTACCTGCTCAGCCCCCACCTGATCCACCGCGACGGCCGCAACTGGCAGCAACCCGACACCTTCGACCCCGACCGCTTCCTCCCGGACGCCCCGCACGGCCCGGCGGACAAGGCAAGCTACGTCCCCTTCGGCTGGGCCCCGAAGAACTGCGTCGGCGCGGACCTCGGCACGACCCAGCTCATGCTGCTCTGCTACCTGATGACCACTCGCTACCACCTGACCGTCCCCGACCCGGACGCCCTCACCGTCGCCTACCGCTTCGCCCCGGTCCCCCAGGCCTTCCGCGGCACGCTCGCCCAACGCTGACGTTCCGCCCGCTCAGGTTCCGGGAGGTGGAGGCGTCGGAGCCGGCAGGACTCCGGCGCCTGGTCCTTTCACGAAGCCCCTGGGCGGGCCGCTCAGCCCGAACACCGACTACCACGACTGGACATGGGTGGGTAGCCGGGCGGCGCCACGCGCATGCGGGCCCGGTACCGCCATGTGCCTGATCACTTGCTGCAACGAGGTGGCGCGGGAGATCGGAACGGCGATCTGGGGAGCGCCGGACGCACACCTGTGGACAAAGGCCAGGACAACGGGGCTGACGTACGTCGAAGGGCCCCACCGCGGACGGTGGGGCCCTTCGACGTATTGCCCGGTGAGAGCAATGGCGGAGGATACGAGATTCGAACTCGTGAGGGGTTGCCCCCAACACGCTTTCCAAGCGTGCGCCCTAGGCCACTAGGCGAATCCTCCGCGGCAAACAGTACAAGACGTGGGGGGGTGGTTGCGAACTCGTTCGGGGGGTGGGGGATCGGGTAGGGTGGCGGTAGCCCCTCACGTGGCGCTATCTCGCTGAACTCCCCCAGGGCCGGAAGGCAGCAAGGGTAGGTGGGCTCTGGCGGGTGCGTGGGGGGTCTTCGCATGCCTGGGGGCGGCCCCGGGAGGGCGGGGCGGGGCCGGATGTCGGTGGGCACGGATATCGTCGTAGGCGTGTCCCTTGCTCTGTACCGCCGCTATCGTCCCGAGTCCTTCGCCGAGGTCATCGGGCAGGAGCACGTCACCGACCCGTTGCAGCAGGCGCTGCGGAACAACCGGGTCAATCACGCGTACCTGTTCAGCGGGCCGCGCGGCTGCGGGAAGACGACGAGTGCGCGGATCCTGGCGCGGTGCCTGAACTGCGAGCAGGGGCCGACGCCGACGCCGTGCGGGGAGTGCCAGTCGTGCCGGGACCTGGCGCGGAACGGCCCGGGATCGATCGACGTGATCGAGATCGACGCGGCGTCGCACGGCGGTGTGGACGACGCGCGTGATCTGCGGGAGAAGGCGTTCTTCGGGCCCGCGGGCAGCCGGTACAAGATCTACATCATCGACGAGGCGCACATGGTCACCCCGGCGGGGTTCAACGCCCTGCTGAAGGTGGTCGAGGAGCCGCCGGAGCACCTGAAGTTCATCTTCGCGACCACCGAGCCGGAGAAGGTCATCGGCACGATCCGGTCGCGTACGCACCACTACCCGTTCCGGCTGGTGCCGCCGGGGACGCTGCGCAACTACCTGGCCGAGGTGTGCGAGCGCGAGGCGATCGCGGTGGAGGACGGGGTCTATCCGCTGGTCGTACGGTCCGGGGCGGGTTCGGTACGGGACTCGATGTCGGTCATGGACCAGTTGCTGGCCGGTGCGGGCGCGGACGGTGTGACGTACGCCATGGCCACCGCGCTGCTCGGGTACACGGACGCGGCGCTGCTCGACGATGTGGTGGACGGCTTCGCGGCGGGGGACGGGGCGGCGGTCTTCGAGATCGTCGACCGGGTGATCGAGGGCGGGCACGACCCGCGGCGCTTCGTCACCGACCTGCTGGAACGGCTACGGGACCTGGTGATCATCGCGGCCGTCCCCGACGCGGTGGACAAGGGCCTCATCGACGCGCCGCGTGACGTGGTGGAGCGGATGCGGGCCCAGGCGTCGGTGATGGGCGCGGCCGAGCTGAGCCGTAGCGCGGACCTGGTCAGCGTCGGGCTCACCGAGATGCGCGGGGCCACTTCGCCCCGGCTCCAACTGGAGCTGATCTGCGCCCGGGTGCTGCTGCCCGCGGCCTACGAGGACGAGCGCTCGCTCCAGGCCCGGCTGGAACGGCTCGAGCGGGGCGTCGCGGCGGGCGGGGGCTTCGGCCCCGGTCCCGGGCCGGCCGTTCCCGCGGCTGGTGGCCCAGGTGGCCCTGGTGGCGGCGTTCCTGCCGCCGCTGGGGGAGCCGCCGCCGCGCGGGCCGCACTCGGCGGTCGTACGGGGTCGGCCGAAGCGGCTCCTCCGGCCGCGCCCGCACCGGTCCAGGCCCCGGCACCGGTCCACACCCAGGCCGCCCAGGCCCCGGCCCCCGCCGCCGTACCCCCGGCGCCCGTGGAGCCCGAGGCACCCGCCCCGGCCGCCCAGACGGCGCCGCAGCAGGCAGCCGCACCCGCACCCGCCGCCCCGCGCCCCGGTGCCTGGCCCACCGCCGCCGCACCCGGAGCCGGCGCCCCGGCCCCCGTACAACCGCAGGCCCCCGCCCCCGTACAGGCACAGCCGCAGGCACAAGCGCAGGCACCCGCCCCCCAGCAGCCGCCCCCCGCGTCCGCGCCCCCCGCGTCCGTCGGCGACCCCTCCCGGGTGCGGCAGATGTGGCCGCAGATCCTGGAGGCGGTCAAGAACCGGCGGCGGCTGACCTGGATGCTGCTCTTCAACAACGCCCAGGTGGCGGGCTTCGACGGCGAGACGCTGCAGGTCGGGTTCGACAACCCGGGAGCGCGCAACAGCTTCGCGAACAGCGGCAGCGAGGACGTACTCAAGCAGGCCATCCACGACGCGCTCGGCGCGAACTGGCGGATCGAGGCGATCGTCGACCCGTCCGGCGGCGGCGGTGGCGGTGGCGGAAACACGGGCGGCGGGGGCTTCGGCCACGGCGGAGGCGGCGGCTCACCGCGCCCGCCCGCCCCGCACCAGCCCCACCAGGCGCAGTCCCAGGCGGCCCAGCCCCAGGCCCCCGGGCACGGCCAGGCCCAGCCGCCCGCCGCGCGGCCCCCGCAGGACCGCGGCACCGGCGCGCCCCGGCCCGACTTCGGCGCGGGTGGGCCGCCCCCGCCCCCGATGGACGACATGCCGCCGCCACCCGGCATCGAGGACGACATCCCGGAGGACGACGACCCCGATCTGGTCGACTCGGCCCTCAGCGGCCACGACCTCTTCGTCCGCGAGCTGGGCGCGACCGTGATCGAGGAGATCAGCCACGACTGACGGCGGCCCTGCCGTACGCCCTGGCCCCGAATCCACGTGCCCCCGGGACCACAGCCCGCCGCCGCACTCGAAGTGATGTTCGAAGCGCTGCCCTGCCCGTTTCCGGGTATGCGTCCTTCCGGCGCTCTGACCTGCCGCTCGGTGAGCCGGATGACCGGCCTCCGACCGGCGGGTGAACGTTCGCGAGGGCTCGCACGTACTCCATGAGGAGGGGTGATCCTCCGTACGGCGTAGGGCGCTGGGCCGTATGAGCACGTAGGCTCGGCGTGTCACGCAAAAGGTGGCACCAACAGGTGGCAACCGTCGTCGCAAGGCAGGAGCGAAACCGTGATCCCCGGTGGTCAGCCCAATATGCAGGCGCTGCTCCAGCAGGCCCAGAAGATGCAGCAGGACCTCGCCGCGGCCCAGCAGGAACTGGCCGAGACCGAGGTCGAGGGCACCGCGGGCGGCGGGCTGGTGACCGCGACGGTCACCGGTGCCGGAGAGCTGCGGGCGCTGGTGATCGACCCGAAGGCCGTCGACCCGGACGACACGGAGACGCTGGCCGATCTGGTCGTGGCCGCGGTCCACAACGCGAACGCGTCCGCGCAGGAGCTGCAGCAGGCCAAGCTCGGGCCGCTCGCCCAGGGGCTGGGCGGCATGCCCGGACTCCCCTTCTGAAGACGAAGACGAGCAGGACGAGCAGGACGAGCAGGACGAGAAGAAGGAAGGCGTCGGCGTGTACGAAGGCGTGGTTCAGGACCTGATCGACGAACTGGGCAGGCTGCCCGGCGTGGGTCCGAAGAGCGCGCAGCGGATCGCCTTCCACATCCTCCAGGCCGATCCGGCGGACGTACGGCGCCTCGCGCACGTGCTGTCGGAGGTCAAGGCGAAGGTCCGCTTCTGCGGGGTGTGCGGCAATGTCGCGCAGGACGACCAGTGCCGGGTCTGCCGCGACCCGCGCCGCGACCCGTCGGTGATCTGTGTGGTCGAGGAGCCCAAGGACGTGGTGGCGGTCGAGCGCACCCGCGAGTTCCGCGGGCGGTACCACGTACTGGGCGGCGCGATCAGCCCGATCGAGGGTGTAGGCCCTGATGACCTGCGGATACGGGAACTGTTGGCACGACTGGCCGACGGTACGGTCACCGAGCTGATCCTGGCGACCGACCCGAATCTGGAGGGCGAGGCGACGGCGACGTACCTGGCCCGGATGGTGAAGCCCATGGGGCTGCGCGTCACGCGACTGGCGAGCGGCCTGCCCGTGGGCGGTGACTTGGAGTACGCGGACGAGGTCACGCTCGGGCGGGCCTTCGAAGGAAGGCGGTTGCTGGATGTCTGACACCGTGGTGAAGCTGCCGGAGGACGGCCACGAGCCGGGTCAGGGCCCGGGTCAGGGAATGGGCCGGGTCCCGCAGGAGCCGGACGAGTTCGCCGTACAGATCGGCGACCAGATCGAGAGCTTCATCCTCTCGGTCCGCGAGGTCGCCAAGGGTGACGATCCGGACAGCGCAGTACCGTATCTGCTGCTCGAGGTCTCGCAGCTTCTGCTGGCCGGCGGCCGCCTGGGCGCGCACGAGGACATCGTGCCCGACGAGCGGTACGAGCCGGACGTCGGCCCCGAGCCCGACGAGGACGACCTGCGGCAGCGGCTGGCGGCCCTGCTGGAGCCGATCGACGTCTACTCCGAGGTCTTCGACCCCTATGTGCCCCGGTCGACGCCCGTGGCCTGCCGTATCTCCGACGACATGGCCGACGTGGTGGCCGATCTCACGCACGGCCTCGCGCACTTCCGCGCCGGGCGGGTCTCCGAGGCGTTGTGGTGGTGGCAGTTCTCGTACCTGTCCAACTGGGGACCGACCGCCAGCGCCAGCCTGCGCGCACTCCAGTCGCTCGTCGCCCACGTACGGCTGGACAGCCCGCTGGACGAGCTGGACGGCCTGGACACCGGGAACGACGCCGACGACGAGGAGGCGCTTGCCCAGGAGGCGGGCCGGGTCATGGAGGCCGAGCTGGGCACGCTGGGGATGCGCCCGGCGACGTGACGCGCCGCTGACGTGGAGGCCCGGCGCCGCCGCCCGCGAAGGGCCTCGCGCCCAGGAACATCTGATCACTTCCTGGGCGCCGCGTCTCACCATGCAATACACGCGGGGCGGATCCGGCCCGCTCGTTAAACTGGGGCGACGCATCAACCCCTGAGCGAGGAGCGCACGTGGGCCTTGTCGTGCAGAAGTACGGAGGCTCCTCCGTCGCTGATGCCGATGGCATCAAGCGCGTCGCCCGACGCATCGTGGACACCAAGATGGCAGGCCACCAGGTGGTCGTCGTCGTGTCCGCGATGGGCGATACGACGGACGAGCTGATCGATCTCGCCGAGCAGGTGTCGCCGATTCCGGCGGGCCGCGAGTTCGACATGCTGCTGACCGCGGGAGAGCGCATCTCCATGGCGCTGCTCGCGATGGCGATCAAAAACCTCGGCCACGAGGCGCAGTCCTTCACCGGCAGCCAGGCGGGCGTGATCACCGATTCGGTGCACAACAAGGCGCGGATCATCGATGTGACGCCCGGCCGGATCCGTACCGCCCTCGACGAGGGCAACATCGCGATCGTCGCCGGCTTCCAGGGCGTCTCGCAGGACAAGAAGGACATCACCACGCTCGGGCGGGGTGGGTCCGACACCACCGCGGTCGCGCTGGCGGCGGCACTGGCCGCCGAGGTCTGCGAGATCTACACCGACGTCGACGGGGTCTTCACCGCCGACCCGCGGGTGGTCAAGAAGGCCCGCAAGATGGACTGGATCGGCTTCGAGGACATGCTGGAGCTGGCCAGTTCCGGCTCGAAGGTGCTGCTGCACCGGTGTGTGGAGTACGCCCGCCGGTACAACATCCCGATCCACGTACGGTCCTCGTTCTCCGGCCTGCCGGGCACCTGGGTCAGCAACGAACCACCACAAGGAGACAGCCCGATGGAGCAGGCGATCATCTCCGGTGTCTCGCACGACACCTCCGAGGCCAAGATCACGGTCGTCGGCGTGCCGGACAAGCCCGGTGAGGCGGCGACGATCTTCCGGGCCATCGCCGACGCCGAGATCAACATCGACATGATCGTGCAGAACGTGTCGGCGGCCGCCACCGCGCTGACCGACATCTCCTTCACGCTGCCCAAGACCGAGGGCCAGAAGGCGATGGCCGCGCTGACCAAGGCGCAGGCCGTCATCGCCTTCGACTCGCTGCGTTACGACGACGAGATCGGCAAGATCTCGCTGGTCGGCGCCGGGATGAAGACCAACCCCGGGGTCACCGCGACCTTCTTCGAGGCGCTCTCCAACGCCGGGGTCAACATCGAGCTGATCTCGACCTCCGAGATCCGTATCTCGGTGGTCACCCGGGTCGACGACGTGAAGCCGGCCGTCCAGGCGGTGCACTCGGCCTTCGGGCTGGACAGCGACACCGACGAGGCGGTCGTGTACGGCGGTACGGGCCGATGAGCGGCAGGACGCTCGGCCGCGGCGCGGTGCTCACTTACGGCGGTACGGGCCGATGACGGCCGGGCCGCGTCCGTCGCTCGCCGTGGTGGGGGCGACGGGGGCGGTCGGCACGGTGATGCGGGAACTCCTCTCCACGCGCCAGGACGTGTGGGGGGAGATCCGGCTGATCGCGTCCGCGCGGTCGGCCGGGCGGCTGCTGCCGGTGCGCGGGGTGGAGACCGAGGTCGTCGCGCTGGACGAGGCGGCCTTCGACGGGATCGACGTGGCGCTCTTCGACGTGCCCGACGACGTGGCGGCGCACTGGGCGCCGATCGCGGCGGCCAAGGGCGTCGTCGTCATCGACAACTCCGGCGCCTTCCGGATGGACGACGAGGTGCCCCTGGTGGTGCCCGAGCTGAACGCGCACGCGGTACGGATGCGGCCGCGCGGCATCGTCGCCAACCCCAACTGCACGACGCTGTCGATGATCGTGGCGATGGGCGCTTTGCACGCCGAGTTCGGGCTCACCGAGCTGATCGTCGCCTCGTACCAGGCGGCCTCCGGTGCCGGTCAGGCCGGGATCGACGCGCTGCGCGAGCAGTTGGCGAAGGTTGCGGGTACGGAGGCCGGAACGCAAGCGGGCGATCTCCGCCGTGCGGTGGGCGATTTCGGGCCTTTCCCCGCTCCGCTGGCGCTGAACGTCGTGCCGTGGGCGGGCTCGCTGACCTCCGACGGCTGGTCATCGGAGGAGCTGAAAGTTCGCGACGAGTCACGGAAGATTCTCGGCCTTCCGCAACTGAGGGTGACGGCGACCTGTGTACGGGTTCCGGTGGTCACCGGCCACTCGCTGGCCGTCCACGCGCGCTTCGAGAACGAGGTGACGGTCGCCCACGCCCACGAGATCCTGAGCGCGGCGCCGGGCGTGGTGGTGGCCGACTCCCCTGGTGACGGGGAGTTCCCCACCCCCGCTGACGTGGTCGGCACCGATCCGACCTGGGTGGGACGGGTGCGGCGGTCGATGGACGATCCGTGCGCGCTGGAGCTGTTCGTGTGCGGTGACAATCTGCGCAAGGGAGCGGCCCTCAACGCCGCCCAGATCGCGGAGGTCGTCGCGGCGGAATTTGTTGCGCCCCGCACATGAATTTAGGTGCATTCCACATGTGAAGTGCGCGTGAAGTGACAAAGTTGCTGGTCTGGACCACTTGAACCCACGCGCCCAAACGTTGGACAATTTGCTCTCCCCGGCTGCAACCGACTCTCACCGGGGGGCGTCTTTGTGTCAGCGCACTGCCCTATGGTGCTGCACACCGAGCGTGATCCGGGGGAGGAAACGTCGGTGTAAATAGGGCGTTGAGGAAGAGCTGGTACGCATGCGGATATTTGACGCTCCGTCGAGCGGCGTGTCTTACGCGTACAACCCTGAGGGGGGGATGCGTGTCCTACAAACGTGGCGGAGGCACTGGGTATCGAGACGGCATTCGGGCGGGGCGGCAGTCTGGCGCCCCCGCGTCTCCCGCGCACGCGTGCCGCGGCCCCCGCTGGCTTCCCCGGGGGGATTCCGGTGATCGCGCCCTGGCCGGTCGTCCGGGTCAAGACCGCCGACAGCGAGGACGCTGACACGGCGATGGCAGTAGGCACCACGGTCGACCACCTCACCGAGACCTACCGCGCCCACTACCGCTCCCTGCTCGGCCTCGCCGCACTCCTGCTCGACGACACCGCCTCCTGCGAGGACGTCGTCCAGGAGGCGTTCATCCGGGTCCACTCGGCCCGCGGCCGGGTCCGTGACCCCGAGAAGACCCTCGCCTACCTGCGGCAGACCGTGGTGAACCTCTCCCGGTCCGCCCTGCGCCGCCGCATCATCGGCCTCAAGCTCCTCTCGAAGCCCATGCCCGACATGGCCAGCGCCGAAGAGGGCGCGTACGAGATCCTGGAGCGCGACCAGCTCAAGGCCGCCATGCGCGCACTGCAGCGCAGGCAGCGCGAGGTGCTGGTGCTGCGATACTTCGCCGACATGACGGAGGCGCAGGTCGCCGAGGCCCTCGGTATTTCCCTCGGCTCGGTGAAGGCATACGGTTCGCGAGGCATCGCGGCGCTGCGCGTCGCGATGGAGGCGACGGCATGATCACCCCCGACGACGCGCACGGTACGCACGGTATGGACGACGACCAGAACACCGCACCCGACCCCGCATCCGCGAAGGATGCCGCACCGGAGCCCGCGTCCCCGAAGGACGCCGCGACCGGTGCTTCGGCCGATGCTTCGGCCGATGCCGCTCCGGCGACCGCACCCGCGGGCCGGGAGGACGGCGGCCTGGGCCGGGACGAGGGCGACGCCGACGGCGACGGCCCGGGGTCCGGCCTCGGCGACGACCTCGACTGGCTGGGCGACAGCGCGGACGAGGCGGCGCTGCGCGCGATGCTGCGGGACGCCGTCCGGGACATCGAGGCGGCGCCCGACGCGCTCGACCACCTGCGGCGGGCCATCCCGGCGCGCAGGCAGCACCGGCGGCAGGCACTGGCCGGTGCCGCGGCGGCGCTGGTGCTCGCGGGCATGGCGGTGCCCGCACTGATCCGCGCCGCCGGAACCAGCGGCAGCGCCGACGCCTCGCCCGCGAACGTCGCCAGCTCCCACGCCCCCGCCCCCGGTGAGGACGGGCACACCGACACCTGGCCGGGCGACCCCTCCTACGCCCCGTCCAGCGGCCCCGGCGGCACCGGGGTGACCCCGCGGCCGCCGACCGGCAGCAACGTCTCCACCGAGCCCGCCACCCCGACGGGCACCACCTCCGTCATCGCCCCGGACTGCTCCAGCGCGCAGCTCGGCAAGGGCGCGAGCAAGGCGGACGCCCCCGACGCGGCCGGCCGGGTCTACGGCTGGTTCCGCGTCGCCAACGTCTCCACCACCCCCTGCACCATCGCCAGCGGCGGCCGGGTGCAGGCCCTCGCCCACGGCGCCGCCGACGCCAACCGGATCGTCGTCATGGGCCACACCCCCGGCGACCCCGCCTCCGGGCTGCCCGCCGCCTCGAACGCGCCCGTCGTGCTCGCCCCCGGCGCCGACTACGAGGTGCAGTTCGCCTGGGTCCCGGACAGCAACGGCCCCGGCGGGTGTCCCGCGCCCACCACGACACCGCCCACCGCGACGCCGACCGACACCGCGACCGCCACCGGCGGCGCCGACGCCCCGAGCGGCACCGACCCCGGCACGAACACCGGTGCCAACGCGCCCGCCTCCGGCGGCGACACCCCGGTGTCCGCGCCCCCGGCCAGCGTCGCCCTCAACCACACCCCGGCCGCCGGTGCCCCGGTGGTCGACGGCCCGGTCATCCAGAACGCCTGCGCGGGCACCGTCTACACCACCACGGCGCTGCCCGCCCCCGCGACCAGCACCACCACCGGCGCGGGCTCGTAGGGCGTGTCCTAGCGCGAGCGCGGCACCCCGGGCCCACGCCCGGGCATTGGACAGCCCGGTTGTACGGTCCCGCGGTGGCCCCCGTACCGTTGTGGCGTGTACCGGTTCCTGCTCACCCCCCGCTGGCTGGCGTTCAGCGTGCTCGCGCTGCTCTCCGTGCCGGTCTGCATCTTCATGGGGAGTTGGCAGCTCAGCCGGTTCGAGGTGCGTGTCGACCACCACAAGTCCACCGAGCGGGCCCAGGGGCAGGCCGCGACCGACGCGCCCGTCCCGCTGGCGAGCCTGCTGCCGGACTCGCGGGCGCAGGTCCCGGACGACGCCTCTGGGCGGGTCGTCCGCGCCACGGGCCACTACGACCCCGGCCACCAGTACCTGGTCCCCGACCGCACCCTCGACGGCCGTACCGGCTACTACGTCCTGACTCCTCTCCGTGTCGACGGTGGCTCTGCGCTCCCGGTGGTGCGCGGCTGGCTGCCGGGCAACGCGTCCGCCGCCCGGCCCGGGACCGTACCGGCCGCGCCGACCGGTGAGGTCACCGTGACCGGCGCCCTCCAGTTCCCGGAGTCGGCGGGCACCAACGGCGTGCCCTCCAGCGGCGCCCTGCCCTCCGGCCAGCTCGGCATGATCAGCGCGGCCTCACTGGTCAATGTGCTGCCCTACCCGGTCTACAGCGGCTGGGTGACCGCCGCCGACCCCGCCGCCCCGCTGAAGGCCGTGCCCCCGGCGGCGGCACCCAACAGCGGCCTCGACCTCAAGGCCTTCCAGAACCTCGGCTACACCGGCCAGTGGTTCGTCTTCGCGGGCTTCGCCGTCTTCATGTGGTTCCGGCTGGTCCGCCGCGAGGCCGAGTGGCGCGCCGACGCCGCACTCGGCCTCCTGGACGAAGGCGCCCCTGCCGGGGGCCCGGCGGACGCGACCGGGTCGTCCGGGGGCGCGCCCAACCCGGCGGACGCCGCCGCCCCGGAAGGCGCCTCCGAAGGCGCCCCGGGAGGCGCCTCCGAAGGCGCCCCGGGAGGCGCCTCCGAAGGCGCCCCGGAAGGCGCCCCCGAAGAGGCTGTCAGCGGCGCCGAGTCCGCCGCGTCGGCCTCGTCTGCCTGAGGCCGAGCCCGCCGGGCCGCTGAGCCAGCGGGGACCGGCGAGCCCGTCACGCCTGCCTGAGGCCGAGCCCCGCCGAGCCTGTTAAGCCAGCGGGGAAGACCGCCAAGCCCGACGCGCCCGCCGCGTCCGTCTGAGGCCGGACCCCGGCGAGCTCGACGCGCCCGCCGCGCCTGCCCCGGCCGCCGAGGCCGGGACTTACACGCCCACGTGTCGCAGGGCGAAGGCCAGTTCCAGGCGGACCTGTTTGATCCGCTCCTCCACGACGAGGGAGCCGTGGCCCGCGTCGTAGCGGTACACCTCGTGCGGCTTGTCCAGGGAGCGAAGGCGGTCCACGTAGTTGTCGATCTGGCGTATGGGGCAGCGGGGGTCGTTCATGCCGGCGCTGATGTAGACCGGCGCGGTGACCTGTTCCACATAGGTGAGCGGTGACGAGGCCCGGTAGCGGTCCGGGACCTCCTCGGGGGAGCCGCCGAAGAACGTGCGGTCCAGGGACTTCAGGGCCTCCATCTCGTCGGCGTACGCGGCCGCGTAGTCGGCGACCGGGACCGCCGCTATGCCGACCGTCCACGCCTGCGGCTGGGTGCCGAGGCCCAGCAGGGTCAGATAGCCGCCCCAGGAACCACCGGTCAGGACCAGGCGGGCCGGGTCGGCGAGCCCCGACTCCACCGCCCATTCGCGGACCGCCGCGATGTCCTCCAGCTCGATCAGGCCGACCCGGTGCTTGAGAGCGTCGGTCCACTCCCGGCCGTAACCGGTGGAGCCGCGGTAGTTGACCCGGACCACCGCGAAGCCGTGGTCGACCCAGGCGGCGGGCCCGGCGGTGAACGAGTCGGAGTCGTGCCAGGTGGGACCGCCGTGGATCTCGAAGACCGTCGGGAAGGAGCCCGCGCCCTCCGGCTTCTGGACCAGGGCGTGGATCCGCCCGGCCGGCCCGTCGACCCATATGTCCGTCACCGGTACCGATTCCGGGGCGCGCAGTCCGGGCGCCTCCAGCACCGTGGCACCCGTGGTGGACCGGACGGCGGGCGGGCGCTCGGCCGACGACCACAGATACTCCACCGTGCCGTCGGGCCGGGCGGTCGCGCCGCCCACCGAACCCGCGGGGGTGTCCAGCCTGGTCAGCTCGGAGGCGGCGAGGTCGTACCGGAAGATCTCGCTGCGCGCGTGGTAGTCGTGGACGACCAGCAGGGCGTCGCCGTCCGGGTACCACTCCGCGTGCACGTCGCCCGGCAGGTCGATCTCGAGCTGCGTCTCGACGCCGGTCGCCACGTCCCACACCATCGGCAGCCAGCGGTCGGCGCGCTGGTGGCCGACCAGCAGCCGGGTGTCGCCCGGGACGGGGGCGAACCCGAGGCAGTCCAGGCCCAGTTCGCGTGTGCCGCCCGCGGTGTCGTCCAGCTCGGCCGCCACCGAACCGTCCGCGATCCGCAGGACGCGCAGGGCGCTGTGCATGGCGTCGCCGTGCTCGGTGTGCTCGATGACGACGAGCGTGCCGTCCTCCGAGAGATCGCCGACGCCCGCGGACTCCTCGTGCCGGTAGATCTCGAAGGGGGCCTCGCCACCCGGGCGTATGACGTGCACCGAGGTGCCCTCGTCATCGGTGGACCGGCCGACGACGGCCAGACCGCCGGGGCCCAGCGCGAGACCCGCGGGGTAGGAGGGGTCGAGCCCGGGGGCGGCCGGGACGTCCTCGCCGCCGTCGAAGGGCTGGCGCATCCACACGCCGAACTCGTCCCCGTCGGTATCCGAGAACCACCACACCCACGCGCCGTCGCGGCTCAGCGTGCCGTCCGTCGTCCCGTTCGGCCGGTCGGTGACCTGCCGCCGGCCGCCGGTCGCGCGGTCCCACGCGTACAGCTCGTACGTCCCCGTCACGTTCGACACGAACAGGCTGCGGTCCGGTGCGTCCTCCGCCCACTCGGGCAGCCCCACCCGCGGCGCCCGAAAGCGCTTCTCCCACTCCGGCATGGACCCGGTCACGGATCCGGTGATCTCGTTCATGCCCCCATGATGCTCTGCCGGGACGACATTCGGGGAGCGGGTCCCACAGCCTGTGGATAACTTCTGGCCGCGCGCCCCGGCGACCGTCAGAAACGGGCTGACCTGGGATTCAGTCCTGCGACGGCTGCTCGGGCAGCGGCACCTGGGCCGATTCGCGGACCACCACGACCGGGCACGAGGCGTGAAGTGTGACCGTATGACTTACCGAGCCGAGCAGGGTCGCGCGGAAGGTGCCGTGGCCGCGCACTCCGACGACGATCAGCTCCGCGCCCTCGCCGCGGTCGAGAATGGCCTGCGCGGGGTTGCCCGCGACGACCACCCGGCTGACCGACACCGCCTGCGCGGGGGTGAGGGCGGCCGCGATGGCCTGCTCCAGCACCGCGCCCGCGCTCGACTGCAGGTCGTAGTCCTCGGGCATGCCGGCGGGCAGTCCGGCCCAGCCGTACGCGGCCGGCACCTCCCAGGCGATCACCGCGTCCAGCGAGCAGCCGGTGAGAGTGGCCTGGTGAGCGGCCCAGCACAGGGCCTTGAGCGAGGGTTCCGAGCCGTCGACGCCGACCACGATCCGGCCGCCGGTCGCGGAGGCGGGCTCCGGCGGTACTGGCGACGTCTCGGTCATGGCCGTCTCCTCGTGGTTCGCGGTGAGCTCCATGTCTGCACCGGCTGCCCGCCGGTCCGCACCGCAAACTCTAGGGACGTCCGGCAAATCGTGCATAACGGATGAGGACCGCGTTGAAGTGCCAGATCCACGCCTCCAGCTCCGCCGGATAGCGGGTGCTCACCCGGCCGGTGCTCACGCTGCCGTCCGGCAGCACCACGTCGACGCGCAGCACCGACAACCCCCGCTGGGACTCCCGTACGCACTCGGCGAAGACCACCCTGTCCCAGGACAGCTCGGTGGTCCTGCCGTTCTTGCCCAGGGAGATGCCGTCCGCGTCGGCGAGGACCGCGTTCTTGCCGTCCATCGCCAGGAACTCCGGCTCGTCGGACGGCGCCGCGTCCTGCGGGGCCGGGGGAGCGTCCGCCCCGGGCGGTGCCGGAGCCGGTGCGCTGACCGCGGGCGCGTACGCGGGCCGGGCGGGAACGGCGGGCGAGGGCGCTCCGTACGCCGGAGGGGTGAGCGGCGCGGACCGCACATGGGGAAGCGGCGGATACGGCGAGGCCGGATACGGGGAGGAGGGGGCGTACGGCGAGGGAGCGAGGCCGGGCGGCGGCGCGTACACCGCGGGCGCCTGGCCGCTCGAAACGGCGCCCGACCCCGCACCGGCCGCGCCACCCGCACCCGCGCCGCCGGACTCCGCACCCGCCGACGCGGCCTCGTTCTCGGCCCGCGCGCTGAACCAGTCCAGCAGTTCCTCGGTGCTCGGCCTGCGGGCCGGGTCCTTCTCCAGGCACGCGGCGACCATCGGCCGTACCGCGTCGGGTACGGCGGTGAGATCCGCCTCCTGGTGCACGGACCGATACATCAGGGCTACGGGGGTGCCGCCGCCGAAGGCGCTGCCGCCCGCCGCGGCGACCAGGACCGCGCCCAGGGCGAACACATCGGCGGCGCCGTCCACATCGCGCCCCTCGGCCTGCTCGGGGGCGAGGAACCCCGGGGTGCCGAAGGCCGTGCCGGTGGCGGTGAGCCGGGCGTCCTCGACGGCGCGTGCGATCCCGAAGTCCAGTACCCGGGGGCCGTCGTCGGCCATGATGATGTTGCCGGGTTTGAGATCGCGGTGCACCAGACCGCAGCCGTGGATCGCCATCAGCGCCTCGGCCAGCGCCGCCCCCAGGCCGCACAGCCGCGCCTCGCCCATCGGCCCCTCCTCGGTGAGGAGTTGGCCGAGCGTCGGCCCCGGCACATAGGCGGTGGCCAGCCACGGCTCGTCGGCGTCGGGGTCGGCGTCCACGACCGGCGCCGTGTGGAAGCCGCCGACGGTACGGGCCGCGGCGACCTCGGCGCGGAACCGCCCGCGGAAGTCGGGGTCCTCGGCCAGCCCCTGCCGCACCACCTTGACCGCCACCTGCCGCCCGCCGCGCGAACGGGCCAGGTACACCGTGCCCATCCCGCCCTCGCCGAGCTTGCGCACGATGGTGTAGCTGCCGATCCGTTCCACTCCCGCTCCCACTCCCGCCCGCCCCCGGTACGCCGTCCGACGAGGAGCTGTCCGGGTGACAAGAGCCGGACGGCGCCTCACTCCCCGAGGAGTTGAGGCGCCCAGTATGGCCGAGCGGTACGGGCTTCCGCGCCGCAGGTCAGGTGCTTCCCGCCGCTACCCGAGCAGCGAACGCACCGCCGCGCGCTCGACGTTCGTCATCGCGCGGACCACCTGCGGGGTGAGGAAGACGATCGCCAGGCCGAGGAGCGAGGCGCCGGCGATCTGGGCCGAGGAGGAGAGGTAGTACGCGTGGTGAACGCCGCCCGAGTGGTAGTCGTACAGGCGGTATCCGGGCCAGCCCACGTATCGGGGGAAGACCCACTTGTACGCCGGGTACAGCGCGAGCGTCCACCCGGTGACCAGCAGCGTCAACGAGACGCAGAACTCCGCGACCCGCCAGGGGAACATCACGATCTGGAAGAGCAGCGCCTTCCACCCGGCGGCGTCCCCCAGGCGCGTCACCATGGACGACCACCAGCCCGCGTGCTGCGAGCGCCGTACGGGTTCCGGCCCGGCGACGTCCAGGCCCAGCAGGCCGCGTGCACGGGCCCGTTCGGCCGCTCCCAGGCCGCGGGCCGCGGCGAGCGTCACCGCCAGGACGGGCAGGCCCAGCACGGTCACGGCGAGGCCCGCGCCGAGCGAGACCATGGTGACGGCGAAGGTGAACCCCGCGATGGCGACGGGGAGCGAGGTGAGGGTGTGGGCGATCTCGCGGAATCCCGCACCGGAGAAGGGCGCCCGCCAGAAGCCGGGGCGGTCGGGGGAGGCCGGGGACTTCCGGGCCGGGGAGGAGAGGGAGGCGGCGCTGGCGTACGGGAGGGTGCCGGGGGTGGTCATCTGGTGCCTCGGATTCTGAGCGGCGGGGACGTGTCCTGCTGACATCCACCACGATCCCGATTTCGCGCCGCTGACGGCATCCGGCAGCCAGGCGGGCCCGGGGTGGGGTTGTCCCCACCCCTTCACTGCGGTTGTGCCGTGATCACCCTTGCGCGTACGCCAGCCGCGCCTGCCGCCGCAGACCCGCGCGCATCCGCTCCTCGCCCAACTCCGGGAGGACCCCGGCCACATGCTCGGCCGAGAGGGCGGCCAGGAGCGCGTGCGCGGCGTGCTGGGGGTCGGGCGTGCCCGCGAGCAGGATCACCATGTGCTGGTGCCAGAAGCGGTAGGCCCCGATGCGGTATCGCGCACCAGGTGTCGCCGTTTCCGACATGCGCACGAGATCCAGGTGTTCCAGCAGGTAGTCGACGTAGGCGTCGACGAAGGCGGCGAGGCGTTCGTCGGCCGGTGCTCCCGGGCCGAGCGGGGGCGGCCCGTGCAGTACGCCCTCCTGGAGCAGCCTTTCCCGGGCGTCGAGCAACGCGACCGCGAGCCCCGACTTGTCGCCGAAGCGGCGGAAGAGCGTGCCCTTGCCGACGCCCGCCGCCGCGGCCACCTGGTCCATCGACACCGCCTCCACGCCGTGCTCGGCGAAGAGCCCCGCGGCAGCCTCCAGCACGGCGGCCCGGTTGCGCGCCGCGTCCGCCCGCTCCTTGGGCGGCGGCGTGCGCAGCAGCTCCAAGGAGACGGGTGTTGCCGAAGCGGACTGCGGTCCGGTACTGTCGTGAGTCATAAGCGGACTATAGTCCGAATCACTGCAGGAGGCACACTCATGACCGCACTCATCACCCGGACCGAACTGCGGGACGCGCTCGACGCGGGCTCCGTGACCGTGGTCGACGCCCTCGGCGGCGAGTACTGGGCCAAGCAGCACCTGCCCGGCGCCGTGGCGCTGGTGCGCGCCGACGTCGACACCCTGGCGCCGACGCTGCTGCCCGACCTCGACGCCGCGATCGTCACCTACTGCTCCAACCCGGCGTGCCCCAACAGCGGCCAGGTCGCCGACCGGCTCACCGCCCTCGGCTACACCAATGTCCGCAAGTACCGCGAGGGCATCGAGGACTGGACGGCGGCCGGTCTCCCGACCGAATCCGCGTGACGGCACCGTCACAACTGGTCGCCACTGGGCACAACTGTTTGGCCCGCTTGTCCCAGCACTTGTAATTCATAAGTGTTCCCCGCCGCGCGTTAGGGGCGAAACACAATTCGAAGCCTGGCGGCGGGGATCACTTTTGTGACCGCCATGACTCTGGCTCCTGCGCGGCATATCGTGGACGCGACCAGGGCGGCGTACAACGTCGATCTGGCCCCCGCGTGGCCGAGCCTGGTCGCGGGTGGTCCCACCATTCTCGCGGCCGACTTCGTGAACACCGGGCTGGGACTCAACGACCCCGCCTATCTGACCTACGTCACGAACCGCATCCAGACCGACTGGAACACGCTCGACACCACGGTGAGCTGACGAACTGAGGCAAGAACGCCAAGGCGCCCCCTACCGAGTTACCGCGGAGGAAATTCGGTGCGGGGCGCCTTGGGCGTCACCAGTCATCAGTTGCCGGTCATCAGTCGCCGGTCACCAGTCACGCCATTCATCGGTCAGTTCGTGTACGCCGACGCCTCTCCGTCCCGCGAGCGCGTATATGTCAATGCCCGCGTCGACGAGTGTCCGGTCGATGAACTCGCACAACTCCTCGCGCTCACCGGTCTCGTATCCGCCTCCGCCGTGTTCCTCGTTCACGGCGTTGAGTTGCAGGACCACGCGCTCTATCGCCGCGAATACCGCTTTGTCCGTGGCATCGGTGGCGCCGGCGCCGTCGGTGGAATCCCCGGGTTGCGGAGCGGGCAGCGCACGGACGTCCGCCTCGAACGAATCCAGCACCGTGTCCGTTGCCTGAAGCAGGGACTCCGGGAACAGGCGTGTCATGTACGCGTATTCCGGTTCCAGGGTCCCGGCCGCGAGCGCCTGTGCTTCCCTTGCGACGCCGTCGCGCCAGCGCTGGGAGGGTCGTGTCGTCATGCCCGGACACTAACTCCGGGCACTGACAATCGCCGCGCTTTCACCGGTTCTCCGTTCGACCTCTGTACGGCCCCCGTACGGCTTCGCGTTCAGCTGGTGCGGTTGAGGACGACCGCGCTGTGCGAGAGCGAGGCCACCTTGAAGGTGACGCCGCCGAACTCCAGCGTGTCGCCGACAGCCGCGTCCTTATAAGAAGCGACGGGAATCGCCGCGCAGTTGGCGCCGATCACCGCCGTGCCGCTGCCCGAGTCCACGGAGTAGAGCGCCACGGACAGACCTGTGGGGAGCATCTGGCGGCCGCTGTTGTTGGCCAGCGACCAGGTCGCGCCCTTGGCGGGGAAGCCGTTGGCGGCGGCGGTGCGGACGGCGGCGTTCGTGGTGAAGCACAGGCCGCTGTCGGCGGCGCCGCCGACAGCCTTCATCTTGGCGGGCGCGGCGGCCAGCGCGGTACGGGCCTTGGCGTCCTTCGGCTCCAGGACGACGCGGTAGGAGCAGATCTGGCTGACCGTGTAGCTGTGCCCGGAGACCGTCAACTGGCCCCCCGTCACGACCTTCTGGCTGGTCTGGCCGTCCTGGTAGCCCGCCCCGTCGCGCAGTGTCGCCGTACGGGTGGTGCCGTCGGCGGTGGCCGCCGTGTACTGCACACCGCCGCCGCCGGGCAGTTGGAAGCCGCCGCCGCGCAGCACGTGCACGCCGCCGTCGGCCGGGACGCTGCCGACGCACGCCGGACCCTTGTCGTGGGCCTCGGCGACGGAGGTGGTGGGCTGCCCTCCGCCGTTCTGGCCGCCGCTGTTCTGCCCGCCGTCGCTGTCGGAGGACCCGGACGAGGACGAACCGCACCCGGCCAGCGCCAGGGCGGCCACGACGCCTGTGACGGCCGTGAGCGCGGTGACGTATCCCGGTCGGGCCGTACGGTCCGTGCCGCTCCGACGCTCCGCCCTCTGCTCGCCCTTACGCATCGGCCGACCCCTCACCCTTGGTGCCGTCCTCACCCGGAGCCGCACCCTGGGGCGCGCGTTCCAGCACGATCCGGGTGCGGTAGTCCACCGCGGCCACCCGCCACGCGTCTCCGGTGATCTCCACGACGTCACCAGGCGTCAGATCGTCGTACTGGGCGATCGTCTCGCCCCCGCGGGTCACCAGGATGTTGCCGTGCACCTCGGGCTGCGCGTAGATGCTGGCCACGACTCCGTACGACTGTCCTTCGTGTTCCACCTGGTAGGGGATGTGGTAACGCACCGCCCAGCGGCCGTCGTCGCCTTCGAAGGGGTACTTCACGTGGTGCACGTGGTCGTTCATCGTCTCTCTCGTCACGGGACGTCGTACTCCTCAGGGCTCTGGAAGTACTTGTTGAACTGGTCCTGGGTGACGGTGATCGGCGGGTAGTTGGACACGCCCCAGGGGTTGCCAAGGATGATCTTGCCGTCGGGAGTGAAACCGCGCACGTAATAGGCGTGGTTGCTGTGGTACGTGCCGCCCCACTCGGCCGGGTGGTTCTTGTCGAGGCCCTCGTCGTCCGGTGTGGAGACGGTGACGGCCTTGCCCGAGTCGAACGCCGCCTTCATGGACGAGAAGCGCTTGTCCTCCGACGTGCCCAGGCCCAGGAAACCGCTGCTCCTGGTGAGGTCGGAACCGTCGTGGCCGGTCAGGAAGGGTGCGGACTTCTTCGGGTCGTCGCCTTCTATGCCGCCGTAGCCGCTCTGGCCGTTCTCGTCCTTGTAGGTGAGCGCGAACGCCTTCTCGTAGTACGCGGACCAGGTGTCGCCGTTGCCGTACGTGCTGAGCGGATTGCCGTTGGTGTCGGTCGGCAGATCCGGGGTCATGGTGACCCACTGGTAGTTGCCGCTCTTGTCCCAGACCCGCACGCTGATCGTGCCGTTCGGATTCTGCTTGATGCCGTCCTTGATGAACTGCGGGTCCTTCTGGGCGACGGCGGCCAGCGACGAGACGAACCAGCAGTCGCCGAACTGGCGCTGGTTGATGTCGTCCGCCGACACGTCGCCGTTGAACAGCGGGTCGGTCGGCACCTGCCAGTGGATACCGGAGTTGTTCTGGCCGTTCTGGCTGTTGCCGCCGTTCTTGTACGCCTCGGAGTTGGTGAAGATCGGCTGGACGCCCGGGAAGGCGTTGGTGAACTTGGACATGTTGTCCGCGCCGATCTTCGACAGCAGGTTGCCGAGGACCGCGCGGCGATCGTTCTCCGGGATGCCGTTCGAGTCGAACGGGTTCAGCCACGAGTCGTCCGTGTTGTTGAGCAGGGCGTTGTAGCGCGACAGATCGGCGGGGTCGGCCTTGGTGAACAGCGCGTCCAGTTCCGCCGACGTCAGGCCGCTCAGCTCCGCGTTGACCTTCTCCAGGTCGTCGCGGTTGCCGTTCGTGCCGAAGTCCTCGCCGTTGAGGGCCTTGAGGTCCTTCAGCGCGTCGTCGACCTTCTTGCCGTCCGGGGCCTTCTCGTCCAGGAACACCACGCTCTGGTCGACGGGGTAGCCCAGATCGGCGAACTTCTGCAGCGACTCCAACTGCGTGATGCGGCGCTTCATCGACGACTGCATGTCGCCGAGTTCGCCCGCCAGCGAGCCGGGGAGCCGCATCCGGCCGAAGAACGGGATCGGGACCACGTCGCCGACGAGGTTCTGCAGGTCCGGGTCGCGGGACGCGCTCTGCCCGGGCGGCAGGTTCTGCTGCGCCGTGGTCAGTACGGTCGCCAGGCGCGAGTGCAGGCCGCCCGAGTGCTGCGCGAGGCCGTCGAGTTCGTCGGCGAGACCCTTGAGCTTGACCGGGTCGAATCCCTTGAAGCCCATCAGTGGCCACCCGCCGCCGTCTTGGCCGCCTTGTCCTTGGCCTTCGCCGCCTTGGAGTCGCTCTCCAGCCGGCTCGCCTCGTTCTCCCAGCGGTTCGCGTCGGCCATCAGCGCCGTCGCCATCCTGCCCAGCGTGCCGCGGCGCTGCTGCAGCGTGTTCGTGCACTGGTCGGCGAACGGCCCGAGCCATATCGCGTCACTGCCGCCGCCCGGCGCGTCGCCGAACCCCACGGACATGTCCGCCGCCCGCGGCGCCGCCTTGCTCACCGCGTCGTCCAGGTACGGCCCCAGACTCCGGGCTACCGCCCGCGCCTCCGTGGCACACGCCCGCAGCTTCGCTGCCTTCTGGTCCATCTCCGCGGCATCATCCGCAGCTCCCACGCCTTGCCCCCGTATTGCGTCAGCGCGCTCCGCGCGCCGGATCGCCGCCGACCGCTCAGGCCACCGGCAACCATTGCCAAGAACTTGCCGTTCCGTATCCGAGCCAAAACTATAGCCAGGCCCGCGCTCTGGGGCAGCGGAGACGGGTGCGGGTCACGTGAAGGTCGCCTGCGGCGGGCTTGCGGGAACGGCGGCGGGCGCCGACCGCGGCGCGGCGGGTCGTGGGGGCGCCCGCGCGGCAGGGGACGCCTGCGGCGGGCTTGCGGGGACGGTGGGGGCGCGCCGACCGCGGCGCGGCGGGGCGCGGGACCGCCCGCGCGGCGGGGGCGCCTGCGGCGGGTTTGTCGGCGCGCGGGGGCGGGCGTCGGGAGGGCGTCTGGGGTCGCGGGAGGGACCGCCTGGCTCCGCGTGGTGGTGCGTTGTGTGGTGGTCGCCTGCGGCGGGCTTGCGGGAACGGGGTGTGGGGCGCCGACTGCGGCACGGTGGGTTGCGGGGTCGCCCGCGCGGCGGGCTTGCAGGGCGCTGCGGGGCGCCGGTGGCTATCGGAAGGCGCCGACTGCGGCGCGGTGGGTTGCGGGGGCGTCCGCGTGGCGGGGTGGTTGTGTGGAGGTCGCCTGGGTGGGGGGATGTTGGTTTCGTGGGGGGAAATGGGTGGAAGGTAGGGTTTTGGGATGGGTGATGTGGGTGGGTGGGGCGTGGGTGGCGCGGCTGTTGTCACGGGGGAAGAGGTGGGGTCGTTTGCGCGGAGTGTGTTGGGGGAGCGGCATCCGGCGTTGATTGGGCGGGTGGAGGGGGCGTTTCCGTATCCGCCGGAGGTGAGGCGGGCGCTGGAGGGGCTGCGGGAGGAGGTGGTGGAGGGGGTCATTCGGCCGCTGGACGGGTGGGAGGAGTACGTCGGGGGGTCGTGGTTCGCGGTGCCGTTTCTTTGGGCGGAGAGCTTCTTCTATCGGCGGCTGCTGGAGGCGGTGGGGTACTTCGGGGAAGGGGCCTGGCGGGGGATCGATCCGTTCGGGCCTTTCAAGCGGGCGGAGTTGCGCGGGGAGGTCGTGGCGGAGGAGCTGGCGGCGCTCGACGAGGTGGGCGAGATGGCGCCCCACGCGCGGGACCGGGCGCTGCTCGACGGGGCGCTGTGGGGGAACAGGGCCGATCTGGGGTTCCGGATCTCCACGGAGGTGTCAACGGAGGCGTCAGGGGGCGCCGGAGAGCCGGGCGAGGCGCGGCTGCTCGTCGACGAGAGCGACGCCTTCTGGCGGCACCTGGAGAAGGGCGCGAAGCCCGCGGCCGTCCACCTCCTGGCGGACAACGCGGGACGCGAGCTGATCCCGGACCTGGTCCTGCTCGACCACCTCCTGACCACCGGCCGCGCCGCGACGGCCGTGCTGCACGTCAAGCCGTACCCGTACTTCGTGTCGGACGCGACGACCGCGGACGTCGTCGACTGCCTGCGCCGTATCGGCGAAGCCCCCGGCCGGGCGGCCCGTATCGGCGCCCGGCTGTGGGACGCGCTGGCCACCGGTCAACTGACAGTCCGCGCCCACCCCTTCGGGTGCGCCCCGCTGCCGTACGCGGAGATGCCGGACGACCTGCGTGTCGAACTCGGCACGGCGACCGTCACGATCGTCAAGGGCGACCTCAACTACCGCCGCCTGGTGGGTGACCGGCACTGGCCGGCCACCACGCCCTTCGCCGACCTCACCGCCCACTTCCCCGGCCCCCTGCTCGCCCTGCGCACCCTCAAGTGCGATGTGGCGGTGGGCCTGGAGCCGTCGGCCGTGGCGGCGCTCGACGCGAGCGGGGCGGACTGGCGGACCAGCGGCACGCACGCGGTGGTGCAGTTCCGGCCGTGACGGTGGGGCGGGGTAGGTTCGGAGCAACTCACAGGGAGGGGTGGAACCAGTGTCGGAGCGACTGCGGCGCAATCAGGCCGTGATTGACGAGTTCCGGGCCACCGGAGGGATGGTGGGCGGGGACTTCGCCGGAGTTTCTCTGCTGCTGCTCACGACCACGGGGGCACGTAGCGGGGAGCGGCGGACGATGCCGTTGACGTATGTGAAGGACGGGGCGCGGTTGGTGGTGTTCGCCGCGAACGGCGGGCGGGAGCCGCACCCGGGCTGGTATCACAACCTGCTGGCCGATCCGTCGGCGACGGTCGAGGTCGGGGGCGAGTCGTTCGAGGTCACGGCGGAGGTGACCGAGGGAGCCGAGCGGGAGCGGATCTGGGCCCAACAGGTGGCCCGGGCACCGTACTTCGCCAGTTTCCAGGAGCGGTCGGGCCGCGTCGTCCCGGTCGTCGCGCTGACCCGTAAGGACGGCTGACCCCTACAGACGCGAAGGGGCCGCTGCCCGGCATCACACCGGACAGCGGCCCCCTCAAAGAGCGGTCAATCGGTCAGGCGATCAGTCCTGGTCCGCCGACGGAATGTACGCGCCGGGCACGTCGTTCGGCGCGAGGATCTTCTTGTCGCCCGGGTACGGCGTGCTCCAGTTGTGGCTGTCGTACCAGGTGAAGCGGTTCATCTGCTCCGGGTTGGCGAAGTCCGGCACGGCCTTGTCGCCGGTGAGCCGCTGGTGCGACTTCCAGGCGTTCCACTGGGCCGCGACGTTCTTCTCCGCCGCCGGGACGGTGGCCGAGGTCGGCGCGGGCGCCGCCTTCGGGTCCTGGGACGCCGGGGTGTCGACACCGCAGGCCGGCGCGGGCGACACACCCAGGGTCAGCGAGGTCTTGTTCTGCACCGCGTTGAACGGGGCGAAGTCCGGCTTGTTGGTGAACGCCCCGTACATCGGCGTCGCCGCGCTGTCCTTCTGGTTCATCGGCTGGATCCCGAGGATCTGCTCGATGGTGCGCATCATCGTGATCTGCGAGTAGTAGTGGCTGTCGACCGTGCCGTGCTGGGCGTACGGGCTGATGACCTGGATCGGCGCACGGTGGCCGTCGACGTGGTCGAGGCCGGCCTGTGAGTCGTCCTCGACGATGAAGATCGCCGAGTCCTTCCAGTACTTGCTGTGCGTGATCGCGTCGACCGTGCGGCCGACCGCGAGGTCGTTGTCCGCGACCTGGGCGGCCGAGTTGGCCGGGCCACCGGTGTGGTCGTTGGAGTACCAGAACATGTTCAGATTCGCGGGACCGTTCTTCTCGAAGTCCTGCTGCCAGACCTGCTCCTTGTAGACGTCCGGCACGCTGGTGTCGAACAGCGGGAAGCCGGGCACCGACACCTTGTTGAGCGACGGAATCGCCGAACCGGTCTGGATCGGGTACTGGGACGGCGCCCCGGTCGAGGCCATCGTCTTGGAGTCGCAGTACAGGTTCTGCCAGTTGGCGCCCGCGGGCTTGGTCTCCAGCGACTGGAACTCGCCGTAGTCCTTCACGGACTTGCCCGCCGCCTGCGCGCCGGACCAGATGAAGCCGGTCTTCTGGTGGCCGAGGGTGTCGTTCTCGGTGTCGTAGCTGCGCGTGTACTCGCCGGCCGAGGACTCGGTGTACTCCGGGTTGTCCGACTGCATCAGCCAGTTGTGGCCCTCGGCGGAGTTCGTGCCGACGTCGTAGAAGTTGTCGTAGAGGCCGAACTGCTGCGCCAGCGCGTGCTGGTTGGGCGTCACGTTCTCGCCGAACTGCGTGACCGACGGGTCGCCGTTGCCCTGCGGCAGGTCACCGAAGACCTGGTCGTAGGTGCGGTTCTCCTTGACCAGCAGGAAGACGTGCTTGATCGTCGACGGGTCGCCGATCCGGGACGGCACGGCCACGGGGCGGGCCTTGCGGCCGTGCGCCTCGGCGACGTCGTGGCGGGTCCAGCCGTTCTGCTGGAACACCTTGCCGGTGTACGAGCGGATAACGCGGTCGCTGGGCAGCGTGAACTGCGTCAGGCTCGACGTCGTGTCGTGGGTGCCGTGCCCGGCGGCGGTGGTGGGCCGACGGGCGTCCACACCACGGGTGTTGGAGACGACCACGGTCTTGCCCACGGTGGTGATCTCGGACGGGAAGTAGTCGGTGGGCAGCAGGCCCACGTACGCGGCGGGCTCCTGCGCGCCCGCGTAGCGGTAGACGGCGACCGCGTTGGCGCGGCCGAGCGTCACCAGCAGGTGGCCGTCGTCGGTGAGGGTGACGGCGTTGGGCTCGTATCCGACCGACGCCTCGGGCCACGGCTGGGTGGCGATGGTCTGCACGACCTTGTCGCGCTTGGTGCTGATCACCGAGACCTTGTTGTCGGCGGTGTTGGTGACGAACACCGTGCCGTTCTTGGCGTAGACGGCGGTCGGGTGCAGGCCGACGTCGATGCTGCCGACGGGCGCGGACGCGTCCGTCACGTCGATGACGCTGACCGTGCCGGTGGTGGAGGCGCCGGTGTTGGGGTTGGCCGGTACGTCGGTGCCGTACGAGTTGATGGTGGTCTCGCCGGCCTTCGCCTGGCGGCCGCCCTCGTTGCTCACGTACAGCTTGCCGCCGACGAGCGCGAGACCGCGCGGCGCGATGCCGACGGCCCAGGTCTGCTTGATGGTTCCGGTGGCCGCGTCGATGGCGACGACCTTGTTCTGGCCGTTGACCGCGGAGTACACGGTGGAGCCGTCGGCGGAGAACACCGCGGCGCCGACCAGCGCCTGCTTGGAGCCGTCGGCCGGGATCGCGACAGCCGTCGGGTTGGCCAGCGTGCCGTCCGCGTTCACGGTGAACTTGGTGTAGCCGTCGGCCTGGCCGAGCCACAGCTGCGTGCCGTCGGGCGAGTACGTCGGGCCTTCCTGGCCGACGGCGCCGCTCTTGATCCTCAGGGTGTCGGCGGCGTTGGTGCCGATCTTCTGCTTGACCGCACCGGTCTTGAGGTCCATCAGCACCAGCGCCGCGTCACCGTCGGCCACCGCGGCCGCGAGCGTGCTGCCGTCGGGGCTGACCGTGGACGACATGATCTTGCCGTCGTTGATGACCGTACGGCTGCCGTACGGGTTGATGTACTGGTCGTCGGAGACGACCTGGCCCTTGTCGGTGACCTGGCCGACCTGCTGGGTCCCGAACTGCTGCGTCGAGGCGACCGCGGTGCCAGTGACGCCGAGGGCGACGGCGATGCACGCCGTGACCAGGGTGGTCCGGCGGCCGACACGTCTGCCGAGAAGAGTGATCTGGGCCTTCTCGGTGGTACGACGCTGCCGTGTTACCTGCATGGAGCTATCCCTTCGGGGTGGAGTGGAGCAGATCGACGTTGCCGTCGAACTGCCACAACGGGTTCGGTGCGTCGCCCTGGTGGGTGTGCACCACGAAGTAGCCGTTCACTTCCTTCGGTCCGTCCCCGTCGGCGACATACCGCCCGTCCGAGGTCACGTCGAGCTGGTAGATGGCGGAGCCCGTGACCTGGACTCCGGGGATGTGCCACGCGACGACGCAGCGCCAGTCGTTGCCCGAGCCCTCGTCGGGCACGTCGTTGTCACCCTTGTTGCACGTCGCTGTGGTCAGCAGCTGTGCCTCGGTGACCGCGGGGCGGTTGAGTTCTTCGGTCTGCATCCGGTACAGGTGCGCGAAGGCGGTGGCGAGCGACGCCTCCACCTTCGGCCGGGTGATCCCGGACCCTGTGGACGAGGCCGGGGTCGCCACGCCGACGACCGCGACCGTGACGCCGAGCAGCGCGGCCAGCGGCAGCAGCCCGGCGGCGATCGCCCGGCGGCCGGAGCCGTCGTGCGTGGAGTTGGTGAAGTCGCGGCGCAGGAAGAGCAGATACGCCAGCGCGGTCGCCGTCACGGCCCACACCAGGCTCACCGCGATGCCGATCAGCAGCGGATCGAGCTGCGCCGGGCTGGCGAACAGGCCGTTCCACGCGATGAAGGCGTAGCCGGGCAGCGACAGGCGTACGGCGACGGGCAGCGGCAGCATCTGGGCGAGTTGCATCGCCAGCGCGACAAGTACGGGCAGCAGCAGCCCCATCGGGGACTTGCCGAGGGCGACGGAGCCGAGCAGGCCGATCGCGGCGAGCGCCAGGGTCGGCGCGAGCACGCAGGCCCAGGCCAGGAAGACGTCCGTGGCGGCGTGCGACGGGGTCAGCAGGTGGTCGTCGAGGCCGACCAGCGGGTGGTTGCCCTCCGACAGCAGCCCGCCGACGCTGCTGGAGGCCGCGAGGCCGATGACGAGCAGCGCGATGATGGTCAGGCTCGCCAGCGCCTTCGCCACGAAGATCCGCCGCGGCGACCTGACCGCCACCAGCAGGTGCCGCCAGGTGCCGAGCCGGTCCTCCGCGGCGAAGACGTCACCGGCGACCACCGAGGTCAGCAGCGGCAGCGCCCAGGTGCCCGAGAAGCCGAGGATCACCAGCGGCCCCGCCCACCCGGTGGCGTGCATCCAGCGGCCGAAGAGGGTGTCGGACGGCAGGGTGCTCTGCTGGCCGACGGCGGCGACGAAGAGGCCGGGCGCGATCCAGCAGGCGAGGACGAGGAGCCGGATCCGCCACTGCGAGACGAGTTTGACCAGCTCGAAGCGGTAGCCGCGGGTGATGGAGACCCGGCGGGGCGCGACTGCGGCAACGTTGTCTTCGGTTCCGGCCGACGTGGCGGTCAGCGCCTCGCTCGCGCTCATCGGGCGGCCTCCTGCGATTGCGATGGGGATTGCGCTTGCGGTTGCGGTTGCGCTTGAGGGTCCGATTCGGTGAGGGCGAGGAACGCCGCTTCGAGCGGCGACATCACGGGCGCGAACTCCCTTACGGCGATGTCCGCCCGTACGATCCGCGCCAGCAGCGCGTCGAGGGCGGGTACCAGCGCGCGGACGACCAGCACTTCGGCGCCGCGCCAGGATCCGGCGTCCTCGACGACGTGGATTCCGGCGGTGCCGGCGGCCAGTTCGCGGGCGGCCCCCGGGTCGGAGGTGAGCAGCCGGTAGTCGAGTGCGCTGTTCTCGGCGGCCAGCTTGTTCAGCGGCCCGGAGAAGACGACCCGGCCGGTGGCGAGGATGGTGACCTCGGAGCAGAGCGCCTCCAGGTCGTCCATCCGGTGGCTGGAGAGGACGACGGCGGTGCCGTCGGCGGCGAGCCGGTTGAGGACGCCGTGGACGTGCCGCTTCCCGGCCGGGTCGAGGCCGTTGGACGGTTCGTCGAGGACCAGCAGCCGGGGCTTGGTGAGCAGGGCGGCGGCGAGGCCGAGCCGCTGCCGCATGCCGAGGGAGAAGCCGCGTACCCGGTCGTCGGCGACGTCGGTCAGCCCCACCTGGGCGAGTACGTCGTCGATGTCCGCCGTGCGCGCGTCCCTGCCGTGCAGGTCGGCCAGCGCGGCGAGATTCTGCCGGGCGGTGAGCGTGGGGTAGAGGCCGGGGCCGTCGACGAAGCCGGAGACCCCGTCGGGAGCGGCGAGCGCGCGGCCGACCGGTGTCCCGAGGATCTCCAGCTGGCCGCTGTCGGCGACCGCCAGGCCGAGCAGCAGGCCGAGCAGTGTCGTCTTGCCCGCGCCGTTCGGTCCGACAAGGCCGTGGATCTGCCCTTGCGCGACGTCCAGATCGATGCCGTCGAGGGCGACGACATCACCGAAACACTTGGTGATCCCACGAGCCCGGACCGCGAGGAGTGTGTCCATAGCCCCTTCTTTCTGAACCCGCAGCTGAACCTAGGGACAGCACATAGCCCCGGCGGGGCCAGGGAGTTGAACGCTCGTGGAACGAAAGACGACGGGGTGTCCGCTGCATGGATGCCCCGCGTTCGCGTCCCGCGGGGCGGATCCGTACGCACTTGTTGACGGCGTCTCCACGTGGTGGTTCAGTGGCTCAGCCACTCACCCACTTGCCGGATCCGGCACGTGCGGTACGGCGCGAACCTCTTCCGGATCCATGAGAGAGAGAAGAGACACGACGTGGGTATCTCGCGGAGAAGACTGCTGGCGGCGACCGGCGCGGGGGTGGCCGCGGCGGCCATCGAGCTGGGCGGAGCGTCCGGTTCGGCCTCAGCCGCCCCTCCCGCCGGACCCCGGGGCACCTTCGGCCCGGCGGCCCGGCCCAGGACCGTACGTGCGGCCACGGTCGGCGCCCCCACCACCTGGGACCAGACCGTCCAGCGGGCGAGCTACGACCCGGCCGCCGGCTACCAGCGGCTCGTCGCCGGGCCTGGCGAACCGCACACCGTACGCAACGACCTGTGGTCGTACCAGGGCCATGTGACGCTGCCGATCGCGGCCTTCGCCCAGATGACCGACCTGCACATCGTGGACGACCAGTCGCCCGCCCGGCTGGAGTTCATGGACCGGTACGCCGACGCCGGACCGCCGCACAACGCCAGCTATCCGACCGACTCGGCCTACCGCCCGCACGAGTACCTGTCGACGCAGGTCGTCGACGCCATGTGCCAGGCGCTCAGCGCGATCGGGAAGGGCCCGCGGACCGGGATACCGCTGCAGTTCACGATCGTGACGGGCGACGCCGTCGACAACTGCCAGCACAACGAGAACCGTTGGTACATCGACCTGCTCGACGGCGGCCAGTCCATCGTCCCGGACTCCGGCCGTATCGGCCTCGACCAGAGCTTCTCCAGCGGCGCCCTGACCACTCCCGGCTCGGCGGCCGGCCCCGACGACCGCTACTACTACCCGTCGCAGCCGCCGCAGGCGCAGCCCACGAACGAGTTCACCGGAGTCTCCGGCCTCGGATTCCCGTACGTGCCCGGGCTGTTGGACCCGACCGGTGTCGTCGGCGCGGCTCGGCGGCCGTATGTCTCGCACGGCCTGGGCATGCCCTGGTACGCCGCCTACGGCAACCACGACGGCATGTGGCAGGGCAACGAGCCCATCGACAACAACTTCGTCGACGTCCGCGGCATGGCGACCGGCTCGTCCAAGACGTACGCCACCGGCCACCATCTCCCCGACAACTACGGCGACCTCGGCAGCTTCGGCAAGCTGCTCGCGGCCCTGGAGACCAAGGGCACCCCGGTCGCCGCCGACCCCAACCGGCGGCTGCTGACCCGTAAGGCGTTCATCCAGGACCACTTCAACACCGCGGGCCTCCCCGTCGGCCACGGCTTCCAGGGCATCGGCATCGACAAGGCGTACTACGCGATCCCCAGCGGCCCGCAGGACCTCGTCCGCTACCTCACCCTCGACTCCACCAACACCAACACCGACGGATTCGGCTCCGGCGGCGCGTCCGGGTCGATCGACGACGACCAGTTCCAGTGGCTGGAGCAGCAACTCCTGCAGAACAGCTCGCGGTACGTGGACGGCTCCGGGCGTCTGGTCACCCGCGGCGGCGTCCAGGACAAGATGTACGTCCTCTTCTGCCACCACACCCTGCTCACCATGGACAACCTGGACGACGGCATCCTCGGCGGCATCTTCGGCGACCGGCACACCGGCGACGACCTCAAGGCACTGCTGCTGCGCTTCCCCAACGTCATCGCCCTCGTCAACGGCCACACCCACGCCAACAAGATCACCCCGCACGCCACCCCGGCCAACAGCCCCGTCTACGGCGGCTTCTGGGAGATCTCCACCGCCTCGCACATCGACTGGCCCATCCAGAGCCGGATCGTGGAGATCACCGCGAGCGCGGACGGCTACCTGGGCGGGGAGTTCGGCGACACCCCGCTGCCCGGCGCCGTCTCGATCTTCGCCACCATGGTCGACCCGGCCGCGCCCCTCGGCTACGGCGGCGACCTCAGCTCCCCGTCCCAACTCGCCTCACTGGCACGGGAGCTGGCCACCAACGACCCGCAGGAAGTCCACCACGGCATCACCAACCGCATGGGCACCCCACTCGACCGCAACGTCCAACTCGTGCTGCCCGCGCCCTTCCCGCTCCCCGCCCCCGTCCAGCTCGGCTCCCCGATCGCCGCCACCCGCAACGCCGACGGCCGCCTCGAACTCACCGCCACCACGCAGTCCGGCGCGCTCTACGCCACCCACCAGCGCACGGCCGGCGGCCCGCTCGCCGCCTGGACCCGGCTGGACACCGGGACGACCACCTGGCAGTCCGTCGGCGCGGGCACCAGCACCGGCGGGCTCGTCAAACTCCTCGCCATCGGCGACGCGGCCGTCTCCGTCCGCACCCAGACCGCCTCCGGCAGCGGTGCGTACGGTCCCGCCGCCGCTCTCGACAGCGGCTTCACCTCCGTCGTCACCGTCAACTCCGCCGCGGCCGGGCTCATGCTCTTCGCCACCACCGCCAACGGCGAGATCCGCAGCCGCTGGGAGAACCCGGGCAGCCCCGGCGGCTGGGTCCCCTGGCGGGTCTTCCCGGGCCTGCGCGGCTCCCAACTCGCCGCCGCCCAGAACGCCCAGGGCCGTATCGTCCTCATCTGCCTCGACCAGGACGGCTATCTCTCCACCCGCACCGCCTACTCCCCCAACTCCCAGACGGACGCCGAGTTCTCCCCCGCCACCCGCCTCGACGGCGTCCTCGACACCCTCACCCTCACCTCCCAACTCGACGGCCGCCTCGCCCTGTTCGGCACCAACTCCGACGGCATGGTCTGGTCCCGCTACGAATCCGCCCCGGCCTCCGGCACCTGGACCTCCTGGACCCGCCTCCCCGGCCGCATGCGCCACATCACCGCCGCCCGCAGCGGCACCGGCCACATCGAACTCTTCGCCACGGACCTCTCGGGCGCCCTGTTCACCACCCACCAGACAACCCCGAACACGACGCCGCCCACCGGCTGGACCCCCTGGACGGACGCGGGCTTCACGGCCCGCGCGGGCAATTCCTTCGCTCTCTGAGGGGAGGGCCGGGGCCGAGGCCGGGGCGGCAGCGGAATACAACGTACGGGCCCGGCCTCGCGTGCGACGGCCGGGCCGGGTCAGCCGTTTCCGGCCAAGGCGTCAGCCGCCGATGGCGGTGTCTCCCCGGAATGCCCCGGCCACCACGGGGATCAGTTGGCGCTCGATCTGTTCGGCGGACATGGCGGCCAGCTCGGTGCCGATCGGAGCCAGTGCGAGCCAGTTCAGCAAGCCGGCCGCGCAGCGCGTACGGAAGATCAGGTCCTGCTCGTCGACTCCGGGAAGGTTCGGCGTGAGCACCCGGAGGACCTCCCGGCGGCTCTGGTCGAACTTGCCGTCCAGCCGGTCCCACCCCTGGGGCGGGTCTATGCCGACGCGCGCCACGGTCCGCATCACGGCCAGGTCCTGTCCACCGGCCGCGAGCGCGCGCACCATGGGCCGGGCGAAGGCCGCCGCCACCTCCGGGAGCGTGGCAGTGGGGGCGAGGGAGCCGAGCGCAAGGATCTGCGCGTCGAGATACCGTTCCAACGCGTGCTCTATCGCCGCGTCGCACAACGCCTTCAGCGAGCCGAAGTGATAGCTCACCGCGGAGACGTTGGCTCCGGCGCGATCGGTGATCTCGCGGAGCGTCACGCCCTCCTGGCCGCGTTGCGCGATCAACTCCAGGGTGGCCGTCTGCAGGCCCTCCCGCGTGCGCTGGCCGGCCTCCCGGCGTAGGTCCGTCCTCTTCGCATCTGCCACGGTGTTAAGTCAATCATCCGATTGACTTAATCGTCAAGCGGTCACCCTGCCGATTTCCGCCAAATGTGAGCGAATCCGGTCGCAACGCGGCACTTAACTGCGATTTTCCGTCCACCTGACCGCATGCCCCCCGCGGTGGTTCGTCGCACAAGTCAAACAATCGCTTGACAGCTTACCGTGCTGCTCGCATACTCAAGCGAGCGTTTGATTTACCAAATCCCGAGACCGCTGCTACGGATCGGCGATCCCGCGAACGAACAACGACCTGGGAGGAACCCGACATGAAGCTGCTCAGCCGGAAGTCGATCACCGTCGCCACCGCGATAGCGGTCCTGGGCGGACTGTCCATCGCTGCCGCGCCGTCACAGGCCGCGAACCCCGCCGCCGGCGGGCCGTCGGCCCACGCCGCCCGCGCTCCCCACGCGGCGCCCGTGGCCTTGACGCCCGGCGACCTGTCGAAGCTGCCGCTCACGAACCGCCATCTGACCAATCAGGAGCGGGCCAACCTCGCGGTCGTTCTGCACGCCTACCACGTGGCGGAGGGTGACAGCCTCGACGCCGACGCGTTCGCCAACAGCTTCGCCCAGGACGGCGTCTTCAACGACATGGTCGCGGGGCAGGCGTACCAGGGCAAAGCGCTCGCCGACGTGCCGCGCTACATGGTCGGCCTCTTCCCCGACGTCCACCGCGAGCTCAAGCGCATCACCGTGAGCGGCGACGTCGTCAGCATCGAGCTGGCGATCCAGGGCACCTTCGAGGGGCCGCTGGAGTCGCCCGCGGGCACGGTCGAGCCGAACGGCGCGAGGATCGACGTGCCGACCGCCGACTTCTGGTACCTGCACGACGGCAAGGTCGAGAAGTTCAATTGCTTCGTCGGCTACTCGACGATGTACGCCCAGATGGGCGTGAACTTCGACTGGGCCTCGGCGGTCAACAAGCACTGAGGTGCAGTCAGGCAGGCGATGCCCGATGGAACCGGCCCTTCTCCCGGGAGGGGGCCGGTACCACCGGTCGCCCTTCCTCGTGGTTTCTCGCCCGGCTACCCGGTAGATCGGGAGCGCCGATGGGCCGCGACGCGTTCGCGGGTCGCGCATCGGCGGGAGCAGTAGCGGCGTTCAGGGCCGCTGCCCTGGTCCTGTACGCGACGGGGCTGGCGGTGATTCTGGTGGGACTCGGCCGGTTGCCGCTCGGGCGTCACCCTCCTGATCGTCGCGGTGACGGGGCTGCTGGGACCGGCGCTGTCGGGCGGATGGACGGCCCGACTGCCGCGTGTGGTGCCGGTCGAGCGCCTGCCGCGGGCGAACGCGCTCGCCCGCGTCCTGCCGTACGGCGGCCTGCCCGCCGCTCCCGCCGTCGGCGGCTACTGGACCCGTAGCAACGACGTCGAGATCGACCTGGTGGGCGCGGACCGGCAGCCCGTGGCGAGGCGGCTGCTGTTCCTGGGCTCGATCAAATGGCTGGAGTCGGCGCCGTTCGACGCCCGCGACCTGGCCGCGCTCCACAAGCACCGGGCCGCCCTCACCGACGACCCAGTCCCGCTCGTCGCGGTCTCCCGTAACGGCGTGACCTGCTCAGGACTCCAGGCGACCCTCGGCCCCGAGGACCTCCTCGCGGCCTGGCGTCCCCGCTGAGGCCAGAGCCTGCGGCCGTACGTCACGGGCTCTCGGCTCCCTTGTCACAGGCATGTCCTGAGCGCCCCCGCCTCGCAACTGGGTGGGCGGCGGGCATGTCTGGATGGACGGAAGGCCCGCTCGTCCGGAGCGGGGACCGTACTGGAGGAGACATCATGCGCGTGCGGAAGATCTCGGTGCTCGCCCTGGCCACGGTGGCCGCCGCCCTGTCGCTCTCGGCCTGCAACAACGACAGCACCGACGGCGCGTCCTCCTCCGCCCCGACCTCCTCCGCGGCCGCCCCCTCCACGACGGGCGCCACGGGCGCCACGGGAGTCAACGGGGGCGCCAAGGGGTCTTCCGGGAACTCCGGGAGCACGGGGAACTCCGGCGGCACCTCGACGTCCGGCGGTACGGGAACCGGCACGCACTCCGGCACCAGCACCACCTGCCAGACCGCGCACCTGTCCTTCAGCGCCTCGCACGGCATGGGCGAGGGCGACTACCTCATCAACATCAAGAACGTCGGCGCCCACACCTGCACGATGCACGGCTTCCCGGGCGTGGACCTCAAGAGCAGCTACGGCACGGTGAGCGCCACCCGCAGCACCCTGGCCGCCCCCCACGTCATCCTCCATCCCGGCCAGGAGACCCACTTCGACCTGCGCTACCCCCCGAACGAGACCGGCGGCTCCGGCGTCACCTTCACCACCCTCATCGTCACCCCGCCCAACGAGACCCACTCCCACACCATGCCCCTGACCATCAACGTCGCGGCGACCACCAGCGCCACCCCGGGCATCACGGTCGACCCGGTGGGCGCGGGCAAGTAGGGCCTTGGGCGACGCCTGCGCCGGCGGGCGGAAGATGGCGTGCATGAAGCACGAGTACGAGGCCAAGTTCCTCGCCGTAGACGCCGCCGAGCTCCAGGCGAAGCTGGCCGCGCTCGGCGGCACCCAGGCGATTCCGCGGACGCTGCTCACGCGGCGGATCTTCGAGAGCGACGCGCTCGACGGGACGCAGTGGATCCGGCTGCGGGACGAGGGGACGCGGGCGACGCTGACGCTGAAGCAGGTGACGGACGCGACGAGCATCGACGGGACGACGGAGATCGAGACCGAGGTCTCGGATCTGGACGCGACGGCGGAGATTCTGCGGGCGGTCGGCGCGCGCCAGGTGTCGTATCAGCAGAACTACCGCGAGGAGTGGACGCTGGGCGAGGTGGCGTTCGACTTCGACACGTGGCCGGGGCTGCCGACCTTCGTGGAGATCGAGGGGCCCGACGAGGCGTCGGTGCGGGAGGCGGCCGGGCGGCTCGGACTGGACTACGCCGAGGCGCGGTTCGGCAGCGTCGGCGCGCTTTACAAGAGTGAGCTCGGGCGCGATGTCAGCGCCGAGCCGACACTGCTCTTCGGCGAAGGCGAGGGCCATGCGGCCGAGGGGTGACCCTTCGTGCACATGTGCCCGTGGAGATACGGGCACGCCGCTGCCTACAGTTACGGAGAGTTCGCTACGCGGATACGACCGGTTCGCCGCCGAGGGGGCGCTCATGGCCAGTGCGTTTCAGGAGAACAAGCTCAAGGGGATGTTCGCGGCGTTCGACGCGGACGGCGACGGCTATCTCCGTGAGGAGGACTTCAAGGCGCTGGTCGCGCGCTGGAGCGAGCTCCCCACCGTAGGGCCCGGGACCGAACTGCGGGCGCGGGTCGAGGCGTTGATGATGGGGTGGTGGGCGGCGCTGAAGCAGGTCGGGGACGCCAACGGCGACGGCACCGTCGACATGGGGGAGTTGCTCGCGCTGGTCGACAGGCTGCCGGCGATGGTCGCGGAGGTCACCGCGACCGCCGACGCCGTGTTCGACGCGGTGGACGCCAACGGCGACGGCCGTATCTCACCGGACGAGCACCGCAGGCTCGTCGAGACGTGGACCGGGCGGTCCGTCGACCTGACGGGCATCTTCGCGCTGCTCGACCTGAACGGTGACGGCCACCTCAGCCGGGAAGAGTTCGCGATGCTGTGGCGCCAGTACTGGATCAGCGACGACCCGGTGGAGCCGGGCAACTGGCTCTGCGGCCGCATCCCCGCCTAGGCCGGGGCCACTACGCCCACAGCGCCGCGACCGCCTCCGCCACCGCCCGCCCCTGGGCGAAACCGGCGTGCCCTGCGGGCGTCCTGCTGGCCGGGGACAGCGGATCCGTACCGAAGGCGGCGAGCGCGGCCTCGTCCGGAGTGATGACCTCGATGACGCCGCCGCGTTCGGCGATCGAGGCGGCGTCGGCGTCGAGTACGGGGTCGGGCATCGGGGCGATGACGAGGGTGCGGGCGTATCCGGCCGCGAGGTCGAGGTTGGTGAAGGAGCGGACGCCGCCGTCGATGTAGCGGGCGTCGCCGACCGTCGCGACGGGCCAGACGCCGGGGACGGCGCAGCTCGCGGTGACGACGTCCACCAGGCCGACGCCGGAGGTACGGTCGAAGATCCGCGTCTCACCGGTGGCGGCGTCCACGGCGACGACGGACAGACTGCGCTCGGGCCAGTCGTGGGACGGCAGGCGGGCCTCGATGACGGCCCGCCGCTCGGCCTCGCTCACCGTCTCGGCGGCCAGCGCCATCTCGCCCATCAGCCGCAGGCGTTCCACCGGATCGGAGACCTCGGCGTCCACCTTCTCGCCGAACGCGAAGAGTTCGGCCAACGCGCCCTCGCGCGGCGTCAACTCCGCCCACTGCAACGCCGGATCGACCTGCGCCCGGAAGAGGTCCCCCAACGCCGCACCACTGCTGATCTGCGCGGCGACCGCCGACCCCGCCGACGTACCCAGCAGGAAGTCCGGGTCCGTGACATCGACCCCGGCGTCGGCGAGACCGGCCAGTACGCCCGTCGCCCACGCGATCCCGGCCACCCCGCCACCGCCGAGTACGAGCGCGCGTTCGTTCGTCATGATTACCCCCCTGGACCACGGATACGGACCGGGCCTCGACACCGACCCGGCCTCACTGCAAAGCCCCCGGTGGATCATGGTTATTCCCGCCGGACGGAGTTCGCCGGCCGGTGAACCCGGGGCGTCCTCCAGGCAGCGGAACGCCGACCGCCAGGGCTCGCCCGCGCCCGGACCGTACGCAATGGGGCAACCCCGCACGTACGGTCGAGCGAGGTGTGATTGGATGCGCGGACTGTGCCCGTGTGCTGCGCCGCGGCTCCCGTGTGATCGAACCCGTCGAGGTGCGATCCCGGAGACCGCGCCCCGCGGGTGAGTGTGGGGGAGTTCCGTGGGGTTCACGAGGGGGTTCGTTCGGTGATGGTGTGGGGGAGTTCCGGGGCGGGGGCCGCCGGGGCCATACGTAAAGGCATACGGAAGGGCACGCGCAAAGGCAGGCGTCGCGGGCTCGCGCTCGCCGTCGCGGCCGCGGTGACCGCCACCCTGGTCGGGGTGGGGACGGCACCGGCGCAGGCCAGTGAGACGACCGGCTCGGTGGACAACCTGAGGACCGGCTGGGACCAGGGCGAGCCGAACCTCGGCCCCTCCGACGTGCGCAGCTCGTCCTTCGGGCAGCTCTGGACGGCGCCCGCGCAGCTCGACGACCAGATCTACGCGCAGCCGATCGTCGTCGGCGGCACCGTGATCGCCGTCACCGAGAGCAACACGGCGTACGGCCTCGACCGCACCACGGGCGCGATCCTGTGGCACCAGAACTTCGGGCCCGCGTGGCCCGCGTCCACCCTCAGCTGCGGTGACCTCGCGCCCAACGTGGGCAGCACCAGTACGCCGGTGTACGACCCGGCCAGCGGCGCGGTCTATCTGACGACGAAGGTCAACGACGGCCCGAACCCGCTGAATCCGCACTGGTACATGCACGCGCTCGACCCGACCGACGGCAAGGAGAAGCCCGGCTTCCCGGTGACGATCCAGGGCACGCCGTCCAACGACCCTGGCCAGTCGTTCCTGCCCGCGTACGAGATGCAGCGGCCGGGGCTGCTGCTGCTCGACGGCGTGGTCTACGCGGGCTTCGGCGGGCACTGCGACGCGCCGCCGTACCGCGGTTACGTGGTCGGCGTCAGCACCACCAACCCGGCGGTGACGTCGATGTGGGCGACGGAGGCGGGCGCCAGCAACAGCGGCGCGGGCATCTGGCAGTCCGGCGGCGGCCTCGCCTCGGACGGGCCCGGCCGGATCTTCCTCACCACCGGCAACGGCGTCAGCCCGGCGCCCGGCCCCGGCACCAACCCGCCCGGCACGCTGGCGGAGTCGGTCGTACGGCTCCAGGTGCAGGCCGACCGCAGCCTGAAGGCCGCCGACTTCTTCAGCCCGTCCAACGCGCCGATCCTGGACCAGCGCGACACCGACTTCGGCTCGGGCGGGCCCGTCGGCCTGCCGGACAGCTTTGGCACCGCGTCCCACCCGCACCTCATGGTGCAGCAGGGCAAGGACGGCCGGATCTTCCTGCTGGACCGCGACGCGCTCGGCGGCAGTTCGCAGGGCCCCGGCGGGACCGATGACGTGGTCGGAACCACCGGGCCGCTCAAGGGTCAGTGGGGCCACCCCGGTGTGTGGGGCGGCGACGGCGGCTACGTCTATCTCGTCGGCAACGGCGGTGCGTTGACCGCGCTGCACCGCGGCGTGACGGGCGCGGGCGACCCCGCGCTGAGCGTCGCCGGAGCCAGCCAGGACACCTTCCCGTACACCAGCGGATCGCCCGTGGTGACCTCCGACGGCACGCGCTCGGGCAGCGCGCTGGTGTGGGTGGTCTGGTCGGGCGGCCCGACCGGCGTCAACGCCCAACTGCGCGCCTACAACGCCGTACCGGACGGGAACGGCGTCCTGCCGCTCGTCTGGTCCGCGCCGATCGGCACCGCGCCGAAGTTCGCCACCCCGGCGACGGACGGCGGGCAGGTCTTCGTCGGCACGCGCGACGGCAAGGTGTTCGCCTACGGCAACCCGGTCGGAAGTCCCCTCAAGGGAGGGCCTGTTGACTTCGGCCAGGTCCCCGTGGGCACCGACGCGCACGCGAGTGTCGTCCTGACGGAGAATCAGAACCCTTCCGCCGCACTCGGAATCAAGGGTGTGAGCGTGGACGGGCCGTTCACCGCTGACACCTCGGCGCTGCCGTCGTCGATCCCGGCGGGCGGGACGCTGACGGTCCCCGTCACCTTCCACCCGACCACGGTCCTCGGCGCGAGCGGCACGCTCACCGTCACCACCGACGCGGGCAGCTTCGCGCTGAGCCTGCACGGCGTCGGTACGAAGGCCGGTCTGTCGGCCTTCCCGGGCACGGTGTCCTTCGACAACCAGCCGACGGGCACCTCGTCCACCACCAACGTCCAGTTGACGAACACCGGTACCACCCCGGAGACCATCACCGCCGTCACGCCGCCCAGCGGGCCCTTCACGGCCACCCACCTGCCGAGCGCCGACCCCGCCAACCCGACGGTGATCCCGCCGCAGAGCTCGGTCGTCTTCGAGGTCGAGTACGCGCCGACGGCCACCGGCTCCACTTCCTCGTCGATCAGCCTGACCAGCACCACAGGGCCGTTGACCATCCCGCTGTCGGGCAAGGCGATCAGTGGCCAGGGCCACCTGATCTTCACCCCGACCACTCTCGCCTTCGGCGCCGTCACCCGCGGCACCTCCAGCACCCGCGCCTTCACGATCACCAACACCGGCAACGTCCCGGTCACCGTCACCAAGGCGAAGGCCCCCGCGGGCGTCTTCACCAGCCCCGACCCGCTGCCCGAGGGCCTCGTCATCGGCCCCGAGCAGAGCGTTCGCCAGACGGTCACCTTCGCCCCGACCGCCACCGGCCCCCAGACGGCCACCTACGAGGTCACCGGCGACGCGGGCCAGGGCGCCCAGCTCGAACAGCTCACCGGCACCGGCGCCCCGCCCGCCTCCCAACTCGGCACCCTGCTGGCCCGCGACGGCTCCGGCACACTGTGGTCCTACCACGGCACCGGCCTGGCCTCCGGCCCCTACGCCCCCCGCGCCTCCATCGGCGGCGGCTGGAACACCTACAACGTCATCACCAGCGTCAGCCGCGAGATGTCCAACGGCACCGGCACGGCCGTCGGTCGCGACTCCTCCGGCACCCTCTGGTACTACCAGGGCACCGGCAACCCCGCGGCGCCCTTCGCCCCCCGCGTCAAGGTCGGCGGCGGCTGGAACATCTACAACTCCCTCACGGGCGTCGGCGATGTCTCCGGCGACGGCCGCGCCGACCTCGTCGCCCGCGACACCTCCGGCGTCCTCTGGCTCTACAAGGGCACGACCAGCATCACCGCCCCCTTCGCCGTCCGCACCCGCATCGGCGCCGGCTGGAACGGCTACAACACCCTGCTGGGCACCGGCGACCTCACGGGCGACGGCCGCGCCGACCTCATCGCCCGCGACCCCAGCGGCGGCCTCTACCTCTACAAGGGCACCGCCAACGCCACCACCCCCTTCGCCCCCCGCACCTCCATCGGCCCGGGCTGGAACATCTTCAACTCCCTTGCCGCCACCGCCGATGTGACCGGCGACGGTCATGCGGACGTCGTCACCCGCGACTCGACCGGCACCCTCTGGCTCTACCAGGGCACCGGCAACGCGGCCTCCCCGTTCCTGGGGCGCACGTACATCGGGACGGGGTGGAGCGTCTACAACTCGCTGATCTGACGCGCTGCTTGACGCCTGTACCCCGCGAACCCGTCCGCCCGATCCAGGGGGCGGACGGGTCCGCCCTGATGCGGACGAGGGTTCCTCTGGAAGCCGGTCAGGCCGAGGCGAGCCGAGGACCGCGTCCTGGCGCCGCCCGCCTTGACTCGCTACGGCTTTCGGGCTCCGGTCTCGTGGACGGTGACGGGGCGCGGCGGGCACTGGCAGTTGGCCCACGGCGTCCGGTCCAGGTCGTAGGCGCTCGGGGCCGGGATGTCGCTCTTGTGCTTGTCGACGTAGGCGCGTTCGTACGTCTTGCTCGCGGGCGTGAGGCGGTACGGTGCGCCGTGGCCGTCGGCGGAGATGGTGAAGTCCCGTTGTTGGCCGTCGACCAGGAGGGTGACCACGACGCGGTACTCGTAGGCGAAACGTGTCGCGACCGTCGCGATCCCGATCCGCTGCGACGTGCCGCCGTCGACGAAGATCTGGTGCCCGCTCTCCAAGTACGGGCTGCCGACCGTCACTTCCTGCGTGGAGTGCGGGTCCCACTGCCGGGCGCGGAGATCCGCGGAGTCGAGGTCCAGTGCCACCACCGGGTAATCGCCGCTGCCCTGGCTCGGCAGGGTGAAGAGGGTGCCGCTGTAGGGCGCCGATCGGCTGAGGATCTCGGCGCGGATCGCCTCCACCTGAACGGAGTTCGCGCCCTTCGGATTCTGGATGATCAGCGAGAACCGGTCGATCCCGACCACCGCCGGATGCGCGTCCAGCACCGCCTTCATCTCACCCCTGTCGACGTGAGTGAAGTCGTGGACGACCGGCGGCAGCGCCGCCTTCGCACCCGCGGGGAGCGCCATGTACGTACCTGGCATCCCGAGGTCGTCGGCGGTCGCCACGATGGTGAGGGGGGTGGAGCCGCCGGAGTCGGAGGTCAGGAACGCCCAGGTGGTGGCGGCCGCCGAGCCGAGGAGGCCGGTGACGAAGATGATCAGGCCCGCTCGCGCGGCTCCGGACAGGCGGGCCCAGGCGCGGCGCTGCGGAGTCGGCTCCGGGTCGGGAGCGGGGTCCGGGGCCGGGTCGGCGGTGGACGGGTCGGCGTTGGCGGGCTCGTCCGGTACGGGGTCCGGCGTGGCCGGGTCCGTGGGTGCGGGCGCGGGCCCGACCGGTTCGTCCGGCGGCTGGGTCACGGTGGGCTCGGTGCCCCCTGTCATCGTGCGTCCTTCCGGGATGCGTGGATACGTAGATGCGTAGATACGGAGAGCGGCGGGTGGTCACACACCCGCGAGAAGATCCTTGATGTCCGGCGGCAGGGAACCGCCCATCTCGTCGTAGGGCACGTCGATGGTCCTGACCCCGCAGGCGACGGCGCCGTCGAGGCCGATGGTCGGGACGTAGAACTCGACCGAGCTGTGGCTGAAGAGGACGAAGTACTCGTTCTCCAGGTCATCGGCCAGCACCTTCGCCGACGGCAGGGTGCCGCAGAAGTCCGAGGGCGCGTGGGCCCGCAGGATCTCGCCCGTCCGCAGCCGCTCCGCCTCGGTCTGCGCACTCGTCATCAGGGTCGATTCCCCCGACCGCAGGTCGATGTTGTCGGTCACGGAGAACGGGAATCCGTCCGCACTCAGTTCGTTCCAGTACACGAACGACATTGACAGCAGATCCGCGTTCACCCCGACGACCGACAGCGTGCCCTTCCACCGCGACCGCTCGGACCCCTTGCCGACCACATCGGTCGCGTACTTCTTCAGATTGGCGCTCACGGACGCGTCCATGGCCTCCGATGCGAGCCCGGAGACCGACAGGTACGGCAACCTCGCCGGGCTGTCCCCCGCCACCACCCACTCATGCTCCCGCACCCGCACCGACGACCCCGGCACCGCGTACGTCCCGCCGGGCCCCAACTTCGGACTCACCAGCGTCACCCGCACCGACTCCCCGGCCCCCGCCCCGCCACCATCGTGGTGCCGCACCACGAGCACCACCACAGGTACGGCAAGCAGCACCAGCCCCACCACCCCGAGCCACACCCCGACCCGGTCCAGCCTCGACCGCAGCCCGCCCCCGGCACCCACCCGAAACCCCCCAACAGCCTCTGACCGTAGGGAGATTATGTCGCCCTCGACCCCGGGCGCGGCCCACGACGGCCGCCGCGCCGCGGCACGGCAGGACCCGGCCGAACTGACGACGAGGCCGGTCAGTGCGGTGTCGTCCGGGCTTCGCGGCGCGTCGCCTCCTATCGTGGAGCGGCACAGCGTGACGTCGGCGCCCGAGGCGGGGAGCACATGGAGAAACCGCGGATCGACTATGCGGCGGTCTTCCACGCCCTCCCCGGGATGGTGGCGCTGCTCACGCCCGACCTGGTGTACGCCGACGCCAATGAGGACTTCCTGCGGCTGGCCGGGCGCAGCCTCGATCAGCTGGTGGGCCGCTACATCTTCGATGTGTTCCCCGAGAACCCGAACGATCCGGCCGCGGCCGGTATGCGGGAGACCGAGGCGTCGATGCGGCGGGCCGTGACCACCGGCGAGCGCGACACGATGGCGCTGCTGCGCTACGACATCGAGGACCGCCAGCGGCCCGGCCACTGGGAGGAACACTTCTGGAGCCCGGTCAACGCGCCGGTCCTCGGACCGGACGGGGACGTCGTGCTGCTCGTGCACCGGGTGGAGGAGGTCACCGAACTCATCCGCGCCCGCGGCGGCCCGGGCGGCTCCGTCACCGACAGCAGCAGGGCCCGCGTGCTGGAGGCCGAGCTCTACACCCGCGCGCGGGAACTGCAGGAGGTGAACGAGCGCCTGCGGCTGGCCCATGAGCGCGACCGCGAGGTCGCCCTCACCTTGCAGAAGGCGATGCTCCCCGCCCCCACGCCGGTCGGGCACCACCGGGCAGCCGTCCGCTACCGGCCCGCCGTCAGCTCCCTGAACGTGTGCGGCGACTGGTACGACCTGGTGGACCTGGACGGCGACCGCATCGCGGTCGCCGTCGGCGACGTCGTCGGCCACGGCCTCGAGGCCGCCGGTGTCATGGGCCAGCTCCGCAGCGCGCTGAGCGCGGCGTCCCGCGTCGTCGACGGCCCGGCCCGGGCCCTGGAAGCCCTCGGCCTGTACGCCCGCCACGTCGAAGGGGCCGAGTCGACCACCGTGGTGAAGACCTTCATCGACTGGGAAACCCACACCCTCACGTACAGCAGCGCCGGTCACCCCCCGCCCGCCCTGCTCCACCCCGACGGCACGGTCACCTTCCTCGACCAGGCCACCGACCCGCCCCTCGGCGCCCGCCCCGAACACGTCCGCCGCCCCGAGGCCCGTACGCCCTTCACGGAGGGCGCCACCCTGGTCCAGTACACCGACGGCCTGGTCGAACGCCGCACCGAGGACATCTACACCGGCCTGGCCCGCCTCGCAGCCTCCCTGATCCGCCACGGCCAAGCCGCCCCCGAGGCCCTGGCGGACGCCCTCCTGGCGGACCTCCTCCCACCCGGCGGCAGCACCGACGACACGGCGCTGGTGGTCATCCGCCTGTGAGGGTGGCGGGCGCGTGGGTCGGCGCGCCCGCGGTTGGCGGTGTCGGCTCAGCCCATGGACTTCGCACCGTCGAGGGACTCGCGGATGATGTCCGCGTGGCCCGCGTGCTGGGCGGTCTCCGCGATGATGTGCAGCATCACGCGGCGCGCCGACCAGCGGGCGCCCGCCTCGAACCACGGGGCCTGGGGCAGCGGCTGAGTGGCACTCAGGTCAGGGAGAGCGGCCAGGAGTTCATCGGTCTTGCGCGCCTGCTCCGCGTAAGCGTCCAGTACCCCGGCCAGCGTGTCACCGGGCAGCATCTTGAACTCGTCGGCCCGGCGGGCGTAGTCGGCCTCGGTCATGTCGCTCGCGTTGCCCATCGCCGACGGGCCCTCCACGACGAAGTCGGCCCAGCCGCGCTCGACGGACGTGACGTGCTTGATCAGGCCGCCCAGGCACAGCTCGCTGGCGGTGGTCCGCTGCCCGGCCTGCTCGTCGGTGAGGTCGCGCGTGGTGAAGCGCAGGAAATGCCGGTGCTTGGCCAGCATCGCCAGCAGGTCGGCGCGCTCGCCGTCGATGTCAGTCGTGCCGGTGGTGGTACGGGCCTGCGTGCTGGTCTGCGTGCTGCTGCTCATGATCTGCGCCTTCCGTCGTTCCGTCCTCGTGACACCCACATTAGGGACCGTTGCGGTCACTTTCTGACCTGAATGACGCGACACTGGAGATATGGCGAACACGAGCACCCGAACGCTGCGGCTGTTGTCCCTCCTCCAGACCCACCGGTACTGGCCGGGCGGCGAACTCTCCGAACGGCTCGGCGTCTCCGTCCGCACCCTGCGCCGCGACATCGACCGGCTGCGCGAGCTGGGCTACCCGGTCGAGGCGCAGCGCGGCACCGACGGCGGCTACCAGCTCGCCGCGGGCGCGGCCCTCCCCCCACTCGTCATCGACGACGAGGAGGCCGTCGCCCTGGCCGTGGGCCTGCAGGCCGCCGCCGAGAACTCGGTCGAGGGCATCGCGGAGGTCTCCGTCCGCGTCCTGGCCAAGGTCGTCCAGGTGATGCCGCTCCGGCTACGGCGCCGCGTCGAGGCCCTGCGCGCGATGACCGAGGCCGCCGGCTGGGACGGCCAGGACCGCAGCGGCATCGACCCGGCCGTCCTCGTCACCCTCGCCCTGACCTGCCGCGACACCGAACAGCTCCGCTTCTCGTACACCGCCGCCAACGGCCGCCCCACCGACCGCCAGGTCGAACCACACCGCCTGGTCCGCCTCGGCCGCCGCTGGTACCTCGTCGCCTACGACCTCGCCCGCCACGACTGGCGCACCTTCCGCGTCGACCGCCTCGCCGATCCCCAGGGGACGGGGGCCCGCTTCCGCACCCGCGACCTACCCGCCACGGACGCCGCCGCCTTCGTCCGCGCGGGCCTCAACAACGTCCAGCGCCCCTACGTCGTCGAAGTACTCGCCGACGCCCCGGCCGCGACCGTACGCGAGCGGATCGGCCGCTGGACCTCCGTCGAGGAGATCGACGCCGAGCACAGCCTCTTGCGCATGTCCACCGACTCCCTGGATTGGCCCATCATGGCCCTAGGCGTCCTCGGCACCGACTTCCGCGTCCTCGGCCCGCCCGAACTCCTCGACCGCCTCCAGGACTGGGGCACGAGATTCGCCCGCGCGGCCGAGCAGGGGCTAGCGGGGCCCGTCGGTACGGCGGGGACCGAACCGGAGGGAGCGGCGGCGCGCGGCTGAGCACTCGTACGTCCAGGCCGGTCCGCGCTGGCGCCCAGGGCGGCGAACCCGCTGGACGTAAGCAGTTCCAGCAGCATTGACCGGTCTCAGCGGAACGCGGCGACGTTGCGGGCGGCCCAGGTGGCGAAGGGGTGCGGGGCGCGCCCGAGGACCTGCTGGACGTCCGGGCTGATACGCAGCTCGTCCGGGCTGGGGGAGCCGAGGATGTCCAGGGTGTCGTCGGCGAGCTCCGTCGGCAGGGTTCGGGCCATGGCGGTCCTGGCCTCGTCGCGGGTCAGCTCGTGGAACCGCACCGGTGAGCCCAACGCGGCGGCGATGGCCTCCGTCTGCTGGCGCGGAGTGATGGCCTCAGGGCCGGTCAGCTCGTAGACGCCGCCGGTGTGTCGGTCGTCCACCAGGCAGGCCGCCGCGACCGCGGCGATGTCCGAGGGGTCGATGAGCGGCACCCCGATGTCGCCGAAGGGCGCGGCGACGAGCCGTTGCGTGCGGACGGACTCGGCCCACCACAGGGCGTTGGAGGCGAAGCCGCCCGGCCGCAGGATGGCCCACTCCAGGCCGGATTCCCGCAGCGAGTCCTCCAGCGCCCGCATCGCTATCCGTGTGGAGCCGAAGGGCCTGGTCGCCACACCCTGCGTGGAGAGCAGGACAACCCGGCGGACTCCGCTGTCCGCCGCTTCGCCGATGAGGTCGGCAGGGCTGGCCCCCGCGGCGTGCAGATCACCGGACAGCAGCAGGAACAGCGCTTTCGCCCCGGCCAGCGCGGGCTTGAGCCCGGCCGGCTCGGACAGGTCGGCCACCACATGCTGAACGCCGTCCGGCACCGCGGCCGTGTGCCGCGATACAGCCGTCACCTCCTGGCCCGCGTCGGCCAGCGCCTGCGTCAACGGCCTGCCGATGTTGCCGGTAGCCCCGGTCACCACGATCATGATCAGCTCCCTTTCAGATGCCCTCTGTGGCATTCACGCTAGGAGTGCGGGCTAACTCTTGGTAAGGACATACCTAGAGGTAAGCTCATGGCATGGCGGGAGGCGCGCAGACCAGGCAGGCCGAGGCGGGCAAGCGGTATGACGTGTTTCACACCGACTGCGCCGCGCGCGATGTGGTCGATCACGTCACCAGCAGGTGGGGCGTCTGGGTCCTGATCTCCCTGCGGAGCAACAACCTCCGCTTCTACGAACTGCGCGACAGCATCCAGGGCATCAGCGAGAAGATGCTCGCCCAGACTCTGCGCGCGCTGGTCCAGGACAACCTGGTCTGGCGCGAGGTCGAGCCGACGACCCCACCCCAAGTCACCTATGGCCTGACCGACTTCGGCCGCGACATCGGTGAGCCGCTGACGGAGTTGTTCGACCGGATCACCCGGCGACTGCCGCCGGTAGCGCAGTAGCGTCCGCGGCGCATCCGGGGATCGTCGGTCGGGGTGTCGCCGGTGAGGCCGGAAGGGGTTCCTGGGGCCTGTTCGAGGACGATTCGCGTGGCACTCTCGCCGAGGCTGACGGGTAGAAACGGCCGACCGGGACCCGCGGGGTGCGCCTTGGGTACGTACGGCCGCCGGCGGGCGACCGATGAGTTCTGGCCGGACGGGGAGTCCGTACTTCGACAGGCACACCACCCGTCCGACCGTCCGGAGGAACCCATGGCCACGAGCAGCAACGCCAACGCCGCCCTGCCCCCTGTCGTCGACGCCGCCACATGGCAGGAGGAGTTGGCGGCTCTGCGTGTGCGGGAGAAGGCCGCCACACGCGAGTTGGACGCCATCGCGGCGCAGCGGCGGCGGTTGCCGATGGTGGAGATGCCCGACTACGTGCTGGAGGGTGAGGCGGGCCCGGTCCGCCTCGCCGAAATCTTCGGCGAGCACCCGCAGTTGATCGTCTACAGCCACATGTGGCACGAGGGCGCCGAGTGGCAGTGCGCGGGCTGTACCGGCTTCACCTCGCAGTTCACCCGGCTCGCGGGCTTGGAGAAGTTCGACGCTCGGTTCGTGATCGTCACCCAGGGCCCGATCGACGAGGCGCTCGCCTACAAGCGCAAGGTCGGCAACCGGATGACGTGGTACTCCACGGCCAACAGCCCCTTCGGCACCGACATCGGCGCCCCGCCCAACGCCGGCTTCGCCGTCAACGTCTTCCTCCGCGACCGCGACACCGTCTACCGCACCTGGCACACCGACGGCCGCGGCACCGAACAGCTCAGCCACCTCTTCCCCCTGGTCGACGTCCTCCCCTACGGCCGCCAGGAGGAGTGGCAGGACTCCCCGGAAGGCTGGCCCCAGTCCCCGACCTACAGCCGCTGGACGTCGTCGCAGGAGATCGCGGCGGCGTACGGGGAGGGGGCGAGCTGAGGTGAGCGGGGTGGCGCGTGGGAGCTACCCCCTACGGGCGGAAGGTGCGGCGGTAGGTGTCGGGTGGGACGCCGACGCTGCGGTGGAAGTGGCGGCGCAGGGTGGTGGCGGTGCCCATGCCGGTGGCCACGGCGATGGTGTCCACGGTGGCGTTGGTGGTCTCCAGAAGTTCCTGGGCGTGGCGGATGCGCTGGGTGTGCAGCCACTGCAGTGGGGTGGTGCCGGTGAGGTGCTTGAAGTGGCGGCCGAGGTGGCGTGAGCTCATGCGGGCCTGGCGGGCCAGGTCCTCCACGGTGAGCGGTTGGTCGAGTCGCTCCAGGACCCAGGGGAACAGCTCGCCCAGGGGGTGGTTGCCCGGGTCGGGGACGGGGGTCGCGATGAACTGGGCCTGGCCGCCGTCGCGGTGCGGCGGGATGACCAGACGGCGGGCGATCGTGTTGGCGACGGCCGATCCGTGGTCGAGGCGGACAAGGTGCAGGCACAGGTCCATGGCGGCGGCCTTGCCCGCGGAGGTGAGGACGTCGCCGTTGTCGACGTAGAGAACGTCCGGATCGACGGTGGCTGCCGGGTGGCGGCGGGCCAGTTCCCGCGTGTGGGCCCAGTGCGTCGTGGCTCGCCTGCCGTCGAGCAGTCCTGCCGCGCCCAGGACGAAGGCGCCCGTGCACAGTGAGGCCACCCGGGCGCCGGCCAGGTGGGCGGCGCGAACCGACTCGACCAGTTCGGCGGGCGGTTCGCGATCCGTGTCGGCCCAGCCGGGGACGATCACCGTGTCCGCGTACGCGAGGTGGTCGAGTCCGTTGTCGGGTTCCAGGCGGAAGCGGCCGACGCGCACCGGCCCGCTCCCGCAGAGGGAGAAGCCGTACCAAGGGTCCACGATGTGGGTCAGGTCGGTCCCGAACACCTCGACGGCCACCGACAGTTCGTACGGGAGCATGCCGTCGGTGACGGCCAGCGCGACAGTGGGCATGTCCGGAACTGTACGTGGCATGTCGTTTCCGACACTCGTGCGGGTGCTGCCGCGAGGACAGGATGGGGGTGTCAGAGCCGCGGCGCGTCACGATCGCGGCGGGCGTTCGAGGGCACGGGAGCAGTCTCATGGGGTCAGGTCAGCTGGTGGCGGTGTTCGGCGCGTACGGTCACACCGGGCGGTTCGTGGTCGCGGAGCTGGCCGCGCGCGGGTTCGTCCCGGTGCTGTCCGGGCGCAACGCGAAGGCATTGGACGAACTGGCCGACGAGCACGGGCTGGAGGCCCGGGTGGCGTCGGTCGAGGACCCTGCCGCGCTCGACCGGGCCCTGGCGGGAACGGCGGCGGTCATCAACTGCGCCGGCCCCTTCGCCTCGACGACCGGCCCCGTGATCGAGGCCGCACTGCGCGCGGGGATCCCGTACCTGGACGTGGCCGCCGAGCTTGAGGCAAACCTCGACACCTTCGCCCACTACCGCGAGCGGGCCCGGGACGAGGGAGCGGTGATCGTCCCGGCCATGGCCTTCTTCGGCGGTCTCGGCGACCTGCTGGCCACCGCGGCGATGGGCGACTGGACCGAAGCCGACGAGGCACACATCGCCTACGCGCTCAGCAGCTGGCACCCCACCTCCGGCACCCGGCTCTCGGGCGCGGTCTCCCGCGAGCGCCGCGGCGCCAACCGCCTGCGCTACAGCGGCGGTCAGTGGGAGCGCCGCACCGACGACGCGCCCACCCTGCAGTGGACCTTCCCGGACCCGATCGGATCCCGGCCGGTGATCGGGGAGTTCACGATGGCGGACGTCGTCACCGTCCCCCAGCACCTGTCCATCCCCGACGTGACCACCTACATGACCACCGAGGCGGTCCGCGACATCGCCGCCCCCGACACACCCGCCCCTACCGCGGCAGACACGAGCGGGCGCTCGGACCAGACCTTCCTCGTCGACGTCGTCGTACGCTCAGGCGGTACCGAACGCCGCGCCACCGCCAGTGGCCAGGACATCTACGCCGTCACCGCGCCCCTCGTCGCCGAGGCCCTCGACCGCGTACTGACCGGTCGCACCAAGACCATCGGCGTCGCCTCCGCCGGTGAGATCTTCGACGCCCCGGACTTCCTGCGCGCGCTCGCCCCGACCCTCACGCTGGACCTGGACGCGCAGGGGCGGACCGTCTGACCCCGTTATCCGCCCGGCTGGCCACGCTGACGCATGAAGAGCACCACCAACACCCCAGTCAGCGCACGGGACCTCATCCGTGCCATCGACTGCCCGACACCACGCGGGGAGCGCGCCGCGATCCGAGGCCGCCGGTCAGGCGGGTGCTCCAGCCAGGACCTCCACCTTGCCGGTGTCGAGCGAGTAGTAGGCACCGACCACGGCGAGCGCGCCCTTGGCCACGAGCGGGGCCAGATCCGCGTTGGACCGTAGATCGGCCGCGGTCAGCTTCACCTGGGCGCGGGCCATCGTGTCGACCGGATCGGTGCCGCCCTCCTTCACCGCCTGCTCGTACGCGGGCCGGAGCGCCTTGACGATCGCCTGCAGATTGCCGGGCAGCGGCTTGTCGTCACGAAGCGACTTGTACGCGGCCTCGACCGCCCCACAGCGCTGATGCCCCAGCACCACGACGAGCGGCGTGCCACTGGTCATGGGCCCGTACTCGACCGACCCCGTGACCACCGGCTCGATCGCCTCCCCACCCGTACGCATCACGTACAGATCACCGAGCCCCGTATCGAAGATCAGCTCCGGCGGCACCCGGGAGTCGATGCACGCCAGTACCGACCCGAACGGCTCCTGCTCCTGCGCCACGAACTCCCGCCGCTCCGGATCCCGGTCGGGGTGCTGCAACTCTCCGCTGACCCAGCGCTTGTTGCCCTCCATCAGCCGCGCGAATGCCGCGACGGGCGTGGTCGGCCGCACCTCCGTCGTAGCAGTGGAACTGGCCGCCGGTGTGGCGGCGCTGGTCGCCGAACAGCCCGTCAACGCGACCGCGGCGCTCGCCACCCCGCCGACCAACAGCGCCCTCCGATCCGGACGCCCAGCACTGTCCATCGCTCGCCCCCTCGTCCCCTCGACGCCGCTCGGCCACGGTCCGCTGCCGTGACCAGGCCGATTGTTCAGCGGGGTGGGGGTGAGGCGGCGGCAGGCGCATGCGAGGACAGCCCATATTGCCGCAGATGGCCTACGGCACCGGCTCGGGCGGGGCGAACGCAGGCGCGGCTCGGCCGCCGTCACGCGGTGCGGCAGGGCCGCCGCCTCGCCCATGAGCCCGTCCGGCGGCACCAAAGGAGCGGCTTCGGCGACCCGGATCTTCCGCCGCCCACCCGCCCGGGCGTCAGCTATTGCCCGCTGCCGCGGGAGGGAGGGTACTTTCCCACAGTCCTTTACCGGGTGGGCGTCACGGGCACCCTCAGCCGATCGGCCGGAACCCGGAAACTCGGCGCTCGGTCTCACCTGCGGGATGTCGTACACGCAGCCGCCGGCGCGGAAGCCCACGTCCCACATGTGCCAGCGCGGTCGACGGGCCCGCGGGGTGGAGCTGGGAGGCGGTCGGCGTTCGGGCGCGTGATCATGGAAGGGAGGGCCAGGGCAGGGGGCCCCGGATCGAGACTTTGGAGGCAGGGATGGCGAGGCTGAGGGGCGGTTGCCGGACGGAGGGCGGGTCGTGAGGTCGGCGGGCGCGGGAGTGTCCTCGTGAACGGCGCCGGTGTCGGCGGGGACGGACTCGTGGGGCAGACCGTGGTGGTGGTCGGGGGGAGCGCGGGTATCGGGCTTGAGACGGCTCGGCAGGTGCGCGCGGCCGGCGGCGAGGTGATCCTGGTCGGGCGCGATCCCGAGCGGCTGCGGAAGGCGGCGGACGAACTCGATCCGGTGGGCACGGCGGCGTTCGACGCCAACGATCTCGACCGTCTCGAGGAGTTCTTCCGGGATCTGCCCGGCACGGTCGACCACGTACTGGTCACTGCCGGCGGTCCCGTCTACACACCCCTGGCCGACCTGGACGTCGCCACCGCGGGCCGCCACTTCGCTGAGCGGCTGGCCCTGGTCCTCGCGGTCGGCAAGTACGGTCGTGACAAGGTCAGGCCCGGCGGCACACTGCTGTTCATCGGCGGCACCGGCGGCCGCCGACCCGCCCCGGGCATGAGCGTGATGTCCGCGATGACCGCGGCCCTTCCGGCCCTGGTCGCGAATCTCGCCCTTGAACTGGCGCCGATCCGGGCGAACGTCATCGCCGCCGGGTTCGTCGACACCCCGCTCTCGGCCTCACTCCTGGGCGACGGCCTCGAAGCGCGACGCGCGGAACTGCGGGCCACTCTCCCCATCGGCCGCGTCGTCGGCCCGGCCGACGTCGCCGCGCTCGCTCTCCACCTCATGACCAACGAAGCGCTCACGGGAGCGACGTACGACATCGACGGGGGTCAGCAGCTCCTGCCGCACTGAAGTTACGGCTTCACGCCCGCACTGTCCTCCGTAGCCGTGGGGCTCGGGGAGGTGGACGTCGGTGGGGGAGAGGTCGGGGGCGGCGTGGAGGGCGTGCTCGTACCGGTGGTGGACGGTGTGGGCGTGGGGGCGGTGGTGTCCGGGATCCGCGGGTCGGTGGTCGGGCGGTGGGACGGTGTGCCGGTGCTGCCGTCCGGCGGCGCGGGGGTGTGGCCGGTGCCACCGGAGCGCTGCGGGGTGTGGCCGGTGAAGGCGTCGCCGACGGTCGTGCCCCGTCCGTGCCCGCTGATGTTCTCTCCGGCGAGGGCCTCGTAGCAGGTGATCCCGCCCATCGTCAGCCCGAACGCGAGCGCGACGGCCACCACGGGTCGCTTCCAGCCGCGCCGCCCGGCCGCCCGGTACGAGGTGGGCGCGCCGTAACCGTCCCGCCCGCCGTGATCGGTCGGCTCATCGACAGAGCGGACCCGTCGGACGCCGGTACGGCCCTGCGTGGCGACCTCCTGCACATGCCGCCCGGTGCGCCGGAACAGGTGCTGGAGGACCGACCCGCCGCATGTACCCAGCACGCTGACCACGCCAGCGCCCACAATCGTGCCGTAGACCCCGAGACCCGAGGCGAGCTTTGCGGCCACGATCGCGGCGACCGCGCTCCCCGCCACCTGCGGCACACTCAGGTCGAGCCTGCCGTGACGCGCCGCGGCATCCGCCTTCTCCGCCGCGCGCCCCGCGCCACCCTGTGCCTCGCCCATGCCGGAATCCGTCCGCCTTCCCAGATCGTCCTACTCAGGGAGGGACGGGCAAGCGGAAGGACTAGTTCCTTTTGTCGGGTTTCCGTGAGGCATGCCACTGCCCGGCCCGCGGGAACCGCGCACGGCGGCCCCCGCGGTAATCCGGTTCAGCTACGGGACAGCACGGCCGCGCCCAGCATCGCCAGACCTGCGATGACGGAGCCCACGCCCCAGGCGACGATCCACCAGTGCATGTCGACGGCGACCGTGGCCGCCGTGCACTTGATGGCGGTCGGGGTGCTGCGGGTTTGGACCATCTGGCCGAGCGCGGAGTTGCAGACGCCGGCGTATCCCTTGACGGACGGGACGACGACGAGACCGACGATTAGGAGCACGACCCCGCTGAGAAGGCTTTTCATCCCTTTCGTGCCTTTCTGGATGGACGCTGTTCCTTGAACTGATGTGGGGCGGAGGCGGGTCACCCGTCGCGCTGCCACCAGCGGCGTCGGGCGGAGTGCCGCACGATGTCGCGGCCGGCTACGGCGCCGCGGGTGATGGTGACGTTGCCCGAACCGAACGACACTCCGCCGGTCTGGGCAGGCGGCGCGGCTTCCGTGGTGGCGGCTTCCGAGCCCCGGGCCGGTGCCGCGGCCGCGGCACCGGCGGCTGCCGCCTCGTCGCCGGGGACGTGCAGCCAGGCACGCGCCGCGGTCTCCTTGACGGTGACGGCGACGGCGTGGAACGCCGCCGGGGTCACCGAGGGATGGCCGTCGTGCGCGATCGTCTCGTACAGCGAGTCGGACAGGAGCAGCGCCGTATCACTGCGGGCGGCCTTGAGCGCCGCACGCAGAGGCTCGGCGTCGCACAGCCGGAAGGCATGGTTGACGGCGTGGCCGCCGATGCCCTCGCCGTCGGCGTACACGTCACCGGCGTGTGCCGCGATCCGTAGCCTGAGCAGCGGGTCGCCGCGTCGCCGACCGGACAGCGCGCGGTCCAGTGCGGGCAGGACCTCGCCGATGACGTGGGCCGCCCCGGCGCTGTGCGGGACGACGACGAGCAGCCCGTCGCCACGGTCCTCGCTGTAGCAGGACTGCCACAGCGAGGCGCCGAACGCCGTGCGGACCTCCTCGTACAAGTCCTGCCGGGTACGCATCTGCTCCCGGTTGTCCCGGCCGCTGAAGGACTCGATGTCGGCCACCACGGCCAGGGCGTGCCGTGAGCGGTGGACGTGGTCCGACGCGATGGGTGGGTGCGGGGTCATGACAGCGGGATGCCGAACAGCGACAGTTGGTGGTTCTGCGCGTCGATCAGCGAGAGGAAGATTCCGCCGGCCCCCTTGACCACCGTGTACGTGCCGCCGCTCATCTGCCAGCGCCCGCCGGACCAGACCAGGGGCACGGTGCCCTGCTCCTTGCCCTTGAAGGACAGCGGCACCTCGGCGCCGGTGGAGGTGATGCGCGGACTGCCGATGCCGACCTGGTTGACCTTGGCGCGGTAGTCGCTCGAGCGGCCGTCGAACTTGCCCTGCATGGCGGAGGCGCACCCGCCGTCGGAGGGCGCGACCATCGCGCACCAGGCGCTCGCGTCCCCGGCGCGTTCGGCGTTGCGGATCTGGGCGGTGGTGTCCGAGGCGCCGCCGGCCCCGGCCTCGGAGACCACCGAGGTGTCGATGCCGCTGCCGGAGCCGGAGCCGCCGATCACCTGCGCCGCGACGGTGCCGCCGCCGGCCAACAGCACCACGAGGACGGCCAACGAGGCCACCGGGTGTTTCTTGACGGTGTTCTTGATCTTGGTGTTGTGGATGTCGCGGCCGGCGACCTGACTGTCCCGGACCGTGACGTTGCCGCCGGTCTGAAAGCTGACTCCCGTGGTGTGGGAAGCGCCCCAGGAGTTGCTGCCCGAAGCGGCCCTGGCGGCGCCGGTCGTGTGCTCGTCGTTCACGTGCTGTCCCCCAAGGATGAAGAGTTGGTGGACACGGAAACACTTCATGGGCGCACATAAAGCGTCAACTGACGCATTTCGCGGGGGTGGTGGCCGATACTGGGCGTATGCCGTCCTCCTGCTTCCACGACCTGATCGGTACGCCGGAGCGCGACGCACTGGAACGGATCGGCCGCACTCGTCCCTACACCCGTGGTGAGCACGTCTTCTCCGAGGCGGCCGACGACGGGGCGACCGCGATCATCACCAGCGGCCGCTGCCGGGTGGTGTCCTACAACGACGACGGCCCGGGGGCGTATCTCGCGGTGCGCGGCAAGGGCGACATCATCGGCGAGATGGCCGCAGCGGCACACCGCGTAGCGCCCTCGTGGTGACGGTGACCGACGTGATCCTTCAGATGATCCCGCGGTCGGCGTTCCGACGTCTCCTGGCCACCAGCCCGGCGCTGACCGCGTGTCTGCTCGGAGTGATGGTGGAGCGGCTGCGGGAGGCGGACCGCTGGTACGCCGATCTCGCCGTCGCCTCCCCGAAGCTGCGCTTCTACCGGTTGCTGTACCGGCTGGTGCAGTGCGAGGGCACGGAGAAGCCGGGGGGCATCGAGCTGGCCGGGATCAGCCATCTCGACCTGGCCGGTTGGTGCGGCATCAGCCGTGAGTCGGTCGGCCGGCGCATAGCGGAATTACAGCAGGCGGGGGTGCTCGCCCAGGACCGCCGCCACATGCGGCTGCTGATCCCCGACCCCGAGCGGCTGCGGGAGCTGACCCGCGAACGGCCGAGCTGAGAGCTCCCGTTGGACGGGGCCGGGCGGTGGATCAGATGCCTGGCACACCGACGGCCGCGCCCCGCTCCCTGGCGCATGACGACCGCCGACTAGATCAGGGACTTGTAGCTCTGCCAGCCCCAGCCGATCTCCACGCGGGGCTGGAAGCCCCCGTAGGTCCGGCCGTCGTAGCGCCACAGGCCACCATTGCCGTCCCGGGCCACGACGTCGTTGCGGCCGTCACCGTTGATGTCGCCGACGCCGACGATCATGTTGTAGGTGTTCCAGCCGCCGCCGACGCGGGCCCGACTGCAGACGCGGCCGCCTATGGTCTGGTATTGCCAGAGGACGCCCGACCGGTCACGGGCGAGCAGCCCCCCGGCGGCGGGGAACTGCGGGCTCAGGTAGAGGTCCTGGACGCCGACGATCGTGTCGTAGATCTGGTAGCCGTACCCGGCCTTTGTGCGCGGGGCGAACGCGCCGGACCCGTTCGCCCCGTACAGGTACAGGCTGCCGGCGCTGTCGCGGGCGATCAGGTCGGGCCGGCCGTCGGAGTTCGCGTCACCGGGCCAGGTGAGCACGTCGTAGATGTTCCAGCCCGCGCCGATCAGCCGGTGCGGGCCGGCGGGCGTGAACGTGTGGGCGGCGGTGCCGTAGTACACGGTGAGGTGGCCCGTCGCGTCGCGCACGAGAAGGTCGTTGGCGCCGTCGCCGTTCAGGTCGCCGAACGGGACGAGCCGCGAGGTGGAAGGCCAGCCGCTTCCGGACGCCGACGTGGTCCGCACGCCGCCCGGCGCGCTGCCGGTGCCCGGGCGCACGTCGAGGCGGCCGGCGGAGGTCAGGGCGAGCAGGTCGCCGACGCCGTCACCGGAGTAGTCGCGGGCATGCACCCCCGTACCGCTGACGGTGATCGTGCCGGTGGTGCTGAGCGCGGGGCCGGCGCCGTCGGCCGGTACCGCGGTGAGGGACCAGGTGTAGTCGCCGTCGGGCATCGGCAGGCTGGAGCCGTAGCGGACGCTCCAGTGGACTGACGCGGAAGCACGTGCCGCGCCGCCGTGGAAGGAGGCCACGACCCCCGTCTGTCCTCGCCTGCGCACGTCCACCTGCCAGGAGGAGACCGGGCCGGTGAAGGTCCATTGCCCCTGCCAGCCGGTCGCGTCCGGCGTGGCGGTCGTGCCGACGGTGCCGCGCAGCACGGCGAGCGGCGACGCGGGCACGCCGGAGGGCAGCACGTGAGTGGTACCCGCGGTGTCGGTGTACGCGACGAAGCCGCGGTATTTGTCGACGGTCCAGGTGATGCCCCGGTCGTCGGCGTACGCACCGGCCGGAAGGTCGGCGAGTGTGCGCCCCGCGGCCGTACCGGTGTGGACGTCGGTCAGGACGAGGTGGCCGCCGGTGTGCTGGAGCACGAAGCCGTCCCCGAGCAGGGCCTTGCCCGCGGGCACCGCGACCGAGTGGCCGCGTGTGCTGTCGAAGACCCCGGCGGGACCGTCCGCGCCGCAGGACCAGTACAGCCAGCGGCCCAGCACCTGGATCTCATCCGGCACGCACGGGACGTCGGTGGAGACAGACGTGACGGTGCCCGGGGTGGCGCCGAGTGCCGTGGTGCTCTCTGTGGTGAAGGTGCCCGGGGTCGCGGTCGCGGACCAGAGGGTGCCGTTCCACAGGGCGGCGGCGACGGTCGGCCGGGTCCGGACGACCTGGCGCGTGGCGAGGTCGACCAGGTACTGCTGCCCGTTGGCCGCGCTGTCGTAGACCGCCAGGGTGCCGTCGGCCGAGGTGATCCGACCCTGGGAGGTGTCCAGGGTGACGTTCCCGTTGCCGCCCTCCTGCCCGAGGACGTCCTTGCCGAGCAGATTGGTGGACAGGTAGACGGGTGCGGCGCCCGTCAAGGTGCTGCTTCCGGTGTCGGTATCGGTGAGTGCTTCGCACCGCAGGCCGTCGCAGCGGTTCACGACGGCGTCCCAGGGCATCCGCTCCCGCTCTTCAACCCGGCCGGCCAGTTTCGGAGTCGCACTGGTGCCGAGGTCGGCGTTCTCGAGGTGCTCCCGCACGTCGAAGTCCGGGCCGGCCTCCACTCTGCTGAGCTCGCCCCGGTCGAGCGACAGGCCGAGGTACTCGGGCCGGTAGGTGGTGTAGTCACGGACGACCGTCGCGGGCCCGCCCTGCGCGGGCAGCTTGTACGTGGCCCAGCCCCCGGACCCCGTGGCCGCGTCGAAGGTCACGCCGCCGTCCGCGGTCTCGGCGGGCGGGCTGCCCATCTGGGTCAGGACGGTGGGGGCGCTTCCGTCGAGCGGGAACGACTCCACGGGAGAGGCCGTCTGCCGCCACATCAGACCGGCGTTGGCGCGGCCCAGGATCAGGGCCCTGCCAGCCAGCGCCGCCACAACGGGGCCACCGCCCGGATAGGTGGCCGCGATGTCGGCGACGACGGTCCGCGGTGTGCTGATCGCGCGCACCGTGGCTTTGGCGGCGGACGCGTCGTAGGTCCCGAAGACGCCGTCGCTCAGGAGGAGTTGCGTGCTGGTGGAGCCTCCTGACGGCTGGAGGAACGTCAGCGCACCGGTGTCGGTGTCGATCAGGCCGATCTGCTGGGCGTCCGTCCCGTGCCTCGTGAGGAACGCGACGGTGCCTCGGACCGCCTGCCACTGGCTGTAGACGTTGGTCAGGTCGAAGCCGCCCGCCGGTACGCCGCTGACCACGGTGTCGGTGAGGTCGCCCCCGGCCGCCGGAGTGAGCAGGTGCAGGATGTCGCCGGTCGCCGCGGAGGTCTGCGTGATCGCGGCCCAGCCGGTGGCGGTGGGCACGATCCCCACCACGACGTGCCCCGAAGGCACGTCGAAGTACGTCCAGGTACCCGACCGCACGTCGTAGATGCCGATCCGGGTGGGCGACTGACCGGCCGTGCCGTGCTGCACCGTGCCGACCGCCGAACCCCCGCCGGGCAGGGGCACGACCACGGGCGCGTGGGGGAGCCTTCCGAGGTCGCGGGTGACCGTCCCGTCAGCCGAGTGCCAGGTGTACTGCTTCGTGTTCACGTTGTTCATCTGGTAGGTGCCGGTGCCTTCCAGCACGTACCCGTCGGCATCGTCCGCGACCATGGCCAGGCCCACCGGACCGGTCGTGGTCTGCGACGGGATCAGCACCTCCGCCGACACCGATCCGGTGCCGGCGTGCGCGAGTTGCGGCAACGGGCCGACCGCCGCGGCGACGACGGCGAGCGCGGCGACCAGGCCGCGGTGGAACGCGCGGGTGGTACGGGTCAACGTGGTCCCTCTCGTGCACGTCCCCGCGTTCGCGCACGGGGTGTTGCGGCCCGGCGGGGTACGGCCGGTCCGTGTCGTTCGAGAGGTGGCCGCGGCTCGGAGGCGAGCGAGTGGGCGCGGCTGCGGCGCGACAAGGCGCGCCGGCGCGCAGGAAGAACGGAAGCCCCCCCGGCCCCTGGTCATCCCCCCGACAAAGACAGCGCACTGTAACAGGCGTCGCACCTGCAACGGAATGTCATTGTCGGCCTCGCTCGCCGAGCCTGCCTCGCCGAGCCCGCGCGCCTCCAGGAACGGGTCAGGGCCCTGATCCTCGGAAGGATCAGGGCCCTGACCTGCTGCTTTGGAGTCGGGGTGGCGGGATTTGAACCCACGGCCTCTTCGTCCCGAACGAAGCGCGCTACCAAGCTGCGCCACACCCCGGTGCAACGTCGTTTACTTTAGCGGACCCGGGGCGTGAGGCGAAATCCGGTTTTGGGCGGCCCAGTATGAGGGGATTTGTCCGCCCCGGAGGGGGCTAGCGGGGGGTCAGGGTGAGGAGGGTGGCTTCGGGGGGGCAGGCGAAGCGGATGGGGGTGTAGCGGTTGGCGCCGCAGCCTGCGGAGACGTGGAGGTAGGAGGTGGAGCCGGTGGCGGTGTGGGTGGAGAGGCCCTTGACGCGGTCGGTGTCGAGGTCGCAGTTGGTGACGAGGGCGCCGTAGAAGGGGACGCAGACCTGGCCGCCGTGGGTGTGGCCCGCGAGGATCAGGGGGTAGCGGTCTGCGGTGAAGGCGTCGAGGACGCGCAGGTAGGGGGCGTGGACCAGGGCGAGGTTGAAGTCGGTGTCCGGGTCGGGGCCGCCGGTGACCGCGGTGTAGCGGTCGCGCTTGATGTGGGGGTCGTCCAGGCCCGTGAGGCCGAGTACGGGGCCGGTGTCGAGCTTGAGGCGCCCGCGGCTGTTGCTCAGGCCCACCCAGCCCGCCGCGTCGAAGGCGTCGCGCAGGTCGCCCCACGGGTTGCGGATCACGCCGTGGGCGCTGTGGCTCTTGCCGTTCAGCCCGTGCTGGCCGCGCGCCTTCTCGATCAGGTAGCGGCCCGGGTTGCGGAACTTGGGCCCGTAGTAGTCGTTCGAACCGAAGACATACGTGCCCGGGAACTGCATCAACGGCCCCAGCGCGTCCAGGACTTCGGGGACGGCCTCGGGGTCGGAGAGGTTGTCGCCGGTGTTCACCACCAGGTCCGGGCGCAGGCCCGCCAGTGACTGCAGCCAGCGGCGCTTCTTGTTCTGGCCCGACACCATGTGGATGTCCGAGACCTGGAGTACGCGGATCGGGCGCATGCCGCGGGGCAGCACCGGGATCTCCACGCGTCGCAGCCGGAAGGACCGGGACTCGATCCCGGCCGCGTACGCCACACAGGCCGCGCCGGCCGCCGTCACACCGAGGGGAATTCCGTATCGCGCGAGCATGCGTCCATCGTGTCAGAGTCCGCGGCCCAGGGGTGCCAGGGGCCCGTGGGCGCCCGGGTTACGGGCCCCAGGCGCCCCCTGTCAACCCCCGCCCGGCCCTCCGCGGGCCGCCGCCGCATATATACGGCGCGGGCGCGTCCCCAGGGTGCGAAAATCGACGCATGACCACCACGCTCAAGCAGCGACTTCACGACGACCTCACCGCGGCGATCAAGAGCCGCGACGAGCTGCGGTCCGCCACGATCCGGCTCACCCTCACCGCCATCACCAAGGAGGAGGTCGCGGGTACGAGTGCCCGTACGCTCTCCGACGACGAGGTGCTGAAGGTGATCGCCCGCGAGGCGAAGAAGCGGCGCGAGGCGGCGGAGGCCTTCGCCCAGGGCGGCCGCCAGGAGTCCGCCGACCGGGAGAAGGCCGAGGGCGAGGTGCTGGCCGAGTACCTGCCCAAGCAGCTCTCCGACGACGAGCTGGTCGCCATCGTCCGGGACGCGATCGCCGAGTCCGGCGCGGACGGCCCCCGGGCCATGGGCGCCGTGATGAAGATCGTGAACCCGAAGGTCGCCGGCCTGGCGGAGGGCGGCCGCGTCGCGGCGGAAGTGAAGAAGCAGCTCGCCGGCGGGTGACACCTCCCCACCTCACCCACACGTAAGGGGCGCCCTCCACTGGAGGGCGCCCCTTACTACTACTGCCACGCGTCCTGCTAACCGCCGCCCGTCGTTCCCCCCGCGCGGCCGTTGCCGCCGCCGTTGGCGCCGCCCGTCACCAGGCCGCCAGGGAAGGTGAAGGTCGGATTGGGGTTGGGGGTGGTCCCGCCTGTCGTGCCGCCGACCGCGGTGCCGATGGGGCCGCCCGTGGTGCCCATGGTGGTGGCGCCGCCGGGGCCGCCGCCGCCCGGCTTCTTGTGGCCGTGGTGCTTGTTGTCGGGCGGGGAGTCGGTGTTCGAGGGGTCGGGGGTGGCGCCCTTGTCGGGGATGTTGAGCGGGACGGTGACGAAGGTCTCCGGCGGGGTGCCGTCCAGGGCGCCCTGGACGGCGTCCTTCCAGATCGGCGCGGGGCCGGTGGCGCCGTAGACCTTCGGGTAGTACTGGCCGCCGATGGTGATGTCGATCATCTTCACGGAGTGCCGCGGGTCGCCCATCCAGACCGCGGCGGCCATGTTGGGCGTGTAGCCCGCGAACCAGGCCGCGTACCGGAAGTCGGTGGTACCGGTCTTACCCGCGGTGTCGCGGCCGTCGAGGTTGGCCGCCTCACCCGTACCGTCGTCGACGACGCCCTTGAGCATGGTGTTGATGGTGTCGGCGGTCTGCTGCGACATCGCCTGCGAGCAGATCGACTTCGGCACCTTCAGCTGCTTGCCGTCGGAGGTCGTGGCGGACTCGATGACGATCGGGGTGCAGTAGACGCCGCGGTTGGCGAAGGCCGCGTAGGCGGCGGCCACGCTCAGCGGCGACACCTCGTTGGTGCCCAGGGTCAGCGAGGCGCCCTGGACCAGCGGCTTGCCGTCCGCGCGGCCGAGGCCCAGCTTGTCGGCCATCTTGACGATCGGGCACAGGCCGGTGTCGGCCTCCAGCGCGACGAAGTACGTGTTGATGGACTTCTTCAGCGCCTCGGGCATCGCGTAGGGACCGACCTCGGACGGGTCCTCGTTCTGCGTCTGGACGGGAGGGTTGCTGTGCACCGTGGCGCCGTCGCAGTTCGTGACGTCGGGGTAGTCCAACTTGTTGGGCGAGGGATACGTCTGCGACGGCTGGTAGCCGTTCTCCAGCGCCGCCGCGGCGGTGATGGGCTTGAACGTGGAGCCGTTCTGGAAGCCCTGGCCGCCGCCCATGTTGGCGTCCACCGAGTAGTTGATCTGCGTCTCGTGGCTGCCGAAGCCGTACGGCCTGCTCTGGCCCATGGCGACGATCTTGCCGGTGCCGGGCTGCACCAGGGTGGCGGCCGCGGCGATCTTGTCGCTCTTGTAGACGTGCTTGCTGATCCCGTTGATGACCGAGGCCTGGGCCTTCGGGTCGAGGGTGGTCTTGATGGTCAGACCGCCGGTGTTCCAGATCTTGGCCCGCTCCTCCTTCGTCTTGCCGAAGGCGGCGTTCTGCAGGAACGTCTCGCGGACGTAGTCGCAGAAGAACCCGGCGCCGTTGACGGCGGTGATGCAGCCGTTCTTGGGGGAGCTGACCTTCAGGCCGAGCGGCGCCTTCTGGGCGGCGGCGGCCTGCTCAGGGGTGATGTCCTTGAGCTGCGCCATGCGCGCCAGCACCGTGTTGCGGCGCTTGGTGGCCTCCGGCGGGTCGCTGACCGGGTCGTAGCGGCTGGGCGACTGGACGAGACCGGCGAGCATCGCGGCCTGGGTGAGGGTCAGGTCCTTGGCGTGCTTGCTGAAGTAGCGCTCGGAGGCGGCCTCGATGCCGTACGCCTGCTCGCCGAAGAAGGTGATGTTGAGGTAGTTCTCCAGGATCTTCTTCTTGCCGAGTTCCTTCTCGGCCTGGATCGCGTACTTCATCTCCTTGATCTTGCGGCCCACGGTCTGCTGGGTGGCCTGGGCGACCTTGCCCGCGTCGTCGCCCGCCTCCTCCACGAAGACGTTCTTGACCCACTGCTGGGTCAGCGTGGACGCGCCCTGGGTGCTGCCCGCCGAGGCGTTGTTGCTGAGCGCGCGCAGGATGCCCTTGGGGTCGATGGCTCCGTGCTTGTAGTAGCGGGAGTCCTCGATGGCCACGATCGCGCTGAGGATGTTGGGGCTCATCGACGTGATCGGGACGACCGTGCGGTCACGCGAGTAGACGGTCGCGATCAGACCGCCGTTGGCGTCGAGGATCTTCGACGCCTGGCTGAGCGGCGGCGTCTTCAGTTCACCGGGCAGGTCGTCGAAACCCGCTGCCGTGCCCTTCGCGGACAGGCCGAGCGCGCCGACGGCCGGCAGTGCGAGACCTGCCAGTACCACGCCGGAGAGCACGCTGACACCGAGGAACTTGGCGGCCTGCTGGGCTGACGTCAGCCCCCCGCCCGATCGCTTGTGAGCCATGCACGCAGCCTACGTTGCGATTCCACGTACGTGCGCCCAACTGTTCGCCTACTCTGTAACGGACAGGGCGCGATCATCACGGCGCGCACCTGTCTTCCTTCGTCACTCTTGTGAGTGATGAGAACTGCCCGAATTTCGGCATATGCCTGGGGACTTGAGCCCCATGGCGGGTGAAGTGTCCCTCTTCACCCCATAGATCCGATTTCGCGCCCGGTCACTCCGGTGGGTGATCTCCCGCGTACGCATAGTCCATTCGGGCCATGCAAGATTGGGCCTGAAAGGGCTGTTGCGCCGCGCCTACCTTCCGTAACGTCCTCAACTGGCAACGGTGAATATGCCGGTTGCCGCCGTGGGGGAGCCTCGATTCGGGAGAGGACGGCGCCAGCATGAGCAGCTGGGTAACCGACTGGAGCACGCAGGCCGCGTGCAAGACGACGGATCCGGACGAACTCTTCGTCCAGGGGGCGGCGCAGAATCGTGCCAAGGCGGTGTGCACCGGGTGCCCGGTCCGCACCGAGTGCCTGGCCGACGCGCTCGACAACCGGGTGGAGTTCGGTGTGTGGGGGGGTATGACCGAGCGTGAACGCCGGGCGCTGCTACGCCGGCGGCCGATGGTGACGTCCTGGCGCAGGCTGCTGGAGACCGCCCGTACCGAGTACGAGCGCAGCACCGGCCTGATCCCGCTCGGCGAAGAGGAAGACTACGCGGCGGCCGGCTGACCGCCGGCGAGCTGCTCGCCGATCGTCCGCAGCCCGGTCAGATCGTGAACGTCGCCGGGCAGCGCCGTCACGTCCACCATCGGCACCTCCGGGTGGACGGACACGAAGCGGTCGCGGGTGCGTCGCTCCCGCGCGACCACCTGCATCCGCTCGGCATGCAGGCGCAGCAGTCCCGCGGCGAGGCGTTCCGTCGCGGCGGCGGTGGTAGTGGTGGGCTGCACGGGGTCAGCTTTCCCAGTGGGGTGATCCACAATGCCGCCCTCGCCAAGATTCTCTGAGCCGGCTGTGGCGGCCGGGTCGCCGTCCCGTGCATCGTCCGCCGCGTCGGCCAGCGCGTCGTCCAGTGCCTCCGCCGCCGCCAGCGCCCGCTCGGCCGTGAGCTGCGCCGCGCCGCTGCCGTGCACACGGTTGAGCACCAGCCCGGCAAGCGGCATGTCCTCGGCGGCCAGCCGCTCCACGAAGTAGGCGGCCTCGCGCAGCGCGTCCCGCTCCGGCGCCGCGACCACGAGGAACGCCGTGCCCGGCGCCTGGAGCAGCCGGTACGTGGCGTCGGCGCGAGTGCGGAAGCCGCCGAACATGGTGTCCATCGCGGCGACGAAGGTCTGCACGTCGCGCAGCAGCCCGGCGCCCATCACCTTGCTCAGGGTGCCGGTCATCATCGACATCCCGATGTTGAGGAACTTCACCCCGGCCCGGCCGCCCACCTTCGCCGGGGCCATCAGCAGCTTGATGAACTTGCCGTCCAGGAACGAGCCCAGCCGCTTCGGCGCGTCCAGGAAGTCCAGCGCGCTACGGCTCGGCGGGGTGTCCACGATGATCAGGTCCCAGGCGTCCTGGGCGCGCAACTGGCCGAGCTTCTCCATCGCCATGTACTCCTGCGTGCCCGCGAAACCGGCCGACAGGGACTGGTAGAAGGGGTTCTCCAGGATCGCGCGGGCCCGTTCGGGGTCGGAGTGCTGCACCACGACCTCGTCGAACGTCCGTTTCATGTCCAGCATCATCGCGTGCAGCGAACCACCGGCGGACCGATCAATTCCGGCCACCTCGCGCGGGGTGTTGTCCAGTTCGGTGAGACCCATGGACTGGGCGAGCCTGCGCGCCGGGTCGATGGTCAGCACCACCGCCGTACGACCGCGCTCGGCCGCCCGTACGCCCAGGGACGCGGCGGTGGTGGTCTTGCCGACGCCGCCGGAGCCGCAGCACACGATGATCCGGGTCTTCGGGTCGTCGAGGAGCGGGTCGATCTCCAGCAGGGGGCTCTCCAGGCTCATCTCAGCCCTCGTCTCCGTCGTCGCCGTCAGCCACGGCCTCGTCGTCTTCGTCCGCGTCTTCGTCCGCGTCCTCGTCACTGTCGGCCGGGATCGCGACGCCCGGGACCGCCTGCTTGCGCAGGCTCTCCGCGAGGCGGTAGAGCCCGCCGAGGTCGACGCCGTCGCCGAGCAGCTCCAACTCCCGTACCGGCAGGCCGAGACCCACGATCTCGGCGCGCTGCTCGCGCTCCAGCACCACCCGCTGGGCGTGCTCGTACGCCTGCGTCAGCAGCGGGTCGACCAGCCGCTCGGCGACCCCGCCACGGCGGGCGCCGCCCAGTCCAGCCTGCGACAGGGCCTTCGCGACGGCCGTACGGCGCTTGCCGCCGCTGCCCGGGGCGCCGTCCGCGACCTCCGCGAGTACGGCCTCGTCCAGCAGCACCGGGCGGACCATGTTGACGATCACCGCGCCGACCGGCAGCCCGGCGGCGCGCAGCTCGGCGACGCCGTCCATCGTCTCCTGGACCGGCATCTCCTCCAGCAGCGTCACCAGGTGGATGGCGGTCTGCGGCGATTTCAGCACCCGCATCACGGCCTGCGCCTGGTTGTGTATCGGGCCGACCCTGGCGAGCCCGGCGACCTCGTCGTTGACGTTGAGGAAGCGGGTGATCCGGCCGGTGGGCGGGGCGTCCAGCACCACCGCGTCGTACACCGGCCAGCCCGCCTTGTCCTTGCGGCGGACGGCCTCGCACATCTTGCCGGTGAGCAGGACGTCGCGCAGCCCGGGGGCGACGGTGGTGGCGAAGTCGATCGCCCCGAGCTTCTTGAGCGCCCGGCCCGCGCGGCCGAGCTTGTAGAACATGTCCAGGTAGTCCAGCATCGCCAGCTCGGCGTCGATGGCCAGCGCGTGCACCTCGCCGCCGCCCGGCGCGGAAGCGATCTTGCGCTCCTCGTACGGCAGGGCCTCGGTCTCGAAGAGCTGCGCGATGCCCTGCCGCTCCTCGACCTCGACCAGCAGCACCCGGCGGCCCTCCGACGCGAGGGCGAGCGCCAGCGCGGCGGCGACCGTGGTCTTTCCCGTACCGCCCTTGCCCGTCACGATGTGGAGCCTGACGGCAGATGACTGTTGAGGGCTCACCTTGCGAGCCTAACCATTGAAGGGGGCATGTACTCCGGCGGCCGTCCCGTTCGGCTCCGGCGGGCATGTGTACGGCGGTCCCGTGGACACCGCCGGGCCGTCGTCGGCGGCGTGCGGGGAGGCACTACAGTCGCCGTATGGCGAAGAAGTGGGAATACGCGACCGTGCCGCTGCTCGTGCACGCGACGAAGCAGATCCTCGACACGTGGGGCGAGGACGGCTGGGAACTGGTCCAGGTCGTGCCGGGGCCGAACAACTCCGAGCAGCTCGTCGCGTACTTCAAGCGGGAGAAGGCGGCGTGAGCGGCGCCGTCGAGGCGCGGCTGGCCGAGCTGGGGCTGACGCTGCCCGAGGTCGTGCCGCCGCTGGCCGCGTACCAGCCCGCGGTGGTCTCCGGACCGTACGTCTTCACCTCGGGCCAGCTCCCGATGGTGGACGGCAAGCTCACCATGACCGGCAAGGTCGGCGCAGAGGTCACCGCGGACGAGGCCAAGGCCTTGGCCCGCACCTGCGCCCTCAACGCGCTGGCCGCCGTCAAGTCGGTCGCCGGTGACCTCGACCGGATCGCCCGCGTCGTGAAGGTCGTCGGCTTCGTCGCCTCCGCCCCCGACTTCACCGGTCAGCCCGGCGTCGTCAACGGCGCCAGCGAGTTGCTGGGCGCAGCCCTCGGCGACAAGGGCGTCCACGCCCGCAGCGCCGTCGGCGTCGCCGTCCTCCCCCTGGACGCCCCGGTCGAGGTCGAGATCCAGGTCGAGCTCGCTGGCTGAGCGATCGCCTGCGGCGCGCTTGCGTAGGTCCAGGCACCGTAGTGCCCCGAAGGGGCGCGGGGAAGCGCGCTGCGCTTGCGTAGGACGTGCCCCGTAGGGGCGCGGGGAACTGCGCGACCAGCCGTCGCGTGCCTGCACGTCACCACCGGCCCCAGAGGGGCAGATCGGTTGTCTTCGGGCCACCGGCCCGGTGGGGGCTGAGCGCGCAGTTCCCCGCGCCCCTTCGGGGCACTCCGGTGTCACCGGCCGACGCAGCGCGAGCGCACCTTCCCCGCGCCCCTGCGGGGCGCAGGTCTTCCGCAGGCGCCGCGCGAGGCGCAGTTCCCCGCGCCCCTGACGGGGCGAGGCCCTCCGCACGCGCAGCGCGCTGGGGCACTACCGGCGTGACCGGGAGCGTCATGGGTGCCCGCCCCGGAGGGGCACCCTCTCGAACATCCCGGCGGATGCACGTAGCATCCGCCCCATGACCAGGAACGACGGACAGGTGTTCCCCGCCTCGTGGCCGGATCGGATCCGGGCGCTGACCAGCGGGGAACTGGTGCCTGTGCCGCCGCGCCGGGCGGCGACGGTGCTGCTGCTGCGGGACACCGAGGGCGGCGGTCCGGCCGTCCACATGCTGCGCAGACGCGCCTCCATGGCCTTCGCCGGGGGCGCGTACGCGTATCCGGGCGGCGGGGTGGACCCGCGGGACGAGCGGCCGGTCGGGTGGGCGGGCCCGCCGCTGGAGGAGTGGGCGGCGGCGCTGGGCGCGGAGCCCGCGGTGGCGCAGGCGGTGGTCTGCGCGGCGGTGCGGGAGACCTTCGAGGAGTCGGGCGTGCTGCTCGCCGGGGCGGACGGCGCGAGCGTCGTCGCCGACACCACCGGGGACGACTGGGAGGCCGACAGGGCTGCCCTGGTCAGCCACGACCTGGCCTTCGCCGACTTCCTCGCCCGCCGTGAGCTGGTGCTCCGCTCCGACCTGCTCGGCCCGTGGGCCCGCTGGATCACCCCGGAGTTCGAGGAGCGCCGGTACGACACCTGGTTCTTCCTCGCCACGCTCCCGGCAGGGCAGCGCACCCGCGATGTGTCGGGCGAGGCGGACCACACCGTGTGGCTGCGGCCCGCGGACGCCGCCGACGGCTACGACCGGGGCGAGATGAGCATGCTGCCGCCGACCATCACCACGCTGCGCGACCTGACGCCGTACGCCTCGGCCGCCGCCGCGCTCACCGCCGCGGCGGACCGCGACCTGACCCCCGTACTGGCGCGCGCCGCACTCGACGACGAGGGCGGGATCGTACTGACCTGGCCGGGGCACGACGAGTTCACCCGGTTCATTCCCGGCTCCGCCGGGCGGGTAGGGGAGGGCCGATGACCGCCGCGATGCTGCCGGGCGAGCCGCAGTCCACCATCGGCGGCTGGGCGACGGCCCGCGCGCTGTGCGTGCTGGCGCCCAACCCGTCGCCGATGACGCTGGACGGCACCAACACCTGGATAGTCTCCGAGCCCGACTCGCCGCTGGCCGTCGTCATCGACCCCGGCCCGCTGGACGAGGCCCATCTGGCCCGGGTCATCGGCGTCGCCGAGGAGCAGGGCAAGCGGGTCGCGCTGACCCTGCTCACCCACGGCCACCCCGACCACGCGGAGGGCGCGGCCCGCTTCGCCGAACTCACCGGCACCCGGGTCCGGGCGCTGGACCCGGCGCTGCGGCTCGGCGACGAGGGACTGGCGGCCGGGGACACCGTGACCACCGGCGGCCTGGAGCTGCGGGTGCTCGGCACGCCCGGCCACACCGGCGACTCGCTCTCCTTCCACCTCCCCGCCGACGGTGCGGTGCTGACCGGCGACACGGTGCTCGGCCGCGGCACGACCGTGGTCGCCCACCCCGACGGGCGGCTCGGCGACTACCTGGACTCGCTGCGGCGGCTCCAGACCCTCACCGTCGACGGCGGTGTGGACACGGTGCTGCCCGGCCACGGCCCGGTGCTCGCCGACGCCCGCGGCGCCGTCGAGTTCTACCTCGCGCACCGCGCGCACCGGCTCGCCCAGGTCGAGACCGCCGTCGAGTCGGGGCTGCGCACCCCGGCCGAGGTGGTGGCCCATGTCTACGCCGACGTGGACCGCTCGCTGTGGCCCGCCGCCGAACTGTCGGTCCTCGCCCAGCTCGACTACCTACGCGAACACGGACTCATCGATCAGCCATGAACGACTCCCCCTCTGCTTTCGCCCCCTGGTCCCCGTCCTTCGTCGCCGACCCGTACCCGGCGTACGAGGCGCTGCGCGCAGGCGGCCGCGCCCATTGGTTCGAGCCCACCAAGCAGTGGCTCATCCCGCACCACGACGACGTCAACGCCCTGCTGCGCGACCGCCGCCTGGGCCGTACGTATCTGCACCGCTTCACCCACGAGGAGTTCGGCCGCCAGGCGCCGCCGCCCGAGCACGAGCCCTTCACCACGCTCAACGGCAACGGCATGCTCGACCTCGAAGCGCCCGCGCACTCCCGGATCCGCAGGCTGGTCGCCAAGGCGTTCACCCCGCGCACGGTGGAGCGGCTGGCCCCGACCGTGGAGCGCCTCGCCGCCGAACTCGTCACCGGCCTGTACGCCGACGGCGGCGGCGACTTGCTGGCCAGGGTCGCCGAGCCGCTGCCGGTGGCCGTCATCGCCGAGATGCTCGGCATTCCCGCCTCCGACCGCCCGCTGCTGCGGCCCTGGTCCGCGGCGATCACCGGGATGTTCGAGCTGAACCCCACCGAGGAGAGCGCGGCGGCGGCCGTCCGGGCGAGCGAGGAGTTCTCCGCGTACCTGCGCGAGCTGATCGCCGCCCGTCGCACCGACCCCGGCGAGGACCTGATCAGCGCGCTGATCGCCGCCCAGGACGAGGGCGACAAGCTCAGCGAGCAGGAGATGGTCTCCACCTGCGTGCTGCTGCTCAACGCGGGCCACGAGGCCACCGTCAACACCACCACCGTCGGCTGGCTCACCCTCTTCCGCCACCCCGACCAGCTCCAGCTGCTCTACGACGTGCCGGAGCGGCTGCGCGACGGCGTGGAGGAGATGCTGCGCTACGACACCCCGTTGCAGATGTTCGAGCGCTGGGTGCTGGACGACATCGAGGTCGGCGGCACGGTCATCCCGCGCGGCTCCGAGGTGGCGCTGCTCTTCGGCTCCGCCAACCGCGACCCGGCCGTCTTCCGCGACCCCGACCGCTTCGACGTCACCCGCCCCGCCGCCGACAACCGCCACCTCACCTTCGGCGCCGGGATCCACTACTGCCTCGGAGCCCCGCTCGCCCGCCTCGAACTCAGCGCCTCCTTCGGCACCTTCCTCCGCGACGCCCCCGGCATGCGCCTGCTGAAGGAGCCGCAATGGCGCCCGGGATACGTCATCCGCGGGGTGGAGGAGCTCCAGGTCACCTGGTAGCGGGTGCCGCTGCGCGGCGGCTTGGACGCCGTGGACTCGGGCCGCTGATGGGCGGCAGCGGCATGGCCCGGCGGCCTGAGCGGCTCGTCTCGGGCCGTTGCCCTGGCGCGTGAGTTGCCCGCAGGACGGGCGAATCGGGCGCCGGGCCACCGGCCGTGGCGGCCCGCGGGTGGCCACGGGCGTCGCCAGCCGCTGCGCGGCGGCTTGGACGCCGTGGACTCGGGCCGCTGATGGGCGGCAGCGGCATGGCCCGGCGGCCTGAGCGGCTCGTCTCGCGCCGTTGTTGCCCTGGCGCGTGAGTTGCCCGCAGGACGGGCGAATCGGGCGCCGGGCCACCGGCCGTGGCGGCCCGTGGGCGGCCACGGGTGCCGCCGGCCGCCGCGCGGCGGCGTTGGCGACAGCTTCGCGTCGGCCGACCCGTTTCAGACGCCGATGTCCCGGTGGCGCAGCCCCACCATGCCAGCCGCCATGGTCGCGGTGGCGACAAGTATCAGCCAGGCGTAGGGCGTCGCCGCCGCGTTCGCGCCTGGGAGGGCGGGCAGGTGGGTGAAGGGGGAGAGGTCCAGCAGCGGTTGGGGGAGGCGGAGGACCGGGCCGAGTTGGCCGAGGGCGAGGAAGGTGGCGAGGAGGCCCCAGGCGGCGGGGGAGGCGGTGGGGCGGAGGCCGATGAGGAGGGTGGTGAGACCGGCGAGCACCCAGACGGCCGGGGCCTGAGCGAGGGCGGCGCCGGTCAGGCGGGGGAGTTGGCCGCCGAGGTCGTGGGTGGCGGAGCCGTAGGCCAGGGCCATCGCCAGGCCGCCCGCGGCCAGGAGGACGAGGGTGCCGAGCAGGGCGAGGAGCAGATGGCCGGCGGCCCACCGCAGGCGGCCGACCGGGTGGGCGAGGACGGCCTCGGCGCCCTGACCGGTCTCCTCGGAGCGCAGCCGCAGCACGCTCTGGACGGCGAAGACCGCGGCCATGATGCCGAGCAGGCCCATCGCGGTCGACAGGAACGCGTCGGTGAGGCCCTGGTGGCCGCCCATCCGCTGGAAGATGTCGTCGACCTGCTTGTTGTCGCCGACGAGTTCGCCGACCGAGTCGGCCACCGAGCCGTAGACCGCCCCGGCGACGGTCAGGCCCGCCGCCCAGCCGAGCAGGGCGCCGCGCTGGAGCCGCCAGGCCAGCGCCAGCGGCCCGTTCAGCGAGCGCGCGGCGCGTGCGGGGCCGGGCCGGGCGGGCAGGACGCCGGAGCCGGTGTCCCGGCGGGAGACCAGCACGTACCCGCCCGCGCAGCCGAGCGCGGTGAAGGCGGCGACCGGCAGCAGCACCCACCAGGACTCGGCGGCGTAGGGGTGGAGGTGCTCGACCCAGCCCAGGGGAGAGGCCCAGACCAGGGGGGAGGAGGAGTCATCGGTGGCCGCGTCCCCGGCCGCGCGCAGCAGGAAGGCGGCGCCGAGGACGGTGCCCGCCAGGCCCCTGGCCAGCCGGGCGCTCTGGGTGAGCTGGGCGGTCACGGCGGCGACACCGGCGAACATCAACCCGCCGCAGCCCACGACCAGGCCGAGCGCCACCGACCCCGCCACGCCCTGGCCGACGACGACCATGCCGCCGGCGATGACCAGGGCGACCACGAGATCGGCCGTAGCGGCGGCGGCCAGGGCGGCGGTCAGCGGCGCCCGGCGGTCGACCATGGTCGCGCCGAGCATCTCCTGGCGGCCGGTCTCCTCCTCCTCGCGGGTGTGCCGCACCACGATGAGCAGGCTCATCAGCCCGGCGAGCGCCGCGCCGAGCACGCCCATCCGCCATGCGGTGAGCGCGCCGATGGTGTGCGCGTCGTAGACCGGTCCGTACAGGGCGCGCAGGGGGCCGCTGGCGTTCATGCTGCGGGCCAGGTCGGTGCGTTCGGGCTGGGTGGCGTAGAGGGTGCGGAAGGAGAAGGCGCTGCCGACGACCGCGGCGGTCAGGGCGTAGAGCCAGCCGGGGATCATGATCCGGTCGCGGCGCAGGGCCAGTCCCGTCAGGCTGGCCGTACCGGCGAGGGCGGTCATGACCGCACCGCCGCGGACGCGCCGGGCTCGCCGGGAGCGTCGGCGCCCGCCCCGTACTGCCGGAGGAACAGCTCCTCCAGGGTGGGCGGCCGGGTGGTGAGGGTGCGTACGCCGCGGTCGGCGAGGGCGCGCAGCAGGGCGTCGAGGTGGTCGGTGTCGGCCTGGAGGGTGACGTGGTTGCCGTGGGTCCGCACCTCGTGCACGCCGGGGAGCGTGGCCAACCCGGCGGGCGGGGCGGACAGTTCGGCGGTGACGCTGGTACGGGTGAGGTGGCGCAGCTCGGCGAGCGCGCCGCTCTGCACGGTGCGGCCCTCGCGGATGATGCTCACCCGGTCGCAGAGCGCCTCGACCTCGCTGAGGATGTGGCTGGACAGCAGCACGGTGGCGCCGCGGTCGCGGGCCCGCCGCACGCAGCTCTGGAAGACCTCCTCCATCAGCGGGTCCAGGCCCGACGTCGGCTCGTCGAGGATCAGCAGCTCGGCGTCGGAGGCGAAGGCGGCGACCAGGGCGACCTTCTGCCGGTTGCCCTTGGAGTACGCGCCGCCCTTCTTCGTCGGGTCCAGGTCGAACGCGTCGAGCAGCTCGCGCCTGCGGGCGGCCGCCGCGGCGCCGTCCGCGGACGCTCCGCGCAGCCTGCCGAAGAGGTCGATGATCTCGCCCCCGCTCAGGTTGCGCCACAGCGTGACGTCCCCCGGCACGTACGCGATCCGCCGGTGCAGCGCCACCGCGTCCCGCCACGGGTCACCGCCGAGCAGCCGGGCGGTGCCGCCGTCCGCCCTGATCAGGCCGAGCAGCACGCGGATGGTGGTGGACTTCCCCGCTCCGTTCGGCCCGAGGAAGCCGTGCACCTCGCCGGTGCCGACGGACAGGTCGAGTCCGTCGAGTGCGCGTGTGCGGCCGAAGGTCTTGACGAGACCGGCCACGGAGATTGCCGTCATCACGATTTCCAAGGTACGGTAGTTTCATAAATTTGTGAAGATACCGCACGGCGTAAACTCTCCCTCTCGGTGACCGGACGGAGGCGAACATGACGGAGCCGCGCGACGAGAACCCGGCGGAGGTCATGACCTTCGTCGAACGCTTCGCGGCCGAGATGGTCGAGGCCGGGATGCAGCGGATGGCCGCCAGGGTCTTCTCCGCGCTTCTGGCCTCGGAGGACGGCGCGCTCAGCTCCGCCGAACTCGGCGAGCGGCTCCAGGTCAGCCCGGCCGCGGTCTCCGGCGCGGTCCGTTACCTCGCCCAGGTCGGCATGGTCCACCGCGAGCGCGAGCCGGGCTCACGCCGCGAGCTGTACCGGGTGCACAGCGACCAGTGGTACGAGACCTTCACCAGTCGCAGCAGTTACCTCTCCCGCTGGGAGACCACCCTGCGCAGTGGCGTCCACACCGTCGGCGAGGACACCGGGGCGGGACGGCGGCTCGCCGAGACCGCCGCCTTCTTCGAGTTCCTGCAGCACGAGCTGACCGGGATGATGGACCGCTGGCGCGAGTACAAGACCACCCTCTGACCCCACGTCACGACCTCAGCGCGGCACGGTCAGCCGCCACGCCGACGGCTCGACCGTCCACGTACGGGTGCGGACCGGACCGGTGATCGCGGAGTCGGCGCGGTAGCGGAAGTCCCGCCCCGAGACGGTGATCGAGCGGGCGGTGGCGCGTACCGGACCGGCGCCCTCGGTGTGGCGGACCAGCACCTCCGCCATGCCCTCGGGGGAGATGCGCACCGACACCTCGTGCACCGGCTGGTCGAGGTCGGCCAGCAGCACACCGTCCGCCTCGACGCGCAGCCGCTGCCTGGGCGGATGGCCGTTGACGGGGATCGGCGCGGTCAGGGTGCGCACCAGGGAGCGGGCGGTCTTCTCCACCGGCGTCCACCAGTGCGCGGCGGTGCGCGAGACCGGGGTGCCGCACGGGATGCTCAGCGCGCCCAGCACGATCCCGCCGGCCTCGTCGACCAGCAGGTCAAGCTCCCGCTCGGCGCCGTCCAGCACGGCCCGCGCCGCGGCGAGCACCTGCCCCGGCACTCCCAGGGCGCGCGCCACCGCCGAGCGCGGCCCGATCGGCACCAGGGCGACCGGCATCTCGTGCAGGGTGCGGTCGCGGTGCAGAGTGCGCACGGTCCGCAGCAGAGCGGAGTCGTCACCGAGCACCACGGGGTGGCGTCGGCCACGATGTGCGAGGGCGCGTTCCACTTCTTCGGCCGATTCCGGGAGAACGATTTTTACGGACGACGCGCCCGCGCACAGGACATCTTTGGCGATGCGTACCGATTCGCCGTCGACAGCACGCGCCGCGGGGTCGATGACCACGAGCAGGGGGTATCCCCTGACGGAGTCCGGGGGAGGATGCCCAGGAGACACGGCCGACACCTTGGTCCTTCCTCAGGTAAAATCTCGGTGCAAGAGCCCCTTGCGCCTTTGCGTCAGGGGCTTCGTCTATTCCGGGGCAGGTTCGACGGCTCTCTGCACGTTGGACATGCCCCGCCCGGAAGGGGTGTACGCCTGTGCCCGCACTTGTGCTGCTCGGTGCTCAGTGGGGTGACGAGGGCAAGGGGAAGGCTACCGACCTGCTCGGTGGCTCCGTGGACTACGTGGTGCGTTACCAGGGCGGCAACAACGCCGGCCACACGGTCGTCGTCGGCGACCAGAAGTACGCACTGCATCTGCTCCCCTCCGGAATCCTGTCGCCGGGGTGCACCCCGGTCATCGGAAACGGTGTCGTCATCGACCCGGCGGTCCTGCTCTCCGAGCTGAGCGGACTCAACGGGCGCGGTGTCGACACGTCCAAGCTGCTGATCAGCGGTAACGCCCACCTGATCACTCCGTACCACCAGACCATCGACAAGGTGACGGAGCGGTTCCTGGGCAACCGGAAGATCGGCACCACAGGGCGCGGTATCGGTCCCGCCTACGCGGACAAGATCAACCGGGTCGGCATCAGGGTCCAGGACCTCTTCGACGAATCGATCCTCCACCAGAAGGTCGACGCGGCGCTCCAGGACAAGAACCAGGTCCTGGTCAAGATCTTCAACCGGCGGGCGATCAGCACCGACCAGGTCGTCGAGGAGTACCTGGGCTACGCGGACCAGATCAGGGACTTCGTCGCGGACACCGCGCTGGTCCTCAACAACGCGCTCGACGAGGGCAAGGTCGTCCTCATGGAGGGCGGTCAGGGCACGCTGCTCGACGTGGACCACGGCACGTACCCCTTCGTGACGTCGTCCAACCCGACCTCCGGTGGCGCCTGCACCGGCAGCGGTGTCGGCCCGACCAAGATCACCCGGGTGATCGGCATCCTCAAGGCGTACACCACGCGTGTCGGCTCCGGCCCCTTCCCGACCGAACTCTTCGACGAGGACGGCGAGAAGCTGCGCACCATCGGCCACGAGTTCGGTGTCACCACCGGCCGCAACCGGCGCTGCGGCTGGTTCGACGCGGTGATCGCCCGCTACGCGACCCGCGTCAACGGCCTCACCGACTTCTTCCTCACCAAGCTCGACATCCTCACTGGATGGGAGCGCATCCCGGTGTGCGTCGCGTACGAGATCGACGGCCGCCGCGTCGAGGAACTGCCGTACAGCCAGTCCGACTTCCACCACGCCAAGCCGGTCTACGAGTACCTGCCCGGCTGGTCGGAGGACATCACCAAGGCGAAGACCTTCGAGGACCTGCCCAAGAACGCGCAGGGCTACGTCAAGGCGCTCGAGGAGATGTCGGGCGCGCCGATCTCGGCGATCGGCGTCGGCCCCGGCCGCACCGAGACCATCGAGATCAACTCGTTCCTCTAGGCGTCACCAGAAGGTGGGTTGATCGCGGGCGGCATCGCCGCGGTCAGCCCACCTTCTCGTACGTCAGCGGCACCTTGCCGCCCTCCAGGTTGTCGCGCCGCAGATGGGTGGGGTCGACCAGGGTCAGGGTGGTCGCCGCGCCCGGGTTGCACGAGGTCGCCGGCTGGCCGCTGGTGACCAGCGACGGGCTCAACTGCACGGGCGGCCCCACCTCGGTGACCTTCATCGACCAGGCGCAGTCGTAGTCCGCGCCCTCGCCGGTCAGTTCCACGGCGCCGTCCTTGTGGACGGTCAGGGTGCGGGTGTTGTCGCCCGTCGTCGTGCTGAACGACGTCTCCCAGGTGCCGATCATGTCCGCCGGTACGCCGGTGGCCGCGGGACCGCCAGGGGTGGCCGACCGGGTGTCCGCCGGGGTGCTGGTCCGCGTCGCGGGTGACTCGGTGGGCCCGGCGCTGCCGCCCTTGTGCCCGTTCTCCCGCAGGACCACGAAGGCCGTCGTGGCGCCCGCGACCACCGCGAGCAGCGCCAGCGCGGCGACGAGCGCGCCCCGGCGGCCGCGCCTGGTGGGGGCGGCTTCGGGGGAGTGCGCCGGGCCGGGGCCGGGGCCCGGGGGCGGGACGGACTCGACGGCCGTGGGCGACGGGGCGACGGCCGTGGGCGACAGCGGGGGCGAGACCACCGTGGGCGTGCGCTCGACCTCGGTCAGCGGTTCCGCCTCGGCGGCGCCGGAGGCGTCGGGTTCCGGCGTGACCTCGGGCTCCGGCTCGGGCTCGGGCTCCGGCTCCGGGGGCGCCGACGGCTGTGTCGCCTCGGCCTCCAGCTCCAGCAGCTGTACGGCGTGCCGCCCCAGCCGGGCGATGATCGCGCCGGGCAGCCACGGCTCGGCGGCCGCGCTGTCGGGTTCGGCCTCGCCGACCTTCTCCAGCACCTGGGCGAGCGAAGGCCGCTCCTCGGGGTCCTTCACCAGGCAGGAGGCGACCAGGTCGCGCAGCCCGTCCGGCAGCGCGTCCAGGTCCGGCGGCTCCTGGACGATACGGAACATCTGGGCGTGCACACCGCTGCTGGCCGCGCCGAACGGCTGCAGCCCGGTGGCCGCGTAGGCCAGTACCGAGCCGAGGCAGAAGATGTCGCAGGCCGGGGTGACCCGGTCGCCGCGCACCTGCTCGGGCGACATGAAGGCGGGCGAGCCGACCATGGCGCCGGTGTAGGTGAGCGAGCCGTCGGCCACCGTCTCCAGTGCGCGGGCGATACCGAAGTCGATGACCCGGGGGCCGTCGATGGTGATCATGACGTTCGAGGGTTTGAGATCGCGGTGCACCAGACCGGCGGCGTGGATGTCGCTCAGCGCGTGCGCCAGACCCGCGGCCAGGACCCGTACCGAACGCTCCGGCAGCGGGCCGTGGTCCTTGCCGACGACCTGCGCCAGCGAGGGCCCGGCGACATAGCCGGTGGCGACCCAGGGGATCTCGGCCTCGGTGTCGGCGTCGAGCACGGGCGCCGTCCAGGTGCCGCCGACCCGGCGGGCGGCCTGCACCTCGCGCCGGAAGCGGGTGCGGAACTCCTCCTGGGCGGCGAGTTCGGCGCGCACCAGCTTCACCGCCACCGTACGGCCGCGGGCGGAACGCGCGAGGAAGACCAGGCCCATGCCGCCGGTGCCGAGCCTGCCCAGCAACCGGTACGCGCCGATCCACCGCGGATCGCCGGCTCTCAGTTCGTCCATCGCCCGTCAGCCCCGTGTCTCCCTGGGCTCCACGCCCTCATGCCCCAGCCCGCCGGAGCAGCCCGCCCTTAGACCGAAGAATAAGCGTATGAACGCCAAGTGGTCCGGGGGGTGCCGTGCGGTGACGCGCACACCTGTTTGACACCGTGTCGGCCGCCGGGGGCAGCGCGATACAGCGTGCCGGTGCCGCTCGGCGGAAGGTGGTCCCTAGCCTGGGCGACATGACCCCTCTGTCCTCCCTGTCCACTCCGCCGCAGTCGGGCGGTGCGCCGCTCGCCGACCCCGCGGCGGGGGCCGCGGTCAAGGCCGCGGACCGTGCCCATGTCTTCCACTCCTGGTCAGCGCAGGAAGTCATCGACCCGCTGGCCGTAGCCGGGGCGGAGGGCTCGTACTTCTGGGACTACGACGGCAACCGCTATCTGGACTTCTCGTCCCAGCTGGTGAACACCAACATTGGGCACCAGCACCCCAAGGTCGTCGCCGCGATCCAGGAGCAGGCCGCCAAACTGTCCACCTTCGCGCCCGCGTTCGCCATCGACGTACGCTCCGAGGCCGCCCGGCTCATCGCCGAGCTGACCCCCGGGGACCTGGACAAGATCTTCTTCACCAACGGCGGCGCGGAGGCGGTCGAGAACGCCGTCCGGATGGCCCGGCTGCACACCGGGCGCCCCAAGGTGCTCAGCGCCTACCGGTCGTACCACGGCGCCACGTCCACGGCGATCAACCTCACCGGCGACCCGCGCCGCTGGGCCTCCGACACCGCCTCCGCGGGCGTCGTGCACTTCTGGGGCCCGTATCTCTACCGCTCGCAGTTCCACGCCACGACCGAGGCCGAGGAGTGCCACCGGGCGCTGGAGCACCTGGAGCAGCTCATCGCCTTCGAGGGGCCGCAGTCGATCGCCGCGGTCATCCTGGAGACCGTCGTCGGCACCGCGGGCGTGCTGGTGCCGCCGGACGGCTACCTCGCCGGGGTGCGCGCGCTGTGCGACCGCTACGGCATCGTCTTCATCCTCGACGAGGTGATGGCGGGCTTCGGCCGCACCGGCCGCTGGTTCGCCGCCGACCACTGGGACGCCGTCCCCGACCTGCTGACCTTCGCCAAGGGCGTCAACTCCGGCTATGTGCCGCTGGGCGGCGTGGCGATCTCCGAGCGGATCGCGGCCACCTTCGCCACCCGCCCCTACCCCGGCGGCCTCACCTACTCGGGCCACCCGCTGGCCTGCGCGTCGGCGGTGGCCACCATCAACGCCATGCGCGACGAGGCGATCGTGGAGAACGCCGCCCGTATCGGCGAGAGCGTCATCGGCCCCGGGCTGCGCGAGATCGCCGAGCGCCACCCGTCGGTCGGCGAGGTGCGCGGCATGGGCGTCTTCTGGGCGCTCGACCTGGTCAAGGACAAGATCACCCGCGAACCCCTGGTGCCGTACAACGCCGCGGGCGCCGACAACGCGCCCATGGCGGAGTTCGCCGCCGCCTGCAAGCGCTCCGGCCTGTGGCCCTTCGTCAACATGAACCGCACCCATGTGGTGCCGCCCTGCACCGTCACCGAGGCCGAGGTCAAGGAGGGCCTGGAACTGCTGGACAACGCCCTCTCCGTCGCCGACCGCTACACGGCCGCCGCCGCGGGCTGACCCCGGTTTCCCGCGGTACCGCTCCCATCCTCCGCGCATACACGTACGGCCCTCGCATATCGTGTGCGAGGGCCATACGCGTGTACGACGGCACGTACACGCCCACCTCAACACCACATATAGGTACGGATTCGGGCGAAACGACAGGAATGGGAGACGGTATGCCGGAGGGCGGAGGTCTGGCGGTACGGCGCAGCAGCCTGCGCCAGCAGATCGCCGACGCCCTGCGCGACGAAGTGCTCACCGGCCGCCTCCAGGCCGGGCGGCACTTCACCGTCAAGGAGATCGCCGAGCTGTACGGCGTCTCCGCCACACCTGTACGCGAAGCGCTCGTCGACCTCGCCGCACAGGGACTGCTGGAGGTCGAGCAGCACCGCGGCTTCCAGGTGCGGCGGTTCACCGCGGCCGACTTCCGCTCCCTCACCGACGCCCGCGCGTTCGTCGTCGAAGCCGCCTTCCGGCACATGGCCGAGCACGGCATGGGCGACCTGCCCGCCGACGCGATCGCGTCGGTGCGCCGCCGCGCCGAAGCGGCCGCCCGTGCCGCCCGGTCCGGGGTGCTCGACGTGCTGATCGGCTGCGACCTGCGCTTCTGGCGGGAACTGGCGGCCATCGGCGGCAACCCGCACATCTGCGAGTTCCTCGACCGTATCCGCGCCCAGACCTGGATCTACGCCGTACCGCACCTGCGCGCCCTCACCGACCTCGCGGGCGTGTGCTGGTGCGACCACGTGGCCCTGGTCGACGCCGTCGCCGCCCGCGACACCGACACCGCGCGGCAGCTCACCCGCGAGTACCACGCCCACAACCGGGCACTGATCGAGAAGCTTGCCCCGACACGCCCCTGACGGGACGGCCGCAGCCCAATTACGCTGTACGCCCCCGACCGGATGGAGTGTTCGTGGCCTGCGACTTGTGGCTGGTCCCGCTGGTGGACGTGCTCTGCCACAGCCCGGAAAACCCCTTCTCCGAGGAACTCGCCCGTTACGACAAGGCGTTGAACGACGCGGGACTGCCGCCGGTGCCCGTCTACAACTACATGCCGGGCCTTTCGGGCGACGTCGGCCCGGTCGCCTGCTTCGACTACGACGCCCTGCACTTCCTGCGCCGCGCCTATCTGCTCACCCTCCAGGGACTCGAGGTCACCCCGGTCGACGCGCTCGGCGGCGACTACGAGCAGCTCCTGGAGATGTTCGAGGGCACCGCCCAGCGCTCGCACCTGGTGTGGCACTACGACCACGCCGGCGCCTACGTGCCGCTCGACTTCCCGCACCCGGTCGTCAACGACGAACTCCTCGAAGGCGGCGGCCCGCTCGGCTCCAGCCACGGCCTGCTGCGCGAGCTGGAGTTCGTCGCCCCCGCGATCGGCATCGACCCGGCCAACCCGCCGCTGCCCCCCGCGCCGCCGGAGCACCACACCACCCTGGAGGAACCGGCCGCCCCCGTCCCCTCCCTCGGCGACGGCCCCTTCGCACGCGAACACCACGTCTGGCTCGGCCTGCACGCTGCGGCCACCCGGTCGCTGGGCCAGGGGTCGATGATCGTCTTCAGCTGAGGCCGCGGCCCCGTCCCGTCACCCGGCCCGGGCAGGAACCGCCCCCGTCAGCGCGGGTTCTCCGGCGGCCGCTGCCGCGGCATGTTCGGGCGGGTGCTCGGGTGCGCCAGCCGCGGGGCCGCCGGGTGGTCGGCGCCGGTCGGCCACCAGGCGGCGGACTGCGTACGCAGCGGCGCCGCCGCCGACCGGGAGCCGAACTCCACGATCCAGTCCGACGTCTCCAGCCGCACCAGGTCGGCGACGTCGTCGCAGAACCGCCGCAGGATGGCCAGACAGCGCTCGGCGGCCTCCGCGGCGGTGCCCTCGGTGGGGCCGAGCACCTCGCGCACGCTCTCCGACGCCCAGTCGAAGCGCAGCGTCTCCAGCCGCCGCTGGACCGCCTGCGCGGTCGCCACGTCCCGCAGCCAGCCCGAGGTCAGCCCGAGCACCCGGTCGAGTCCCAGGCACCCGCCCGCCAGCAGCAGCGGCAGATACCCCCAGACCGCGACGGAACCCGCCGCCCCGGCGAGCTGCAGCAGCGGCAGCACCGCGCCCGCGGTCACCAGCAGGGCGGCGGCCAGCCGCAGCCCGCGGGCCGCCCGGCGCTTGCCCACCCGGTCGTCCAGATACCAGTCGGCGGTGCGCTGCGCCTCCTGCTCCGCCCAGCGGTACAGCTCCGCCAGCCGCTCCGCCGGCTCGCCCCAGTCCCCGAGGGGGAACGGCAGCGCCCGCAGATCCTCGTGCTGATGGTGCAGCGCCCGCCGCTTGGGCTCGTCCCGAGGCGCTTCCTCCTCGGGAAACATGTCCGGCTGGCTCACTGCACGCTCCCTCGTATGGCCTCAGGACCGCATGCATGGCTGCCGGCCCGGTGTGAAGCTCCCTTATTACCGCCGAACGGCTGACCGTGGGGTGAGGATCTCAGGATTTCCGCCCATAAGGGCAGCGTGGTCGGGTATAGGCCGATGACGGACATCGCTCGAAAGAGTGAGGGCGGCCCCTCGCCGCGCGGGCCACTACCCTGGTGCGCGTGAAGGTCCTTGTCATCGGCGGCGGCGCCCGCGAACACGCCCTGTGCCGCTCCCTCTCCCTCGACCCCGACGTCACCTCGCTGCACTGCGCGCCCGGCAACGCCGGAATCGCGGAGGTCGCCGAGCTGCACGCGGTCGACGCCCTCGACGGCACCGCCGTCGCCGACCTCGCCGTGTCGCTCGGCGCGGACTTCGTGATCGTGGGCCCCGAGGCGCCCCTGGTCGCCGGAGTCGCCGACGCCGTACGGGCCCGGGGCATCGACTGCTTCGGACCCTCGCGGGACGCCGCGGCCCTGGAGGGCTCCAAGGCCTTCGCCAAGGACGTGATGGCCGCCGCCGGAGTGCCCACCGCCCGCAGCTACGTGTGCACCACGCCCGAGGAGGCCGACGCCGCGCTCGCCGCCTTCGGCCCGCCCTACGTGGTCAAGGACGACGGGCTCGCCGCGGGCAAGGGCGTCGTGGTGACCGGCGACCTGGAGACCGCCCGCGCCCACGCGCGCGGCTGCTCCCGGGTGGTCATCGAGGAGTACCTGGACGGACCCGAGGTGTCGCTCTTCGCGGTCACCGACGGCGAGACCGTCGTACCGCTGCAGCCCGCGCAGGACTTCAAGCGCGCGCTGGACGGCGACGAGGGCCCCAACACCGGCGGCATGGGCGCGTACTCGCCGCTGCCCTGGGCCGACCCGAACCTGGTCGAAGAGGTCGAGCGGACCGTCCTCCAGCCGACCGTCGACGAGCTGCGCCGCCGCGGCACGCCCTTCGCCGGGCTGCTCTACGCGGGCCTGGCCATCACCTCGCGCGGTGTGCGGGTGATCGAGTTCAACGCGCGCTTCGGCGACCCGGAGACCCAGGTGGTGCTGGCCCGGCTGCGCACCCCGCTGGCCGGACTGCTGCGGGCGGCCGCCACCGGGCTGCTCGCCGAGTTCCCGGCGCTGCGGTGGAGCGACGGCGCCGCGGTGACCGTCGTCATCGCCTCGTACAACTACCCCGACACCCCGCGCACCGGCGACCCGATCACCGGACTGGCCGAGGTCGCGGAGAAGGACGAGCACGCCTACGTCCTGCACGCGGGCACCCGCGAGGAGGCCGACGGGCGGATCGTCAGCGCGGGCGGCCGGGTGCTCTCGGTCACCGCGACCGGCTCCGACCTGGCCAAGGCGCGCGACCGCGCCTACCGCGCGGTGGACCGGATCGGCCTCGACGGCGGGCATCACCGTAGTGATATCGCCGCCGAGGTGGCGGGGGTCTGACCGAAGCCACTCCAAGGAGTGATGGCTCGGCCATACGGCTGACTCCTCACGGACGCCCAACTACTGTGCCCCGAAAGCGCACTGCGGGACATTGCGGCAATCAGCCGTACGGCCATTGCGATGTCGGTGGGCGGTGCGACAGTGGGGAGAGGCCGCCGACAGGGCGGTCGTCACAGCGCAGGGGGTGAGCCGACCATGGCCGGAGAAGCAGGCGAGGCGTTCGCGCGCACCCGGGCGCTGGCGGTGCTGCGCATCCGCAGCACCGGCCTGGGCCTGGCACTGCTGCCCGCCGCGGCGGCCGTCGTGCTGCACGCCGGCGGCGTCACCGGGCGGCTCGGACCCGAGTGGGACGGCGTCCGCTGGGGCGTGACCGGCGGCGCGCTGCTGGTGCTGCTGGTCGCGGGCGCCGTGGCGGCGGTGATCGTCAAGGCGCGGCACGCGGTCAGCCCCACCGTGCCGGTCGCCGAGTCCGCGGCCCCCGACCTGTACCGGATGGTCCGTGACCTGGCCGAGAAGCTCCAGGTCCCGGTGCCCTCCGCGATAGAACTCACGCCGGACTGCGACAGCTGGCTGGAGGACCGCAGGACGGCGGGCCGCCACCGCCGCGAGGACCGGCGGCCCGCGCCCGTGCTGGTGATCGGCTCGCCCTTCATGTGGTGGATGCGGATCGCCGAGCTGCGCGCCCTGCTCGCCCCGGTGGTCGCGGGCACGGGACCCGCCGCCGACCCGGACATATCGGCCGCCCGGCGCTTCCTGCGCGGGCTCGACGCGGCGGCCGCCGTGGCCGACCGGCGCGACCGCGGTGTGCTGCTGCGCCCCGCGTACGGCTTCCTCGGCTGGACGGTCCGGCTGCTGCTGCGCGGCTGCCGCGCCCACGCCGCCGAGATGGAGCGCGGGGTGGCCGCCGCCGCCTCCGAGCGCGCCCAGGAGGTCGACTACGGGCTGCGGATCGTCGCGCAGGAGCAGGTCGGTCTTGCCTACGCCGGCTGGGACCGGCTGCTCACCCGGGTCGCGCTGCCCGCCTGGCGGATGGGCCGCTGGCCGTCCCGGCTGGACGCCGGGGTGGTCGCCGCCCTCACCGAGCTCTCCCGCCGCGACCGGCTGGCCGACGGCTTCGAGTCCCGGCTCGGCGAGCGCCCCGCGTGCGACCTGCTGGAGGAGCCGGGCGCGATGGACGAGGCCGTCTCGCTGCTGGCCGCCCGGCTCTTCCACGAGGGCCCGCAGCAACCGGGCCCCGACTGGGCACCGGTGAGCTGGAGCGGCTATCCGGACGAGGTCGTGGACCGCATATGGCGCACCGAGGCCGCCCGGCTGATACGCGTCCTCGACGAACTGCCGCCCGCCGCCTCGCCCGTGGGGCTGACCGGCCCGCCCGACGCCGATCTGCCCCAGGCGCAGCCGCCGCTGACCGGGCGCGGCAGCGGCCTGCTGCTCGGCGGCCGGGCCGCGGCCCAACTGACCTCGGCGGAGCGGGCGGCGGCCGCGCTCGGCGGCGAGCCGGGCCGCTCCACCCTGGCCCGGGTCATCGACCGGCTGTCCCGCGGCGGCAGCGAGGAGCTGGCCGCCCGGGTCGGCGCGCTCGTCGCCCGGGAGGAGGCGGACCGCCCGCCCGCCGGCCAGGCCCCGGGCGCCGACCCGCTCACCCCCGTCTACCAGCTCCTGCCGCCGCGCACCGGCCGTGAGTTGCTCGCCGACCATGTCACCGCGGTGGTCTGCTGCGCCGCGATCGACACGGCGGGCGCCGACGCCGGGCTGGACTGGCTCGACGGCCCCACCCTGCACATCGCCGGCGCCCGCCGGGCCGACCTCGCCTGGCCCGTCCTGCGCCTGGTGGAGAACGGCGACGCGGAGCCGCTGCGCTCCTGGCTCACGGCTGTCGGGGTGCGCGCCGACAAGCCGATCCGGCTGGTCTGACGGGCGGTTGACCCGGCGTCCGCGCGGAGCGACGGCGGGGTGACGGCCACCGTGTCCGGCCGCCGGGTGTTCACCGACCGGTTGACCAGCTTCATGTGACGTTCACCACTCGCGGGTTGACCGAATCTGCTTCACTCATCGCCCGATCCGTTCCGATAATTCACCACGAACGGTAACGGTGAGGGTGCTTTCTGTGATGTGCTGGGTATGTGCCGCATCGTTGCCCCGAGCGGGGCGATGACGGCGCAGGACGCGGTGAGGGAGGGGCTTCGATGAGTACGGACCAGATCCGGCGGTGGGAGTCCGGAGCGCTCGCACACGGGGTCACCGACCCCTTCGGACAGGGCCCGCTGCCCTGGCTGCGCGGCGCCACCCAGTACCTGGACGGCGACGGACAAGTCGTCCCCTGGTACGTCGACCTCGCCGTGAGCAGCGGCGACACCCACGGTCACCCACGTTTCCCAGGTCCCCGTACCGCCGATGACGTAGGGCGTCAGATCAAGGGCTTCGCGTCCGCGGGCGCGGTCGCCCCCGGCGAGGCGATCGACTTCCGCATCACCGTCGACCCGCCGCAGGAATTCACCGTCGACGTGTACCGGATCGGCCACTACGGCGGGGACGGCGCCGCGAAGGTCACCGCGAGCCCGCGGCTGTCCGGCATCGTCCAGCCGCCGCCGCTGGCCGCCGGAAGGACGGTTTCCTGCCACCACTGGTGGCAGTCCTGGCGGCTCCAGGTCCCCACGTACTGGAACACCGGCGCCTATGTCGCCGTCCTCACCACCTCCGACGGCTACCGCAGCCATGTGCCCTTCACCGTCCGGGACGAGCGGCGGGCCGATCTGCTGCTGCTGATGCCCGACATCACCTGGCAGGCGTACAACCTCTACCCCGAGGACGGCAGGACCGGCGCCAGCCTCTACCACGCCTGGGACGAGACCGGTCAGCTCCTCGGCGAGGAGCAGGCCGCCACCACCGTCTCCTTCGACCGCCCCTACGCGGGCGCGGGACTGCCGCTGCACATCGGCCACGCCTACGACTTCGTCCGCTTCGCCGAGCGCTACGGCTACGACCTCGCCTACGCCGACGCGCGCGACCTGCACGCGGGCCGGATCGACACCTCCCGCTACCGCGGCCTGGTCTTCCCCGGCCACGACGAGTACTGGTCCCCGCCGATGCGCCGGGCCGTCGAGAACGCCCGCGACCAGGGCACCTCGCTGGTCTTCCTCTCCGCCAACACCATGTACTGGCAGGTCGAGTTGGCCCCCTCGCCGGCGGGCGAGCCGGACCGGCTGCTGAGCTGCAGCAAGCGCCGCGGCGACGCCAAGGGCCGTACCGCGCTCTGGCGTGATCTGGGCGAGCCCGAGCAGCTGATCCTCGGCGTGCAGTACGCGGGCCGGGTGCCGCAGCCGTCCCCGCTGGTGGTGCGCAACGCCTCCCACTGGCTGTGGGAGGCCACGGGAGCCGCCGAGGGCGACGAGATCGCGGGCCTGGTCGCGGGGGAGGCGGACCGTTACTTCCCGCGCACCGCACTGCCGCAGAGCATCGAGCGCATCCTGCTGGCGCACTCCCCGTACGAGTCCGCCGACGGCCGCCGCTGCCACCAGGAGACCTCGCTCTACCGGGCGCCCAGCGGCGCCTATGTCTTCGCCGCGGGCACCTTCGCCTGGTCCCCGGCGCTCGACCGCCCCGGCCATGTCGACACCCGCGTCCAGCGCGCCACGGCCAATCTCCTCGACCGGATCTGCAAGCACGACTGAGGGCCCGCGCCGGACACGACCGCGGGTCCGGCTCGGGGCACGAGGAGATCGCGGTGGACCCCTGCGCGGCAGGTCCGCCCCGGTAGGCGAGAATCGGGAGCTGAACCGCCGATTGGGGAGGACCACCCGTCATGACCGGATTCGTCGACAAGCCCGTGCCCGTCGAAGTGCCGGGACTGGTGCATCTGCACACCGGCAAGGTGCGCGACCTGTACCGCAACGAGGCAGGCGACCTGGTGATGGTGGCCAGCGACCGCACCTCGGTGTACGACTGGGTGCTGCCCACCCAGATCCCCGACAAGGGCCGCATCCTCACCCAGCTCTCGCTGTGGTGGTTCGACCAGCTCGCCGACCTGATCCCCAACCACGTGATCTCCACCGACGTGCCCGAGCACGCCCCCGCCGAGTGGGCCGGCCGCACCATGGTGTGCCGTTCGCTGCGGATGGTCCCGGTCGAGTGCGTGGCGCGCGGCTATCTCGCGGGCTCCGGGCTGGTGGAGTACGACCGCGACCGTACGGTCTGCGGTGTCCCGCTCCCCGAGGGCCTGGTCGACGGCTCGGAGCTGCCCGCACCGATCTTCACCCCGGCCACCAAGGCCGAGGTCGGCGAGCACGACGAGAACGTCACCTACGAGGAGGTCGTCCGCCAGGTCGGCGCCGAGACCGCGGCGGAGCTGCGGCAGACCACCCTCGCCGTCTACAGCCGGGCCCGCGACATCGCCCGCGAGCGCGGCATCATCCTGGCCGACACCAAGTTCGAGTTCGGCTACGACCAAATCGACGGCCGCGACGTCCTGGTGATCGCCGACGAGGTGCTGACCCCCGACTCGTCCCGCTTCTGGCCCGCGGACCTGTGGCAGCCGGGCCGTACCCAGCCGTCCTTCGACAAGCAGTTCGTCCGCGACTGGCTGACCTCGGACGCCACGGGCTGGGACAAGAGCGGCGAGGAGCCGCCGCCCGCGCTCTCCGCCGAGGTCGTCGAGCAGACCCGCGCCCGCTATGTCGAGGCGTACGAGCGGCTGACCGGCACTCCCTGGAAGTAGCCCGCCCGCGGTCCCCGGCAGAGGACATACGACGAAGGCCCCGGTCTGGTGACCGGGGCCTTCGTGACGCTGGAGCGGACGACGAGATTCGAACTCGCGACCCTCACCTTGGCAAGGTGATGCTCTACCAACTGAGCCACGTCCGCAGGTCGTGGAGACACTGTACCCGATACGCCGCGCGCCCCAGAAACCGATATATCGGGGCAGCCGCCACACGCCTCCCGGAGGCACGGACGAATGGACGCACGCACGACACGACGAAGGCCCCGGTCTGGTGACCGGGGCCTTCGCGATACTGGAGCGGACGACGAGATTCGAACTCGCGACCCTCACCTTGGCAAGGTGATGCTCTACCAACTGAGCCACGTCCGCATGTACTGCAGCCACTCTACCCGATCGATGAGACCGGCCAGAACGACCCGAGCGGGCGACAGGAATTGCACACTGCCCCTCCCCCCTGGAAGGGGGGCGCTCTGCTACTGAGCTACACCCGCGTGACCTCCGCTGACCTGGCCTTTTCCGGCCCTGCCCTCGGCGTGCTCCACACACTAGCGGAAGAGTGGGGGTGGCTGTCCAATCGGTACCGGGCGCCGCGCCGGGTACCGGGCCGTGATCCGGCCACCCCCACCGCGACCGTCAACTGGCCTTGTTGAACGCCTCGTAGACCTTCTTGGGGATACGCCCGCGGGCCGGGACCTCGAAGCCGTTCGACTGCGCCCAGGCGCGCACGGTGGCCGGCGTCGGGGCGATCGGGGTGCGCTTGTACGCCCGGCCGGAAAGGGTGCGGCGGCGGCCCGCCTCGACATACGGAGCGAGGTCGGCGCGCAACTTGTCCGCGTTCTCGGACGAGAGGTCGATCTCGTACCACTGACCGTCGACGCCGAATGCGATGGTTTCCGCCGCTTCGCCGCCGTCCAGATCGTCGGCAAGGGTGACCAGTACGCGCTGCGCCATAGAGATTGGTCCTTTCGTACGCCATCGGCCCTGCGGTTGCGACGGTGCTTCGCCGGTACCCCTGGGGGGCGGCGGTGGGGACGGCGGTCGCGGTCGCGGTCCGACAAGTCGGGTGTCGACAAGTTTTCATTTGTACGATGCCACGGAATGAGGCAGCGTGAGTTACTGCGTGACACCGGTAATTCTCCGACGGGTGTCTGATCGCAATCCGGACCCTATGATTGCGCCCCGGGTTTCCCCAAGCATTTCGACAGCCGATACATAAACGTGATCCGTGATCTACGGGATGCCCACGACACCTCTGATGATATCTACTCGCGTAGATTTTCACACCGGGTACGCTGGGACAACCTCACGCACCACACCACCGGGAGTGCCAGTGGCACGCGTCGTAGTCGACGTCATGCTCAAGCCGGAGATCCTCGACCCCCAGGGCCAGGCGGTGCAGCGTGCACTGCCTCGCCTGGGCTTCGACGGGATCTCGGACGTCCGTCAGGGAAAGCGCTTTGAACTAGAGGTCGAGGGGCCGGTCGACGATGCCGCCCTCGCCCGCATTCGTGAGATGGCGGAAACGTTTCTCGCGAACACCGTGATCGAGGACTTCGCCGTAAAGGTGGAGTCGTGACTGCGCGCGTTGGCGTCGTCACATTTCCCGGCACGCTCGACGACCGTGACACTCAGCGTGCCGTGCGTGTCGCGGGGGGTGAAGCGGTACCTCTGTGGCACCGCGACAAGGACCTCAAGCAGGTCGATGCGGTGGTTCTGCCGGGCGGCTTCTCGTACGGCGACTATCTGCGGGCCGGGGCCATCTCGCGTTTCTCCCCGGTGATGGAGACGATCATCGAACAGGCGAAGGCCGGAATGCCGGTCCTCGGCATCTGCAATGGCTTCCAGGTGCTCACCGAGACGCATCTGCTGCCTGGCGCGATGCTGCGCAACGACAACCTCCACTTCGTCTGCCGCGAGCAGAAGCTGCGCGTCGAGACCGCGGGCACCGCCTGGACCGCGGACTACTCCGACGGCCAGGAGATCTCCATCCCGCTCAAGAACATCGACGGCCGTTACACGGCCTCCGAGTGGGTGCTGGACGAGCTGGAGGCCGAGGGCCGCGTCGTCTTCCGCTACCTCGACGTCAACCCGAACGGCTCACTGCGCGACATCGCGGGCATCAGCAACGCGGCGGGCAACGTCGTCGGTCTCATGCCGCACCCCGAGCACGCCGTGGAGCCGCTGGTCGGCACCGGCCGCACCGACGGCCTCGGGTTCTTCACCTCTGTACTCAAGAAGCTGGTCAGCGCATGACTCTGGACACCGTCAAGCACGCGACCGAGACGCCTGACGCCGGGCAGCCGTGGAAGGAGCTCGGCCTCAAGGAGGACGAGTACGCCCGCATCCGGGAGATCCTCGGCCGCCGCCCGACCGGCGCCGAACTGGCGATGTACTCGGTCATGTGGTCGGAGCACTGCTCGTACAAGTCGAGCAAGGTGCACCTGAAGCAGTTCGGCGAGAAGGCCCCGCGCAACGACGCGATGCTGGTCGGCATCGGCGAGAACGCGGGCGTGGTCGACGTCGGCCAGGGCTACGCGGTCACCTTCAAGATCGAGTCGCACAACCACCCGTCGTACATCGAGCCCTACCAGGGCGCGGCGACCGGCGTCGGCGGCATCGTCCGCGACATCCTCGCCATGGGCGCCCGCCCGGTGGCCGTCATGGACCCGCTGCGGTTCGGCGCGGCCGACCACCCCGACACCAAGCGGGTGCTGCCCGGCATCGTCTCGGGCGTCGGCGGCTACGGCAACTGCCTCGGGCTGCCCAACATCGGCGGCGAGGTCGTCTTCGACCCCTGCTACCAGGGCAACCCGCTGGTCAACGCGCTCTGCGTGGGCGTCATGAAGCACGAGGACATCCACCTCGCGCAGGCGTCGGGCCCCGGCAACAAGGTGATCCTGTACGGCGCCAGGACCGGTGGCGACGGCATCGGCGGTGTCTCGGTGCTGGCCAGCGAGACTTTCGACTCGACCGGCCCGTCCCGGCGCCCGGCCGTCCAGGTCGGCGACCCGTTCCAGGAGAAGCTGCTCATCGAGTGCACCCTGGAGATCTTCCGCGAGCACCTCGTCGCCGGTATCCAGGACCTCGGCGGCGCGGGCCTGTCCTGCGCCACCAGCGAGCTGGCCTCGGCCGGTTCCGGCGGTATGCGCGTCGAGCTGGACACCGTGCCGCTGCGCGACGCGACGCTCTCGCCAGAGGAGATCCTCATGAGCGAGTCGCAGGAGCGCATGTGCGCGATTGTCGAGCCGGACAAGGTCGAGCGCTTCCTCGCCATCTGCGAGAAGTGGGACGTCATCGCCACCGTCATCGGTGAGGTGACCGAGGGCAGCCAGCTGGAGATCTTCTGGCACGGCGAGCAGATCGTCGACGTGCCGCCGCGCTCGGTCGCGCACGACGGCCCGACCTACCACCGCCCGTACGCCCGCCCCGAGTGGCAGGACGCGCTCCAGGCCGACGACGCCAACCGGCTGCCGCGGCCCGGCTCGGCGGACGAGCTGCGGGCGCAGGTGCTGCGGCTGGTCGGTTCGCCGAACCAGGCGTCCAAGGCGTGGGTCACCGACCAGTACGACCGCTTCGTGCAGGGCAACACCGTGCTGGCGCAGCCCGAGGACTCGGGTGTGATCAGGATCGACGAGGAGACCAACCTCGGCGTCGCGATCGCCACCGACGGCAACGGCCGGTTCGCCAAGCTCGACCCGTACGCCGGCGCGCAGCTCGCGCTGGCCGAGGCGTACCGCAACGTCGCCACCACCGGCGCGCGGCCGCTGGCGATCTCGGACTGCCTGAACTTCGGCTCGCCCGAGGACCCGGCCGTCATGTGGCAGTTCGCCGAGGCCACCCGCGGCCTCGCGGACGGCTGCCTGCAGCTGGGCACCCCGGTCACCGGCGGCAATGTGTCGCTCTACAACCAGACCGGGGACGTCGCCATCCACCCGACCCCGGTGGTCGCGGTGCTCGGCGTGATCGACGACGTCAACCGCCGTACGCCGATCGCCTTCAAGGACGAGGGCCACCTCGTCTACCTCCTCGGCGACACCCGCGAGGAACTGAGCGGCTCCGCCTGGGCCCAGGTCGTCCACGACCACCTCGGCGGCCTGCCGCCCGTGGTGGACCTGGAGCGCGAGCGGCTGCTCGGCGAGATCCTCATCTCGGCGTCCCGCGACGGCATGATCGACGCCGCCCACGACCTGAGCGACGGCGGCCTGATCCAGGCCCTCACCGAGTCCTGCCTGCGCGGCGGACGCGGCGTCCGCCTCGTGGTCCCCGACGGCATCGACCCGTTCGTCCTGCTCTTCTCCGAGTCCGCCGGCCGCGCCGTCGTGGCCGTCCCCCGCTCCGAGGAGCTGCGCTTCACCGACATGTGCGCCGCGCGCGGCCTCCCGGCCACCCGCGTCGGCGTCATCGACGGCGAAGCGATCGACGTCCAGGGCCAGTTCACCCTCCCCCTGACCGAACTCCGCGAGACCCACGAGGCCACCATCCCGGCCCTCCTCGCCTGACCCGCCCCACCAGCACACCCGAACGCCCCGCCCGCCCTCCAGCGGCCGGGGCGTTCGTGCGTCGCGGGGTCAGGCGGCGGTCGTGTACAGCGTGTCGAGACCCACGAGCGCGATCTCGCTGTCCGCGGCGGCCTCCGCGATCAGCTCGGGACTGAACCCCGCCCCGCCGTAGCAGACGAGCCGGGCCGTCGCCGCCCCGTGGCGCCCCTGCGCGGCCAGCAACTCGCGGATACGACGCAGGCGCTCGACGTGCCCGCGCCCCATGCGCTCACCCCACTTGGCCTCCCCGATCGCGAGGATCGGGCGACGGTTGTCGTCGTCGAGGCCGAACACGACCGCGTCGACCTCATGGCTGGTCCGTCGGGCGGGGTCGTTCACGGTGCCCGAGCCCACGTGGTGGGCGTACGCGCCGCCGAACAGCTTGTCGGGCGCCATGTGGCGGGTCCAGTGGCGGCAGATGTGCTCGAAGTGCGGTCCCATGACATTGCCCACGAAGCGCTGCTGGCTGCGCTGCCACAGCCGTCCCGCGTCGCGGGTGTGCTCCAGATCGGACCAGATCGGGCGCATGACGGCGTGGTAGAAGGTGATCAGCGGTTCGGCGATGCGGAAGTGGGTCCGGTTGTCCCGGAAGACGTCGGGCTCGCGGGTGATCAGCCCGCAGTCCTCCAGCACGGTGAGGGGATGGGCCAGGTCCCCGGACTTGCGGCCGAGATACGAGGCGATGCCGCCGCGTCCCGCGTTTCCCGCGGCGATCGCGGCCAGTACGGAGTGGTAGAGCCCGGCGTCGTGCAGCTCGGACTCGTCGGCCAGCAGATAGCGCGCCTCACGGAACAGCGGGCTCGTCGGGGACAGTACGGTCCGCGTCACCCAGGAGTCGAAGTCGGCGGCGTCGGCGGGGGTGTCGTCCCGTGCGAACTCCCGGCGGTAGGCGGGGGTCCCGCCGACGATGGCGTTGACCTTCAGCGCGGTGGCCGGATCGCTCACCCCCCAGAACTCCGCCGCGAGTCGGTGGTCCAGCGTCGGCACCACGAGTTCGAGCCCGGCGCGCCCACGCAGCGGCGCGTCACCGCTGAGCAGCCGTCCCATGAACGACATCGCCGAGCCGCACAGCAGGAGCCGCGCTCGGCTGTCCTCCCGCTCGGGCCGCAGCGGGGCGAGCGCGTTCTGCACGATGGAGGGCAGGCGCGGATTCGCCTTCGCCAGATACGGGAACTCGTCGATCACCACCGGAACGGGCTGGTCTCCGCCCAGGGCGAGCAGGGCGTCGACGACCGCGTGCCAACCGTCGAACGACAGCGGCGCGGGCGACCCCAGATACGCGCCGATGGCCTCCCCGATGTGGCGCAGCGACTCGCCGTCGGTCGCCTCGTCGGCGGCGAAGTAGAACCCGCCCGTCGCCTGGCACAGCGCACGCAGCAGGAACGACTTCCCCTGCCGTCTGCGTCCCGACACGACGCCGAGCGTCGCACCTGGGCGGGTGTCCGTCGCGAAGGCGGACAGCGCGCGCCACTCGACCTCGCGGTCGAACATCTCGTCCGGCCTGGCCAGGGTCGTCACCATGGGCTCGTCCTTGGATGTATAGGCATGAGTCTAGTTATGATAACTCCATTTATGCTACCTCATTGTGACCGGCTGCGTACGCCTTGAGTTCGGCCGTGAAGCCGTCGCGCCAGGACGGGTAGCGGGGGGTCCAGGTCAGGAGGGACTTGGCGCGGGTGTTGGTGGCGCCGCGGAGTTGGGTGAGGAAGGCGGTGGCCCAGGGGCCGGCGGCGAGGCGGGCGGCGAGGGTGGGGACTTTTTGGGGGGTGGGGGCGGACAGGAGGGTGGCGAGGGCGGGGAGCCAGGTGCGGGCGGGGGTGGGGGTGTCGTCGACGATGTTGAGGGCGCCCTTGGCGTCGGGGTGGGCGAGGGCGGCGAGTACGGCGGTGGCCGCGTCGTGGGTGTGGGTGAAGGAGAAGGTGGCGGCGCCGTCGCCGACGACCGGCATCTTGCGGGCGCGGATCGCGCGGATGGTGGAGCCGCCGGCCGGGTCGTAGGCGGTGCCGGGCCCGTAGAGGTGGCCGAAGCGCAGGACGAGGCCGTCGGCGGCGGAGGTGAGGCGTTCCAGGGTGCGCAGGGCGTCCAGGGTGGTGACGAAGGGCTTGGGCGGGTGCCGCCAGAAGGGCGCGTCCTCGTCGGCGGGTCCCGCGGAGGCGGGCGCCGGGTCGTAGGCGTACGCGAGGCCCTGGGCGAGGAAGCGGCCGGCGCCCGCGTCGTAGGCCGCCTCGATCAGGGTGCGGGTGGCCTCGGTGCGCAGGCGGTTGGTGAGCGCGAAGTCCCGCTCCATTCTGCGCGGGTTGATCTCGGCGGGGATCGCGGTCAGGAGGTGGACGACGGCGTCCGGCTTCGCGTCCCGTACGGCCGCCCCCAGCGCGGCCTGGTCGAGCGCGTCGACCGCGACCGTACGGACGGCCCCCTTCCCCGTATCGGCTCCCGCCCTGCGGGACAGCGCGACGACCTCGTGCCCGGCCGCCACCAGCAGCGGTACGACCTGGCGGCCGACGACTCCGGTGGCTCCGGCGATGACTACACGCATGACGACTCCCTGCTTCGATCAGCGGACTTCTCGGCGGTGCGGCTTACGGGGTCAGGACGGGCGAGCGTGCCGCCGTGTGACAGCTTGCGGTGTGACGCCGGTCATAGCCGCTAGCCCCGCCGCCGATGGCGTGGGCACCGCTGACACTGCCGGGGAAGCCGGTGACTTCGCTGCCGCGGGTCGCCTTGCCGCGGGAGCCGCCCGGGCGACCCGCGAGGCCGCTGCCTACGCGCCCCCCGGGGGTGGGGGGGGGCCCGGGCCCCCGGCGGCCCCCCCCCGGGCGGGGCGCCCCCCGGGGGGGGCGCCGC